>JAICSH010000051.1 GCA_025936995.1 Thermoleophilia bacterium | reverse complement strand
TCGGAGCCCCGGCCGAGCGGCTCGTTCACGAGGTCGACGTCCATCCGTCCCGCGAGCGCGTACGCGACGACGAGCGGCGGCGACGCGAGGTAGTTCGCCTTCACCTCGCCGTGGATGCGCGCCTCGAAGTTCCGGTTGCCCGAGAGGACGGCGCAGACGACGAGGTCGCCGTCCGCGACAGCCGCGCTGATCGGCTCCGGCAGCGGCCCGGAGTTCCCGATACACGTCGTGCAGCCGTAGCCGACCGTGTTGAAGCCGAGCTCGTCGAGGTACTTGTCGAGGCCCGACGCGCGGTAGTACTCGCTCACGACCTTCGAGCCCGGCGCGAGGGAGGACTTGACCCACGGGCGCCGCTCGAGCCCGCGCTCCACCGCCTTCTGCGCGAGGAGGCCGGCGGCGATCATCACCGACGGGTTCGACGTGTTCGTGCAGGACGTGATGGCGGCGATCACGACCGAGCCGTGCTCGAGCGCGTACTCCTCTCCCTCGACCGCGACCTGCTTCTTCTCGAGCGTCGCGGTCGGCGTGGCGACAGGCTCCTGGCCGTCACCGACGCCGTCGCCGGTCGGCGGGTCGCTGGCGGGAAACGAGTCGGCGATCTCCTTGTCGTACGTGCCGTTCGTGTATTCGACGCCGAACGTCCCGAGGGAGTCGATGAACGCCTCCTTCGCGCTTCCCAGCGGAACGCGGTCCTGCGGCCGGCGCGGCCCCGCGAGCGAGGGCTCGACGTCGTCGAGGTCGAGCTCGACGACCCGGGAGTACTCGGGATGGTCGTCGGCGTCGTGCCAGAGGAGGTTCTCCTTGCAGTACGCCTCCACGAGCGCGACCCGCTCGGCGCTGCGGCCCGTGAGGCGCAGGTACTCGACCGTCACCTCGTCGACGGGGAAGAAGCCGCATGTCGCGCCGGTCTCGGGGCTCATGTTCCCGAGCGTCGCGCGGTCGGCGAGGGCGAGCGAGCCGACTCCCGGCCCGAAGTACTCGACGAGCTTCCCGACCACGCCCGTCTTGCGCAGGATCTCGGTCACGGTGAGCACGAGGTCGGTCGCCGTCGCGCCCTCGCGGAGCGCACCGGTGAGCCGGAAGCCCACCACCTGCGGGACGAGCATCGACAGGGCCTCCCCGAGCATCGCGGCCTCGGCCTCGATTCCGCCGACCCCCCAGCCGAGGACGCCGAGGCCGTTGACCATGGTCGTGTGCGAGTCGGTGCCGACGAGCGTGTCGGGGAAGGCGATCCCGTCGCGCACCTCGACGACGCGCGCGAGGTATTCGAGGTTCACCTGGTGGCAGATGCCGGTGTTGGGCGGGACGACGCGGAAGTTGTCGAACGCGCCCTGGCCCCAGCGGAGGAACGCGTAACGCTCCTTGTTCCGCTCGAACTCGAGCTCGACGTTCCGCTCGATCGCGAGCCGTGACGCGAACTCGTCCACCTGGACGGAGTGGTCGATCACGAGCTCGGCGGGGATGAGCGGGTTGATCGCGTTCGGGTCGCCGCCCTGCTCGCGCATCGCGTCGCGCATCGCCGCGAGGTCGACGACGGCCGGGACACCGGTGAAGTCCTGCAGGAGGACACGCGCGGGGTGGAACGAGATCTCGCGCGACGGCTCCGCGTCGGCGACCCAGCTCGCGACGGCCTCGGCCTCGTCCTCGGAGCCGCAGCGGAGGACGTTCTCGAGCAGGATCCGGAGCGTGTACGGGAGCCGGGCGGCGGCGGCGTCGAGCTTGTGGAACCCGTAGCTCTCGTCGCCGACACGCAGTTGCTCCATGCCTCCGAGTCTAGAGGCGGGGCATCAGCTCCCGGGCCGCGAACTCGGTGAACTCGTCCTGGTTCTCGCCGATCTGGTGGATGTAGACGTGGGTGAACCCGGCGTCCTCGTACTTGCGGATCAGCTCGAGGTACGGCTCGGGGTTCGGCCCCGCCGGCGTCGACTCGGCGACGTCCTCGACGGTCACGTTCGCAGCCGACGACTCGAAGTCCCGCGGCGCCGGGAGCTCCTGGCCACCGGAGCCGGCGAGCGCCAGGTTCGGCCAGAGCTTGTGCGCGCGCTCGAGGCCGGCCTCCTCGTCCTCGTCGTAGGCGACGTGGATCATTCCGAGCTTCTGCTTGCCGCGGCCCCCCGCGGACTCGAACGTCTCGATGAGCTCCCCGTTCGGGGCCGTCGAGATCAGCCCGTCGCCGATCCGTCCCGCGAGCTTGGAGGCCTGCGGCTGCGATGCCGCGACGAACACCTCCGGCGGCTCGTCCGGGACGGTGTAGAGCCGCGCCTCCTCCACTGCGTAGTGCCTGCCGCGGTGCGTGATCTCGTCGCCGCTCCAGAGCTTGCGGATGACCTCGACGGCCTCCTCGAGCATCTCGAGGCGCTCCCACGGAAGCGGCCAGCGCGCGCCGGTGACGTGCTCGTTGAGGTTCTCGCCCGTCCCGACCCCGAGGAAGAAGCGGCCCGGCATCATGCACCCGACCGTCGCGGCCGCCTGCGCCACGATCGCCGGGTGGATGCGGATGAGCGGGCAGGTCACTCCCGTGCCGACGCGGATCTTTTCCGTTGCCTGCGCGATCCCGCCGAGCGTCGACCACACGAAGGGGCTGTGTCCCTGCTCGCCGACCCACGGGTGGAAGTGGTCGGAGATGAGCGCGAACGTGAAGCCCGCGCGCTCGGCGACCTGCGCCTGGCGCACGAGCTCGTTCGGCGGATGGTCTTCGGAGGAAAGTGCGAAGCCAAGCTCCATGGCGCTGGAAGTACCTTCCTGCCGCGCCGCCAAACGGACGGTCAGGCCGTCGCCTGCGCCCTTCTCGCCGCCCGGGCGAGCTCCGCGAGCTCGGCTAGCGCCTGGGTGGATTCCGCCCTGTCGCGGTCGCGCAGGGTCGCGTGCACGGCCTTCCCGGCCGTGTCGACGTGGATGCTCGCCAGTCCGAGGCGCCGCTGGAGCGGGCCCTCGACGTGGCGCAGGCTCTGCACCTTCTCGAGCGGAACCCAGGAGCTGATCCGCCGGAGCCGCCCGCTCGTCGTGGCGACGGCCGAGTCGCTGCGGGCCCAGGCGAGGTTGCGGTAGCGGAGCGGGCTCTTCCAGAACGCCCGCCGCGGCGGGGGAGAGAGGTCGCGCGGCCGGTCCGGAACGAGCAGGTCGACCAGCTCGAGCGCGAGAGCGCGATGCCCGACCGGGAGCAACGTGCGCATCTGGCCCCGCGCCGCCTCGCCCTCTCCCTTGCGGCGCTGTCGGCCCGCGAGATCGACCTCGAGCCTGCACCAGCCGACTGCCCGCCAGAGAAACGGCTCGACCATCCGCACCGCCTGCACGCGGCCGGGGCGGATCACCTCAGTGGTCAGGGCGACGAGGCCTCCGTGCAGGTGCAGCCCTTCCGGCCCTTCGGCGACCCGCAGCCGGTAGAGCTGGTTGAAGCGGCGCCACACGACGGTCACCGCGCTGATGATCCAGACCGCGCCGCCGCTGGCGATCGCGGCCGCGGCATGCGGGGACAGCACGGCGGCGATCGCGAACCCGACGAGAATCGCCTCGGCGACGACCCCGACGTCGCTGACGAGGATCGAGACCACGAGGCGCCAGGTGTCGACCTGCGCCAGCACCCGCTCCTCCTGCTGCTCCGAGGGCTGCTCGGTCTCGGGCCGGTCGTCGCGGGCGCCGCGGGCGAGCGCGAGGAGCCGGTTTCGGAGCGGCTCGACCTCTCGCTCGGGCAGATACGCGAGCCTGGCGGTGGCGCCGCTCGAACCCGCCATGCGCAATCGCAGCTCGGCCACGCGGAACATCCGCGCCAGGCCCGGCCGGATCACGTCGATGGCCTGCACCTGAGACAGGGGAAAGCGAATCGAGCGCCGGCGCAGGAGCCCGGTCTCGATGTGGAGGTCGTCGCCCTCGACCCGCCAGCGCGTCACGAGCCACGAGACGAAGCCCGCCCCGATGAGCACCGCGATCACGATCATCTGCGGAACGGCGCTGCTCAGCTTGTCTCCGCCGAGGGCGATCGGCACGAGCAGGATCCCGATGGCGATCGTGCCACGCCCGCCGCGTACGACCGGCGAGAGCGGGTGCAGCCGCTGCCACTCTTCGGGCACCGTCACAGCCCCGCAGCCTGCGCCTCGCCGAGCTCGGCGAGGCGGTCGCGCAGGCGTGTGGCCTCATTCTGCGCGAGGCCCGGAATTCGCGCGTCGGTCGCCGCTGCGGCCGTGTGCAGCTTGACGGTCGCCAGGCTGAAGATCCGCTCCAGCGGGCCCGCGGTCACGTCGATGAACTGCATTCGCCCGTACGGCACCACCGTCAGGCGCGCGAAGAGGACGCCCCGTCGTACGAGAAGGTCGTCCTCGCGCTCGGCGTAGCCCCACGACCGGTACCGCCTGCCCACGATCGGCAGCGCGAGAACCCCGGCCAGCACGGCCCCCGCGGCCACGCCGAACGCCGCGGCGGTTCCCGAGACGGCGCCGATGACGGCCAGGGCGACGGCCGCGAGCAGCGCGGGGACGACCACCTCCAGCCGCCGCAGCCGCAGCAGGCGGGACGACGGCGTCCGCCATTCGACCCGGTCCGGCGCGACGGAGTCCACCGCCCGATGATTACCGAATCGCGCGGGGCGCCTGCCGGGAGCTGCCTAGAGCGTTTCGCCGCCGGGCTTCGTCGTCGCGTTCGTGCCGTGCTGCTCGACTCGCCGCCGCTGCGGCTCGACGACGTACTTCGGGTCGCGGGCCGACTGGAAGCCGGCCTTGAACACGGCCCAGCGCAGGCAGAGCTCGCCTGCGCAGACGAGCGCGCCGCCGGCGATCGCCGCCGTGCGGCTCTTCCGGCCGCGGCGTGCAAGCAGCGCCGCGCCCGCAGTCGCCATCCCCTTCGCGGCCAGCGAGAACCTTCCGGCCGCGCCCTCGTGGTAGACCTCGCCCACAGTCCCGAGACGCAGCTCCATCGCCTGCATCAGCGCGCCTTCGGCGAGTACGCCCGCGACCGCGACGCGCCGGGCCGGACCGGCGTCCCGGGGTGAGACGAACATGCACGCAGCGGCGCCGGCGCTCGCTGCTGCGCTCGCGCCGAAGATCCACGGCAGCTCGTGCCTCCCCTCGTGCCAGACGGGCACGGCGGTGTCGGCGAAGAGGACTCCGGTGTACGTCGCCAGCACGGGTCCGGCGACTGCGGCGACGAGCGACGCCACGGCCCGCAGAGGCTTCAGCCGGCCGAGAAGCTGAAGGGCCGCCGCCGTCGTGGACGCGCCTCCGCTGACGAAGAGGACCCACGAGCCGACGTTCATCGGCGAGGTGAGCTTGACGACGCGCAGCATGTGGTGGAAGCGCTCCGGCCGTCCGAGGTCCGAGATCAGCAGGGCAGGCGAGACGACATCGGCGGCTGCGCCCAGGTAGAGCGCAGTGCGGGCGAGCTTCTCGTTGCCGGCCACCTTCGCCGCGGAGCTCAGAACCGCCGACGCGCCCGCGAGCCCGCCGGTGAAGAGGTACGTCGGGATCTCCCAGGTCCAGACGGGATCCTTGATGATCGGCCGGCCGTAGTACGAGCGCATCTCGGTGCCCTCCGCCGTGACCGACGGCTTGCCGTCCAGGTGAAAGGCCCCTGTCAACGCCGGCCTCCGATGAGGGCCAGCGCGGTCACGCCTGCGAGCAGCGCTCCCGCCGCGGCGAGCATGTTCGTCCACATCTGCGGCAGGTCGCGGGTCGTCACGACCGGATCGGGCGGGAGCCCGTACACCTCGGGGTCGTCGAGCAGGAGGAAGAAGGCGCCGAAGCCGCCGACGCCGTCGTCCGGATCGCGGCCGTAGAGCTGCGCGCCGTTCCAGCCCTCGGCCCCGAGCTTGGCGAGGCGCGCGTCGGCGCGTTCGCGCAGCTCCTCGAGCGGACCGAACTGGATCGACTTCGTGGGGCACGCCTTCGCGCACGCCGGCTCGTCCCCACCCTTGAGCCGGTCGTAGCAGAGCGTGCACTTCCAGACGCGGCCGTCCTCCTTCGCGAACGCGGGGAGGTCGGGAGCCGGGGCGAGGTGGCGCTTGTCGAGGACGCCGAACGGGCACGCCGGGACGCAGTAGCCGCAGCCGTTGCAGATGTCCTGCTGCACGACGACGGTTCCGAACTCGGTGCGGAAGAGGGAGCCGGTAGGGCAGACGTCGAGGCAGGCCGCATGGGTGCAGTGCTTGCAGACGTCCGACTCCATGAGCCAGCGGAGGCCCGTGCCGCCGTCGCCGTTGGCGTGGAGCGGCTTCTCCTGCTCGATGAACGCCACGTGTCGCCACGTGTTGGCGGAGAGCTCGCCCGTGTTGTCGTAGGAGTTGCCCGTCCAGACATGGCCGTCGTCCGGGATGAGGTTCCACTCCTTGCACGCGACCTCGCAGGCCTTGCAGCCGATGCAGACGGAGGTGTCGGTGAAGAAGCCGACGCGCTCCTTCTGCTCCTCGCCGTAGGCGTCCCAGCCGTCGGGACCCGCTGTCGGCTCGAGGAGGTCCTGGAGCAGGTTCACGAGGTCTTCCTCGCTTCCTCGGGCTCGACGCGGGGATCCTGCTCACGGCGAGAGTGCGCCTGCTCGCGGAGCTCGGCGACGAAGCGCGGGAGCTCTTCCCCACGCGGCCGCCGCCCGGGCCGGATCCCGCACGTGAATGCCTTGACCTCCTGGATGTGGACGTTCGGGTCGAGCGCCATGTGGGCGAGGTCGTTGGCCGAGTCCCCCGTGACGAGGCCGCGGCTGCCCCAGTGGTACGGGAGTCCGATCTGGTGGACGGCGCGCCCGTCCTTCATCGACAGCGGGCGCACCCGGTCGGTGACCATCACGCGTGCCTCGATCGCCGAGCGCGACGTGTAGATCGTCGCCCAGCCGCCGTGCTCGAGCCCGACCTCCCGCGCGAGGTCGGGGTGCACCTCGCAGAACATCTCCGGCTGGAGCTCCGCGAGGTACGGCACGGAGCGCGTCATCCCGCCGGCGGTGTGGTGCTCGGTCAGCCGGTACGTCGTGACGACGTACGGATAGATCTCCGCGCCCGGTTCCTCGGCCACCGGGTTGTACGGATCCTCGGCGAGGTCCTTGTTCTGCTGGCGGCGGGGGTTCGCGCGCTGCGAGTAGAGCGGGTTGTCGAACGGCGACTCGTGCGGCTCGTAGTGCGTCGGCAGCGGCCCGTCCTCGAGGCCCTGGGGGACGTAGAGCCACGAGCGGCCGTCCGCCTGCATGACGAAGGGATGGACGCCGGCGATCGCGTCCTCGGCCGTCGCGTCGTCCGGCGGTACGTAGCCCGGCTCCTTGTCCTCCTTGAAGTCCGGGACGTCGAGGCCCGTCCACTTGCCCTCGCTCTCGTCCCACCAGACGTAGCGCTTGCGCTCGGACCACGGCTTCCCGTCCGGGTCCGCCGACGCGCGGTTGTAGATGAGCCGCCGGTTCGCCGGCCACGCCCAGGCCCACTCGGGCGCGACGTAGCTCTCCTGCTCCCAGTGCGGCTTCTTCCGCGCCGTCTGGTTGACCCCATCCTCGAAGCAGCCGCAATAGATCCAGCAGCCGCACGAGGTCGAGCCGTCGTCCTTCAGCTCGGGGTAGCCGGAGAGGAACCTGCCGCTCGCGATCTCCCGGCCGTTGATCTCCTGCAGCACCGCCTCGGCGTCGGGCTCCCGGATCGCCGAATGCGTCGGATACTCCCAGCGGAGCGCCTTGATCAGCGTGTCCCGCTCCTCCTCCGACTCCGCGAGCTTCTGCTTGATCAGGCGCCCGAGGTGGAAGTAGAACCAGAGCTCCGAGCGGCAGTCGTCCTTCGGCTCGACCGCCTGCCAGTGCCACTGCAGGAGCCGCTGCGTGTTCGTGAACGAACCGTCCTTCTCGGTGTGCGTCGCGGCCGGGAGGAAGAAGATCTCGGTCGGGATTTCCTCCGGCTTCAGCTCGCCGGACTCGACCTCGGGGCTGTCGTACCAGAAGGACGCGGACTCGATCTCGACGATGTCCCGCACGACGAGCCAGTCGAGCTTCGCCAGCCCGAGCCGGTGCGCCCTGCCGTTCGCGTGGCCGACCGCGGGGTTCTCGCCGGCGATGATGTAGCCCTTCACCTTCCCCTCGAGCATCTGCTGGACGGTGAAGTAGGCGGAGTTGTCGCTGTCGATCCGCGGGAGGAGATCGAACAGCCAGTCGTTCTCGGCGGTCGCGTCCTCGCCGAAGTACGCCTTCATCAGGCTCACCCAGTAGGACTCGAACTTCCCCCACCAGCCGGTCGGCGACGTGTTCGCGTCGATGAAGTTCTCGAGCTTCGGGTAGCTCAGCGTGTGCGGCATCGGCAGGTAGCCGGGCAGGATGTTGAAGAGCGTCGGGATGTCCGTCGAGCCCTGGATCGACGCATGGCCGCGCAGCGCCATGATCCCGCCGCCGGGGCGACCGATGTTGCCGAGCAGCTGCTGCACGATCGCGGCGGTGCGGATCGTCTGGACGCCGACGGTGTGCTGCGTCCAGCCGACGGCGTAGCAGAAGGCGCTCGTGCGCTCTCGCCCGGAGTTCGTTGCGAGCGTCTCGCAGACCTCCACGAAGTCGTCGATCGAGCAGCCGCACGTCTCGGCGACGAACTCGGGCGTGTAGCGCCGGTAGTGGCGCTTCAGGATCTGGAAGACGCACCGCGGATGCTCGAGCTCCGGATCCTCGGCCGGCGGCTCGCCGTGCTGCAGCCCGCCGCCGGCGGCGCCGTGGCCGGACTGCTCGCCGCGCGGCTCGAAGCCCTCACCGCGCTGTCCGGCGGCGCCGTGGACCTCCATCCCCTCGTAGCGCCACGACTCGATGTCGTAGCGGCCGGCCTCGGGGTCCCAGCCGGAGAAGAGCCCGTCGGCGGATTCGGTGTCCCCGAAGCGCTCGTCGATGATCTCCGGCGCGTTCGTGTACTTCTCGACGTACTCGCGGAAGTAGAGGTCGTGCTCGAGGATGTAGTTGACGATGCCGCCGAGGAAGGCGATGTCGCTACCCGCGCGGATCCCGACGTGCTTCGTCGCCATCGCGCTCGTGCGCGTGAACCGCGGGTCGACGTGGATGACCTTCGCGCCTCGCTCCCGGGCCTCCATCACCCACTGGAAGCCGAC
>JAICSH010000059.1 GCA_025936995.1 Thermoleophilia bacterium | reverse complement strand
CTCGCCCGCAAGGGGATCAAGCACGAGTACATCGCCTTCGAAGGCGAAGGGCACGGCTTCCGCAAGGAGGAGAACATCGTGCGGTCGCTCGAGGCGACGCTCGAGTTCGTCGGCGAGGTGTTCGGCTTCGCGCCCGGCTAGGTGCGGGCGCTGAGGACGGGGCGCGAGGTCGGCTGGGCGACGCCGCCCGTGCGTTCGATCGTCGCCGCGACGACAGCGCCCTGCGTCACGCGGGCAGCGAGCGGCACGACCGCCGTCGACGTGCCGCCGGCGAACGTGCCCGCCGGCACGGCCCTACCGCCCTGCGGAATCACCCAGGCCTCGTAGGTCTTCCCCGCGGGCGCCGCGGGCAGCTCGCGGACGACGAGCACCCCGCGGCCGTCGCGCGCCACCGCGACGACGCCCCGGCCGCCGCTCAGGTCGGCTCTGCGCGCGGTCGGATCCGCGACGATCGCGAGCGCGCTCGCCCGGGCACGCTCGCGGTCGAGCGAGTGCGACAGGGTCGCGCCCCAGATCCCGAGGCCGACCGCGGCGCACGCGGCCACGGCGGCCACGCCCTGCCAGGCGCGTCGGGCCCGGAGCGGGACGACGTTCTCACGGCCGGCGCCGGCCTCCTGGAGGATCCGCGCGCGCAGCCGGTCAGGCGGCGCCGGCGCGTCGACCGCCCACGCCAGCGCTGCCGCCGCCTCGGACAGCTCCGCCAGCTCCTCGCGGCACCGCTCGCAGTGCCCGAGGTGCGCCTCGTAGCTCTCACGCTCGGGCGCATCGAGCGCGTCGAGCGCGTAGGCGGGGGTCAGGTCGTGGACGTCCATGTCTTCTCCATCGCCAGGTCGCCGAGCAGCTCACGCAGACGCGCGAGCCCCATGAACATCCTGCTCTTGATCGTCCCGATCGGCTGGCCGAGCCGCTCCGCGAGCTCCGATTGGGTGAACCCGCCGTAGTACGCGAGCTCGAGCGCCTCGCGCTGCTGGTCGGGGAGCTGGCGCAGCGCCGCCTGGACGCGTTCGCGCTGCAGCCTGAGCCAGGCCTCGTCGTCGGCAGCCCCGCCGCCCTGCTCGGGTGCGACGTCGAGCGAGTCGGCGCGCCGCCGCTGCTCGCGCCGGACGACGTCGACGGCACGACGGTGGACGATCGTGAGGATCCACGTGCTCGCCTTCCCTCGCTCGGGCGCGAATCGCGCCGCCGTCTTCCAGACCGCCATGAACCCGTCCTGGACGGCGTCCTCGGCGAGCGCCTCGTCGCGCAGGATGCGCAGGGCGAGGCCGTAGGCGGGCCGGCCGTACCGGTCGTAGAGCTCGGCGAGCGCCGTCTGCTCCGACCGCGCAGCAAGCGCGACGAGCGCCTCGTCCGAGAGGTGGGCGAGCTCGCGTGTCACTTAGAGTCCATCTCGTGGATTCGTTCGTCCCGACGCGTCATGCGGTTCATGTCCTGCCCGAGGGCGAGCTCGCCGAAAAGCTGAAGCTCGGCCGGCCGCTCCGCGTGAAGCTCGGCGTCGATCCGACGTCGCCCGACGTCCACCTCGGCTTCGCCTGCGTGCTCGACCGGCTGCGCGAGTGGCAGGACGCCGGGCACACGGTCGTGCTGATCGTCGGCGACTACACGGCGCGGATCGGCGACCCGTCCGGACGGTCGTCCGAGCGGCCGGTACTGCCGGACGAGGTACTCGACGCGAACGCCGAGCAGTTCGCCGGCCAGGCGTTCCGGATCCTCGACCCCGAGCGGACCGAGGTGCGCCGGAACGGCGAATGGCTCGCGAAGCTGACCTTCGCCGAGGTGGTCCAGTTGACGCGCACGCTCACGGTCGCCCGCCTGCTCGAGCGGAACGACTTCGCCGAACGCTTCGCCTCGAAGGAGCCGATCTCGCTGTCCGAGCTGCTCTATCCGCCGATGCAGGCCTACGACTCGGTCGCGATCGACGCGGACGTCGAGATCGGCGGCACCGACCAGCTCTACAACCTGATGGCCGGGCGCGACGTGATGGAGCGCTACGGCAAGGAGCCGCAGCTCGTCGTCACGTACCCGCTCCTCGTCGGGGTCGACGGCGTCGAGAAGATGTCGAAGTCTCGCGGCAACTACATCGGGATCAACGACCCGCCCGAGGAGATGTTCGGCAAGGTCATGTCGATCCCGGACGAGGCGCTCGAGCAGTGGTGGTCGCTCTTGACGCCGGGCGGCGAGCACCCCGAGTCGGCGATGGAGTGGAAGCTCGAGCTCGCACGGCGAATCACGGCCCGCTGGCACGGCGACGCGGGTGCCGGGGCCGGCGAGGAGCACTTCACCCGCGTCGTCCGCCGCCACGAGGCGCCGGAGGAGGTTCCCGAGGCGACATTCGCCGGCGCCGCCGGGCCGGTCTACCTGCCGGGGTTGCTCGTCGAGCTGCTCGGCAACTCGTCGTCGCACTGGCGGCGGCAGATCGACCAGGGCGCGGTGAAGGTGAACGGCGGTTCCGTCGCGGGCTACGAGGTCGACGCAGCTATGCTCGACGGCGCGCTGCTTCAGGCGGGAAAGCGCCGGTACTACCGGCTCCGTTCCGCTTGACAGCACGCCCGAGGTTGCTAGTATTCCTCGGCTGCCCGAGAGGGCGGAGTACGAAAGTCCCTGTAATCGACACAATGGAGCGCCTCTAGACTCTTCGAATCCCGTTGGATCCGATGGTTGTGAGGCCTCTGGCGCGAGTCGGGGCCTTTTTTACGCCGCACACTCGAGCACTGCTAACACCGTTAGCCCGGTCTTTGAAAACTCAGCAGCAAGCGTTTAACGTCGAGACCTCGATCGGCCTGCTTCGGCATGCCGTGAGAGACATAACCTCGTCGGAGTCGGTGCAGTTTCGACTGCACGCGGACTCCGACCTTTGAGCACGAGCTCAAAGTGACAGATCGCCGGCCCGGTTCACCGGATCGCCGGCATTCATCTTCACGGAGAGTTTGATCCTGGCTCAGGACGAACGCTGGCGGCACGCTTAACACATGCAAGTCGAGCGAGAACCAGTCCTTCGGGACTGGGGACAGCGGCGAACGGGTGAGTAACACGTGAGTAATCCACCCTCGGTACCGGGATAGCCCGGGGAAACCCGGATTAATACCGGATGGCCCATTTGTCCTTCGGGAATAAATGGAAAAGGTAGCTTTGGCCTCCGACCGAGGACGAGCTCGCGGCGGATTAGCTTGTTGGCGGGGTAATGGCCCACCAAGGCGACGATCCGTAGCTGGTCTGAGAGGACGATCAGCCACACTGGGACTGAGACACGGCCCAGACTCCTACGGGAGGCAGCAGTGG
>JAICSH010000058.1 GCA_025936995.1 Thermoleophilia bacterium | reverse complement strand
CGCGAGCAGCTCGAGCGCCGGCCGACCGAGGTGCTGCGCGTGGCCGTGAAGGGGATGCTCCCGAAGAACCGGCTCGCGCGCCAGCAGATCACGAAGCTCAAGATCTATGCGGGGCCCGAGCATCCGCACGAGGCCCAGAATCCCCGTCCCCTGGAGTTGCATCAGTGAGCCAGATCGCGCAGTACCGCGGCACCGGCAAGCGCAAGACGTCGGTCGCGCGGGTGATCCTGCGCCCCGGCGACGGGTCGAGCTGGATCAACGGCCGCACGCTCGAGGAGTACTTCCCGCGCTCCGTCTGGCAGACGATCGCGGTGTCGCCGCTCAAGGTGGCCGGCGTGGAGGGCCAGTACGACCTCCGTGTCCGCGTCCACGGCGGTGGACTCACCGGGCAGGCGGGTGCCGTCCGGCACGGGATCGCCCGCGCGCTCGTCGAGGCGAACCCGGAGTTGCGCATCCCGCTCAAGCGCGAGGGCTTCCTCACGCGCGACGCGCGCCAGGTCGAGCGCAAGAAGGCCGGACTGCACAAGGCGCGCAAGGCGCCGCAGTTCTCCAAGCGCTAGTCGGCAACCGCTAGCCCGCTAACCTCGCGCGGTGGCGCGGCAGTACTTCGGAACCGACGGGGTCCGCGGGGTCGTCGGCGAGATGCTCACGACCGATCTCGTGGAGCGGCTCGGCAAGGCGGCGGCGCTCTGGTCGGGTCGCGGCCGCGTCTTCGTGGGGCGCGACACCCGCGCGAGCGGGCCCGAGCTCGAAGAGGCGTTCGCGCGCGGCGTCGCCTCCGCCGGCGGAACCGCCGTCCTCGGCGGCGTGCTTCCGACACCCGCGGTCGCGCTGCTCGGGCTCGATCTCGCGGCGGTCATCTCCGCCTCGCACAATCCGCCGGAGTACAACGGGGTCAAGTTCTTCGACCGCGAGGGCCGGAAGCTCACCGACTCCGGCGAGGAGGAGATCGAGGCGCTCCTCGACGCTCCCGCACCGGGCGGCGGCGAGGTCGATCGCGTCGAGGTCGCGGAGGACAGCTACCTCGAGCACGTCCTGGAGCGCTTCGGCACCGACCTCCACGGCCTTCGCATCGCGCTCGACTGCGCGAACGGCGCCTACGCGGGCCTCGCGCCGCAGGCGTTCGAGCAGCTCGGCGCGGAGGTCACCACGATCGGGAACGAGCCGGACGGGACGAACATCAACGTCGGCTGCGGAGCGACCGACCTCCGCGCGCTGGCCGACCTGGTCCGCGGCGGAGGCTTCGACCTCGGCATCGCCTTCGACGGGGACGGAGACCGGATGCTCGCGGTCGACGAGCGGGGAGAGCCGGTCGACGGCGACCAGATCCTCGCAGTCCTCGCGATCGACCTTGGGGTCGAGGGAGTCGCCGTCACGACGATGACGAACCTCGGCTTCCACCGCCTCATGGAGGAGCGGGGCGTTCGCGTCGTCGTCACCGACGTCGGCGACCGCTACGTCCTCGAGGCGCTGCGGCGCGAAGAGCTGCTCCTCGGCGGCGAGCAGTCCGGCCATCTGATCTGGCTCGACGGACACGTGACGGGCGACGGGCTCGTGGCGGCGCTCCTCCTCTGCCGCGCGCTCCGGGACGGCCGCAAGCTGTCCGAGGCAGTGGCCGTCATGCCGCGGTTTCCGCAGACCGTGCGGAACATTCCGCGCGACGGACGCGGCCCGTTGCCGGACGGGCTTCTCGAGGCGGTCGAAGGCGTCAATTCGGAGCTCGACGGCACCGGGCGCGTCCTCGTGCGGCCGTCCGGCACGGAGCCCGTTGTGCGTCTTCTCGCGGAGGCGGAGACGCCGGAGGAGGCCCAGAGGCTCTGTGCTAGGATCGCCGCCCTGGTGCAAGACGAGCTCGGCTGATCCGCCCGCGACGCAGCGATCGGGTCATTAGGCCGGGCTCTTCGCGTTTTCGGGGAGGGTTTTCGAGCCCACGGGGAAAGGAGCAGACGTGTGCGGAATCATCGGATACGTCGGGTCGCGGGAGGCGAAGCCGCTCCTGCTCGAAGGGCTGCGCCGGCTCGAGTACCGGGGCTACGACTCCGCCGGGATCGCGCTGAACGAGGGCGGCTCGCTCGAATACGTCCGGGCGGTGGGCAACCTCCGCAACCTCGTCGAGGCCGCCGGCACCAACGGCTCCCGGTCGCAGCACGGGCTCGGCCACACGCGCTGGGCGACCCACGGCGGCGTGACCGAGCAGAACGCGCATCCGCTCACCGGCTGCGAGCCCGACCGGCTCGCGATCGTCCTCAACGGCATCGTCGAGAACTACGTCGAGCTGCGCGAGCAGCTCACCGCCGCCGGTCACACGCTCACGTCCGAGACGGACGCCGAGGTCGTCGTGCATCTCCTCGAGCAGGAGTACGACGGCGATCTCGTGCAGGCGCTCGGCCGCGTCTACCCGCAACTCGAGGGTCACTTCTCGATCGTCGCCATCCACCACGACCAGCCCGACGTGCTCGTCGGCGTCCGGCACCAGACGCCGCTCGTCGTCGGTCTCGGGGAGGGTGAGAACTTCCTCGCCTCCTCGATCGCGGCGTTCCTGAGCGAGACCCGCAACGTCATCCACCCGGGCGACGGAGAGATCGTCGAGATCACGCCGGAGCGCGTCCGCTTCTTCGTCGACGGCGGCGAGATCGACGTGCCGGAGCGCCAGGAGGTCGACTGGGACGAGGAGAGCGCCGAGAAGGCGGGCTACGAGACGTTCATGCTCAAGGAGATCTTCGAGCAGCCGGATGCCGTGGCCGAGACGATCGGCGACCGCGTCCGTGGCCACAAGCTCATGCTCGACGCGCTCGAGCTGACCGAGCTCGAGATCCGCAACCTCCGCCGGATCGTGATCGTCGCCTGCGGCACCGCGTACCACGCCGGCGTCGTCGGTCGCTACATCCTCGAGGAGTGGGCGCGCGTCCCGGTCGAGCCCGACATCGCAAGCGAGTGGATCTACCGCAAACCCGTGCTGTCGAAGGACACGCTCGTGATCGGGATCTCGCAATCGGGCGAGACGCGCGACACCGTGAACGCGATGAAGCTCGCGCGCGAGAGCGGCGCCCGGACGCTCGCGATCACGAACCTCATGGGGACGCAGATCACGCGCGAGGCCGAGGCGACGCTGTACACCCGTTGCGGGATGGAGGTCGGCGTCGCCGCCTCGAAGACGTTCACCGCCCAGGTCGCGCTGCTCAGCCTGCTCGCGCTCAAGCTCGCCGAGATCCGGCGGACGCTGCCGCAGGACGAGATCGACTTCATCCTCGACCGCCTGCACGAGCTCCCCCAGAAGATGCAGGAGTTCCTCGACGGCGACCACCCGATCG
>JAICSH010000061.1 GCA_025936995.1 Thermoleophilia bacterium | reverse complement strand
CGAAAGCGGTGCGCCGGTGGCGGCGCGTTCGTGCGGCCCTATGAATTCACTTCCCTACTCGATCATCGACGGCTTCAACCTGCGCGCATATGAGCGGCTGGCCGACCTGCTCCCGCGTCTGCTCGCGAAGGAGTCGCTCGAGTCGCTGCTGGACGCGATCGCGGACATCGTCGACGAGCTGATTCCGTGCAGCGGGATCGTCATCTACGAGGTGCGGCAGTCCGACGGCTCGCTTGCGCCGCTGCTCTCGCGCGGGCTGCTCCAGCGCAACGAGCCGGCGCTCGACGACGTGCGGGGCTCGGGGCTCGAGGGTCTCGCGATCGCGTCCGCCGGCGCGCTGCAACCGGATTGCGACACGTCGCCGGTGGAGGCGACGATCGCGGTGCCGCTCGTCGTTCGCGGCCGGCCGATCGGATCGCTCGCGGTCCGGCGCCGGGGTGTGGGTCAGCTGTTTTCGGACGAGGAGCTTCGGTTTCTCGCGCGGCTCGGCGATGTCGCCGCGGTCACGCTCGACAACGCGAACACGCGGGCAACGCTTGCCGAGCTTGCGCAGACCGATGCGCTCACCGGCGTCCTCAACCGCCGCGGATTCCTGTCGGCGTTCGAGCGGGCCCTTGCGCAGGCCGACCGCGATCAGAGCGAGACGTCGGTTCTCACAGCCGACGTCGACAGGCTGAAGCGCATCAACGACCGGTTCGGTCACTCGGTGGGCGACGAGGCGCTCATCTGTGTTGCCGAGACCCTGCTCGAGCGGACGCGCGGTGGGGACGTCGTCGGACGTCTCGGCGGCGACGAGTTCGCGGTCGTTCTGGCGAAGGCTGGGCTCGAGGAGGCGCGCGAGATCCGGCGCGAGCTCGAGGACAGCCTGCAGCGCGCGCGCATCGCAGGGGCCGGCGCGGAGTTCGCGCCGACGGCCACGTTCGGCGTCGCATCGACGGCCGGCGCCGGCAGCTCGGCCCGCCAGCTGCTCGCCCGCTCGGACGCCGACATGTACGCGAACAAGCGGCGCAGCAACGCGCGGCACCCGGGACTCCGGGCGCTGCGCGGCTGAGGAAGCGCCGGAGCCGGGTGCGTTCACCGCACGCGGGGGCACGAGGCAGCCTGCGGTAAACAGCCTTACCCCGGAAACGCGAACCCGGCTCCTGGGAGAACGATGTCGGCAGAGCCGACCGAGCACACGGTCCGACCGCCTAGACCTGCCTATCCGTCCGGGTGGTCAAATGTGCAATTTGCAGACGCATTACATTGCTCTACGGCGTCGGCGCCCGCGGGTCGGCCCTCATCGTGCGTACGACGTGATCGTCCAGCTGCGGCAAAAGCCGATCGACTCGTAGAGCGCGCAGGCGGGCTCGGCGTCGCAGCCGACGACGGCTCTCCGCATTCCCTCCTCGTGCAGCCGCTGCAGGCCGAACGTGCAGACCGCGGCACAGAGGCCGCGGCGGCGGAACTCGACGCGCGTCCCGACCGGCTCGAACAGCCCGACGCCGTTCTCGTCGTCGGGCCAGACCAGCACGTAGGAGGCGAAGCGTCCGTCCGGCGCCTCGACGACGCAGTCGAGAGAACCGCGGTAGGGCCGCTCGGCCATGACGTTGCGGTAGCTCGATTCGGTGACGCGCGACGGCTCCCACACGTCGCGGTGGATCGCAACACGCTCGGCAAGGTCCTCCGGCTCGACCGTCCGGTACCGGAAGCCGGCCGGCAGCGTCGGCGGGGTCGGTGCCTCCGGCACCTCGCGGTGGTTGAAGTGCATCGCGCGTCCGGGCTTCGTGAACCCATGGCGGGCGAGGACGGCGCGCGCCTCCTCGTCGTCCTCGAGCGCGACTGCTTCCTTGGCGTCCGCCTCGTCGAGGACCTCGTCGAGCAAGTGGCGGTGGTCGGGATGGATGTCGTACTCGAGGAGGCCGCGGTCGCCCTTCAGTCACGACCAGGCGACAACGCGGTCGCCGCGGTCTCGCCATAGCCGGAACGTCCACTCAGGCTCGCGCCCCTCGTGCTGGCGCAGCCCCCACGCGATGTCGCCGACGTGCCAAGACGCGCGCGGGCCGAGCAGCCGCGCCTGCTCGAGGGCGAGCTCTTGCATCCCTGTGATGAGCTCCGGCGTCAGTCGCACGTATGACGAGTTGGAAACGGCGCCACGCTCGATCAATCGTCTAGGGGGTACGCAGCGCGTCGACCGTGGCCGTCTTCACGAGACCGGACACCGCGCGCGCGAGCGCCCGGTCGGAGGTGACGAAGGCGTCCGCTTGCAGCTGGGTGAGGCCCACGTACTCGGCGTCGTAGGTCGTCTCCCAGCCGAGTCGATCCGCGACCTTCCACGCCTGGGCCTGCGACACCTTGTCTCCGAGGAAGCGAACCTTGAGGGAGTTGATGCGCTTCACGCGAGCGAGGCCTTCGCTCGCGGAAATGTCCCCGCGTCGCGCCTGCTGGTACAGCGCAGCCAGAGCCTGTGAGCGGACGAGCGTCGGCGCGACGAGCTGATGCCCGGCGGCTACCTCGATCTCGCCCGCCGCTATCCGAAGCAGCGTGTCGCAGTCGACGACGAAGCGCGTCATGCCGCGTCACCCTAACTGCGCAAGCGAGCTCAGGGACCTCGTGTCAGCCTCCGTCCGTAGACGTTGACGTGGTGAAGAGCGCGTGCGTGCTAGCCGTATGGTCGACGCTTGTTCTCGCTGCCCCGGCGGCCGCCGGTCCCTTTCTAGACTGGTCGAGACCGGCGAGCGCGCATCCCGGAGACGTGGTCCACGTTCAGGCCGGACCAGGCGTCCGGATGTTTGGAGCTCCTCGGCTCTCGATCGTCTGAATCAGTCGGTGGGCGGAACGTACGCCAGGTCGAGCGTGT
>JAICSH010000054.1 GCA_025936995.1 Thermoleophilia bacterium | reverse complement strand
GTGCTCACGTACGAGGGCACCCACGAGGTGCACACGCTCTCGGTCGGCAAGGCGCTGACCGGAGAGAACGCCTTCCGCTAGCCGCGACCGAGACCCGGGCCGTCGGTCCCCGGAAGAGGGCTCTGCGGCAGGCCCTCGCGCGGCTCGCCCTCGTTGTACGCCGACGGCGCGACGTCGTTCGGACCGTCCGGATAGAAGACGCTCGCGAGGCGCTGGATCTGGAGGCGGCCCGGGCCGAGCTCGTACTGGCCGCCGCCGTACAGCCGGATTCCGCGCTCCTCGCACGCCTCGATCGTCTCGAGCAGGCCGCGCACCGTCCCGAAGCGCGAGGGCTTGACGTTGAGCCAGCGCGGCTCGAGCGGCAGGCCGTCGAGGTCGGCGAGCGAGTGGACCGGCGCGTCGAAGCTGAGGCGGTCCTCGGCACCGGCGAGCGCCTCGCGCAGGCCGTCCTCGAGCCACGCGTCCTCGATCACCACGTCCGGTAACTCCTCGACGATCGCGCGGTAGAGCTCCGGATCGGGCAGGAGATCGACGCTCGTGCCGCGGTAGTACGCCTTCAGGTCGACGACCCGGACACGGTCGAGCTGGTGCAGACCCTGAAGGAGCGGCCGATCCCAGTCGTTCTCGGCGTCGAGCTTGAACTCGAGCTCCGGCGCGACCTCGAGCCACCGCTCCGGCGCACTGCGCGTCGAGACGACGAACCGGACCGGACGCTCCGGGCGGCCGAGCGCCTCGCCGAGGCCGAGCTCGTTCTGCCGCAGCGCGAGGTCGAACAGCGCGCTCTCGAAGCCCCAGCGGCGGTGATCCTGGCTCGTGTGGTCGTCCGGGTCGCCGCTCCAGAGCTCCTGCTCGTCGAGGTGGAGCGAAAGATCCTCGAGACTCCAGGTGCCGGCGAGCATGAGCTCGTCGGGGACGTGGTCGTGGGCATCGGCCGAGTAGGTGACGTCCTCCCCCTCGCCGGTGACGCCGTCTCCCTCGGCGAGGACGGTCGTCGTCACGCGCGTCCAGCCCGAAGGCGTCTGCGACTCGCGCCGCTGCAACGTGTAGCCGTCGACCCGAATCGACAGTCCCGCCACGGCATCCCAGAGCGACATACTCCGAGCATATGAGGAGGAGCCTCGTCACGAGCGCAGTCGCCGCTCTCGTCCTCGCCGCGCCGGCTGCGGCCGGGCTGCCCAGGGCGGGGGCGCTCGTGCCCGGACGCTCGCTCGGCGGCGTCCGGCTCGGCGAGCCTTCGCAAGCCGTCCGGGCTGCGCTGGGCAACTTCTACGGCCGTTGTCGGGGCTGCCGCCGGGCGACGTGGTACTTCACGTACCGCCCGTTCGGGAGGCAGGGGCTCGCGGTCGAGTTCGAGGGCGGCCGGGTGTCGGGCGTGTACACCCTCTGGCGCCCTGCCGGCTGGCACGCGCCGGACCAGCTTCGCTTCGGATCCTCCCCACTCGCGGTGCACACACTCACGCACGCGACGCGCACGGTCGCGTGCGACGGCTACGAGGCGCTCGTGCACGACACCGCCGAAGCGCGCACCGCGTACTACCTCTACGCGGGCCGGCTCTGGGGATTCGGCCTGTTCCGGAGAGGCGCCGCGCCGTGCCGGTGAGCATCGAGCTCGCGGACGTCCGGCGCGCGGCGGAACGGCTCGCCGGCGTCGCTCACCGCACGCCCGTCCTCACGTCCCGCACCCTCGACGAACGGACGGGCGCGCACGTCCACGTGAAGGCGGAGTGCTTCCAGCGCGGCGGCGCCTTCAAGTTCCGCGGGGCGTTCAACAAGATCTCGTCCCTCGACGAGGATGCGCTCCGTCAAGGCGTCCTCGCCTACTCCTCCGGCAACCACGCCCAGGCGGTCGCCATCGCCGCGGCGCTCCTCGGCTCGCAGGCCACGATCGTCATGCCGGAGGACGCCCCCGCCGCGAAGCTCGACGCGACCCGCGGCTACGGCGCCGAAGTCGTCCCGTACGACCGCTGGACGGAGAACCGCGAGGAGATCGGCGCGCGCCTCGCGGAGGAGCGCGGGCTCGAGCTCGTGCGGCCGTACGACGATCCGCTCGTCATGGCGGGCCAGGGGACGGTGGCTCTCGAGCTGCTCGAGGACGTCCCGGCGCTCGACATCCTGCTCGTCCCCGTGAGCGGCGGCGGGCTCATCGCCGGCTGCGCGACGGTCGCGAAGGCGCTGCGGCCCGGAATCCGCGTCGTCGGAGTCGAGCCGGAGGCCGGCGACGACACGCGCCGCTCGCTCGCGGCAGGCGAACGGCGGGCGGTCGAGGTGCCGCCGACGATCGCCGACGGGTTGCAGGCCACCCAGCCAGGCGTCCTGACGTTCGAGGTGAACCGCGAGCGTGTGGACGAGGTCGTGACGGTGAGCGACGACGAGATCGTCGAGGCGATGGCCTTTCTCTTCGACCGGCTGAAGCTCGTCTCCGAGCCGAGCGGCGCGGTTGGTGTCGCGGCGCTGCTGAGCGGAAAGCTCGACGCGCGCGACCGCTCGGTGGGCGTCGTCCTCTCGGGTGGGAACGTCGGGGCCGCGCGATTCGCGGAGCTCGTCTCTACGGCTGCTGCAGGCCGCGCAGGCTGACCTCGAGCAGCGTCCGCTCGGCCGCGGCGACGTCCTCCTCCCCGGACGGGAGCCGATCGAGCACCCACGCCGTGAGCAGCTCGTCGATCGAGCCATAGACAACGGTCGCCGCGACCCGCGCGTCGATGTCCTGGCGGAACTCGCCGCGCTCGATGCCGCGCGCGATGACCCGGTGGATGGCCTCGATCGGCTGGGCCAGGTCCCCGATCCGGGCCGCGAGCTCCGGGCTGCGGCCGAACTCGCGCACCACGACGCGCACGACGTCCGGCAGGTGGAGCCACGTCCGCAGGACGATCGCGGCGATGTGGCGGAGCTGGTCGGCGGCCGGCTCGTCCGTCTCCTCCACGCTCGCGATGCGCGCGAGCAGGACGCTCCAGTTCTCGTGGAAGACGGCCTCGAGCACCTCGTCCTTCGAGTTGAAGTAGTGGTAGAGGAGCCCGTGGGCGACGCCGGCCTCCTCGGCGATGTCGCCGACGCGACTCGCGTGGAATCCCTTGCGCGCGAAGACGCGCACGGCGGCGTCGACGATGTGCCGCCGCTTGTCCTCCACCGCTGCCGACTTCACGCCCAAGCCGGCTGGGAGATTACTCCGGGTTCTTCCCGTCCGTCACGGGCGCAGGCGGCGAGGCGGCGATGTCCTTCACCGCGCCGGCGACCCTGCCGACGGCCTGCTGCAGGTCACTCGGGATGATCCAGAGCTTGTTCGCCTCTCCCTGTGCGATCTGTGGGAGCACCTGGAGGTACTGGTACGCGAGCAGCTCGGCGTCCGGCTTCCCCTCGTGGATGGCCTCGAAGACCGTCTCGATCGCCTTCGCCTGACCCTCGGCCTGGAGCATCGTGGCCTGCCGTTGCCCCTCGGCGCGCAGGATCGCGGCCTGCTTCTCGCCCTCGGCGGTGAGGATCTGCGACTGCTTCTGACCCTCCGCCTGCAGAATCGTGGCCCGCTTCTCGCGGTCGGCGCGCATCTGCTTCTCCATCGAGTCCTGGATCGAGGCGGGCGGGTCGATGGCCTTCAGCTCGACGCGGTTGACACGGATGCCCCACTTGCCGGTCGCCTCGTCGAGCACGCCGCGCAGCTGTCCGTTGATCTCGTCGCGCGAGGTGAGCGTCTTCTCGAGCGCCATCCCGCCGATCACGTTGCGCAGAGTGGTCACCGTGAGCTGCTCGATCGCCTGGATGTAGTTCGCGATCTCGTACGTCGCCGCCTTCGCGTCGGTGACCTGGAAGTAGATGACGGAGTCGATGTTGACGACGAGGTTGTCCTCGGTGATCACCGGCTGCGGCGGGAACGAGACGACCTGCTCCCTGAGGTCGAGCAGGGGACGGACGCGGTCGACGAACGGGACGACCATGGCGAGTCCCGGGGTGAGCGTGCGCGAGTAGCGGCCGAGGCGCTCGACGACTCCGGCGCGGGCCTGCGGGACGATGCGGATCGTCCGCGCCAGGGTGACGAGGACGATGACTGCGACGATGAGGATGACGATCAGGGCGACCATGCGGGATTCCAGCTCCTATCTGTAGACGAGGGCAGTTGCGCCCTCGATCTGCGCGACCTCGACCTCCGTCCCGACGTCGAACGCCTCGTCGGTGACGTACGAGCGAGCACTCCACTCCTCTCCTCCGATCTTGACCCGTCCCCCGCGTCCGTCGACGCGCTGGAGGACGACCGCCTTCGCGCCCTCGAGCGCCGCAGCGCCGGTGCGGATCGCGCGCGGCATCGTCAGGTGCGCGCGGGCGATCGGGCGCAGGAGGCCGACCGCGGCGAACGATCCGACGCCGAAGACGACGATCTGCAGCCAGACGGCGCCGCCCACCGCCGCGGTCACCGTGGCCGCGAGTGCGGCGACGGCGATCGGGCCGAGGAAGAAGAGCCCCGGGGTGAACGCCTCGCCGACCGCGAGGAGAACGGCGACGATGGCCCAGGCGACCCACGAGGGCATGACAAAAGACTACGCCTCCGGGTCGTCGCCGCGGCGTATCCTGATCCGCATCATGAAGCGGGCGTCCCTCGTCGCGCTGGTGGTCGGGCTCGCCCCGCTCGTCTTCTTCACCGGCGGCGCCGCGGGATCGAGCTCACAGCCGCGCGTGCTCGCGATCACGTTCGGGCCCGATCTCGAGATCAACCCGGTGACGCAGGACTACCTCACGAGCAAGCTGTCGCACGCGGCGAGCGCCGGCTACGACGCCGCGGTGATCCTCCTCGACACGCCCGGCGGCCTCTCGAGCTCGATGAAGACGATCTACCAGGCGGAGCTGAAGGCGAAGCTGCCCGTGATCGTCTACGTGTCGCCGGAAGGATCGCGCGCCGCGTCGGCCGGGGTCTGGGTCTCGCAGGCGGCCGACGTACTCGCGATGTCCCCGACCTCCAACATCGGCTCCTCGACGCCGATCGACTCGAGCGGTCAGAACCTCGGCTCCGACCTGCGGCGCAAGGTGATCAACGACTCGGTCGCGTCGCTGACGGCGCTCGCGGCGGCGCATCACCGCAACACGAAATGGCCCGAACGAGCCGTCCGCGTCGCGTCGAACCTGACCGCGCAGGAGGCGCTGCGGATGCACGTCGTCGACTTCATCGCGCCGACGCTGCCCGCCCTGCTGAAGAAGCTCGACGGCTACCGGACGAAGGACGCGCAGCGGCCCTTCACGCTGCACCTGGGGGGAGCGCAGATCGTGACGGTCAAGCCGGGCTTCGTCACGCGCTTCCTCAACACGATCATCGACCCGAACCTGATCAGCCTCCTCTTCCTGCTCGGGATCATCGGGCTGATCTTCGAGGTGCTCCATCCGGGCATCGTCCTGCCCGGGGCGCTCGGCGCCGTCAGCCTCGTGATGGCGCTGTACGGCTTCTCGGTGCTCACGCCGAGCTGGGGAGGGCTCGCGCTCATGTTGCTCGGCGTCGTGCTACTGATCCTCGACCTGCACGCGCCGACGCACGGCGTGCTCACGGTCGCCGGGCTCATATCGCTCGGGTTCGGCCTCGCGCTGCTGTTCCAGAACGAACCCGCGGGCTACCGCGTCAACGAGTGGCTCGTCGTGGGGGTGGGTGCCGCGATCGGCGCCTTCTGGGTCTTTGCGACAGGGAAGGCCCTCGCGGCTCGCGGACTTCCCGTGGAGACCGGGATCCAGACCATGATCGGGCGGCGGGCGCAGGTGCGCGGACCCGGGCTCGTCTTCGTGGACGGCGCCCTCTGGCAGGCGCACGCGGCCGACGACTCGGCGCTCGTTCCCGGCGAGGAGGTCGAGGTGGCCGCGGTGGACGGCCTCCAGCTCACGGTGCGCAGGTAGCGATAGGATCACCGTCGTGCTCGGCTTCGTACGGGTCTTGAGGGAATACGAGCGGGCCGTCTTCTTCCGCTGGGGCCGGCTGCTCGATCCGCCGCGCGGTCCGGGTCTCGTCTGGAAGATCCCGATCGTCGACCAGCTCGTGAAGGTCGACCTGCGGACGATCACGCTCAACATCCCGCCGCAGGAGGTCATCACCAAGGACAACGTGCCGGTGCGGGTGAACGCGGTCGCGTACTTCAAGATCGTCGATCCGAAGAGCGCGATCGTCCAGGTC
>JAICSH010000040.1 GCA_025936995.1 Thermoleophilia bacterium | reverse complement strand
CCGGTCTCCGGCATCGCGATGGGCCTCGTCAAGGAGGGCGACGACTACGTCATCCTCACCGACATCCAGGGCGCGGAGGACCACCTGGGCGACATGGACTTCAAGGTCGCCGGATCCCGCACCGGGATCACCGCGCTCCAGATGGACATCAAGATCACCGGCGTCACGCAGCAGATCATGCGAGACGCGCTCGAGCAGGCGAAGCGGGCCCGCGAATTCATCCTCGAGAAGATGCTCGAGGTGATCCCGGAGTCGCGCTCCGAGCTCGCCGACAACGCGCCGCGGATCACGTCGATCAAGATCGACCAGGAGAAGATCGGCATGGTCATCGGCAAGGGCGGCGAGACGATCCGCGGCCTCGAGTCCGACTACGAGGTGCAGATCGACATCGAGGAGGACGGCACGATCCTCATCTACGCGACCGAGGGCACGAACGCCCAGGCCGCGATCGCCGCGATCGAGGCGCTCACGAAGGAGCCGGAGGTCGGCGACGCGTACACGGGCAAGGTCGTGAAGACGACCCAGTTCGGCGCGTTCGTCGAGCTCAAGAAGGGCACCGACGGCCTTCTGCACGTCTCGAACGTCGGCCCGGGCCGGGTCGCGCACATCGAGGATGTGATGAGCCGCGGCGACGTCGTCGACGTCGTCGTGCAGGAGGTCGACAAGGCCCGCGGCCGGATCGGCCTCAAGCTCGTCGCGAAACACGAGAACGGCGGCCTCGTCCAGCCCGAGGAGCTGATCGAGCGGGCGAAGGACGCCCCGCCGCGTCCTCCGGAGGAGGACCGGCCGCGCGGCGATCGCCGCGGTGGGCGTGGCGGCGGCCGTGGCGGGCGTGGCCCGCGCCGCGACGACGACTAGCGTCAAGACACGTAGGAGGCGGTCTTCGGACCGCCTCCTGCTCCAATTCACCCGATAGGGGCAAGCCTCAGCCCCTAAGAAGGGTCATTGCCGGGGCCGCTCGTGCCGATGAGTGGGAAGAACCCGGACACGTGAGCTCTTCATCCATCTCACCGCTGCGGGGCCTCGTCGAGGTTACCCGCCTTCTGCGGGCGCGTGAGGATCTTCCCGCGCTGCTCGACGCCGTCGCCAGGACTATCGGCGAGTCGCTCGGCTATGGGACGGTCGCGGTCAACCTCTACCGGCCGGCCTGGGACGACTTCGAGGTCACGACCGTCTACGGCAACGAGGAGGCTCGTTCGGCGTTGCTCGGGTATGCGCGGCCCGGTGACGACTGGACAGTCCTTCTCGCCGAGCGGTTCGAGCGCCGCGGCGCCTACGTCGTGCCGAGCGGCTCGGTCGACTGGGGGTCCCTCGGGCCGAGCTACGTGCCGGAGGGGGTGCGCGCCTCGGATCCGGATGCGTGGGATCCCGAGGACGCGCTGTTCGTCGCGATGCGGGACCAGCAGGGGAACCTGCTCGGGATCATCTCGGTCGACGAGCCGCGGAGCGGCCGCCGCCCGGGTGACGACGAGCTCGACGTCCTCGTCGCCCTCACCGACCACGCGGCGCTCGCGCTCGAGGCGGCGCGCGAGTCGGCCGACTCCCGGCGCCACCAGCGCGCGCTCCAGGAGCTACTCGCGGTCTCGTCCCGGATCACGGGCGAGACGTCGCACGCCGAGATCCTGCGGCGCGTCTGCACCGGAATCCACGACGCACTCGAGTTCCAGAACGTCTGCGCCGCGCTCGTCGACCCGGACAACGGGATGGTCGTGCCTCACGCCGCGGCGGGCTGGCAGCTCGAGGAGATGCGAAGCCGCGCGCCCGTGAGCGTTGCGCAGATCGAACCGCTGCTCGACGACGAGTTCCTGCGGGAGGGCTGCTATCTGCTCACGCACGAGCAGGCACGGGAGCGGCTGGCGACCGAGGTCGAGGTCTATCCGTCGCAGCTGAACGGCAGAGGTCCGTGGGCGTGGAACCGGCACTGGCTGATCGTGCCGCTCCGGGACGGCGGCGGGGCGCTGCTCGGGATCCTCTGGGTCGACAACCCGTCCGACCGCCTCGTCCCCTCGGCCGACCGCCTGCAGGCACTGCGGATCTTCGCAAACGACGCCGCCGCAGCCCTCGTCTCCGGCCGGCACCTCGGCGAGCTCCGCTTCCTCGCCAACCACGATCCGCTCACCCGCCTCCACAACCGGCGCGCCTTCGTCAATCGCCTCGAGGGAGAGGTCGCGCGCGGCCGCCGCTACGGCCGCTCGTTCGGCCTCGTGATCGCCGACCTCGACGGCTTCAAGCAGCTCAACGACCGCTACGGCCACCCTGTCGGGGACGAGGCGCTCGTCGCGTTCGCGAACGTGCTCGTGGAGTCGTTGCGCAAGCCCGACGACGCGTTCCGGATCGGTGGCGACGAGTTCGCCGTCCTGCTCGCGGAGGCGACCGAGGACGACACGCGCCGCGTCGTTGCGCGGGTCGAGACGCTGCTTCAGCGTCTCGCCTCCGGGGGAGAGCGGTGGGCCGCCGACCTCGCCGCGAGCTTCGGCAGCGCCGCGTGTCCCGAGGACGCGAACGACGCGCAGTCGCTCTTCCGCCTCGCCGACGAGGCCTTGTACGAGGCGAAGCGAAGCGGCACGGTCCTGAGCTTCGTCGCGCGAGCCTGACCGTCTCCTCCGGACACGTCCGGTACCAGGTTCCGGCCGTGTCCCATTGGGACATGTGCCTCCTGGGCATGGGGTCGCGAGAGCCAAGTGACGATGCGCGAGGCCCGCGAAGTCGCTCTCCGGCGCGTGGCTCCTTTGGACACGGCCGGTACCAGGTACCGGCCGTGTCCGGCCTGGACCTGGCCTTCGCCTACCATCCCGCCGTGCGTAGGGCCGACGGAGCAGGGATCTGAGGAAGTGCAGAAGGTCGTCCTGAGCGAGCTCGACAGCGGCGAGCGCGTCATCTCCGAGCGGGTCGCGAGCGTGCGCTCGGTCGCGATCGGCTTCTGGATCGACGTCGGCTCCCGTGACGAGCGCGCCGAGCGCGCCGGCGTCTCCCACTTCATCGAGCACCTCCTGTTCAAGGGCTCGCGCCGCTTCGAGGCGCAGGAGATCGCGGAGACGTTCGACGCGATGGGCGCCGAGCTGAACGCGGCGACCTCTCGGGAGAACACCGTCGTCTACGCCCGCGTCCCCGACCACCACGTCGAGACGGCCCTCGAGGTCATGACGGACATGGTCTTCGCGCCCTCGTTCGCCGAGGTCGACCAGGAGCGCGAGGTCGTGCTCGAGGAGATCGCGATGTACGAGGACACGCCGCAGGAGCTCGTGCACGACCTCTTCTCGGAGGCCGTCTTCGGCGACCACCCCCTCGGGCGGCCGGTGATCGGCACGGCTGAGGTCATCTCGACCGTTAGCCGCCGCGCGCTCGCGGGCTACCACCGCACGACGTACACGCCCGGGAACGTCGTCGTCGCCGCCGCCGGGAACCTCGAGCACGACCGCCTCGTCGCGCTCCTCCAGCGCAGCGAGCGCCGTGCCGGCGCGCCCTCCCGCGCGGGCACCCGGGTCCGCCGGCCGCTCGCGCAGCTTCCCGGCCCGAGCCTCCGCTTCCAGCGCAAGGACACCGAGCAGTACCACCTCTGCCTCGGCGCGACGGGCATCTCGCGCTCCGATCGCCGCCGGTTCGCCTCGTCACTGCTCGACGCGATCCTCGGCGGGTCGGCGTCGTCGCGGCTCTTCCAGGAGATCCGCGAGAAGCGGGGGATGGCCTACGCCGTCTACAGCTTCGCCGCGCAGTACACCGACACCGGCGTCCTCGGCGTCTACGTGGGCACGCGCGAGGAGAACCTCGCGGCGTGCGTCGAGATCTGCGTCGAGCAGATCGCCGAGATCGCCGCCGGCCGCCTGCGCAAGGGAGAGCTGGAGCGCGCGAAGGAGAGCCTCAAGGGACGGATCGTCCTCGCGCTCGAGTCGACCGCAAACCGGATGAGCCGGCTCGGGAAGTCCCTCGTCACCGACACGGAACTCCTCACCCTCGAGCGCGTGATGGCCGAGATCGACGCCGTCGACGGGGACGAGCTCGCGGAGCTCGCGACCGTCCTGCTGCCGCCCGAGCGGCTCGCCGCAGCGGGGGTCGGTGCCGACGAGACGCGCTTCCGGGCGGCAGTCGCCCGCGCGAGCGAGACGCTGGTCGGGCAGGCGGCGGCGTGAAGCTCGCCTTCTTCGGCGCGGAGGGCAAGGTTGGCAGCGCGCTCGTGCCACGGCTCGAAGCCGCAGGGCACGAGGTGCGCCGGATCGAGCTCGGCGGCGAGCCGGACGTGTCCGGCTGCGACGCCGCCGTCGACTTCACGGCCCCTGAGGCCGCGCCGCAGAACGTCCGCGCCGCGCTCGAGCAGGGTGTCTCCTGCGTCGTCGGCACGACCGGGTGGGACCCCACCGAGCTCGGCGCGTTCGCGGCGGAGAAGGCCCTGCGTCTCTTCGTGGCCCCGAACTTCTCGATCGGCGCCGTGCTGATGATGCGCTTCGCCCGCGAGGCGGCAGCGCATTTCCCGCGGGCCGAGATCGTCGAGCTCCACAACGAGGCGAAGAAGGACGCGCCCTCCGGCACCGCGAAGGCGACCGCGGAGCTGATCGGAGGCTCGCCGCAGGTCCACTCGGTGCGCCTGCCGGGCCTCGTCGCGCACCACGAGGTCATCTTCGGCGGAGAGGGCCAGCTCCTGACGATCCGCCACGACACGACGGGTCGCGAGTCGTTCGCCGACGGCGTCCTCCTCGCGCTCGAAAGGCTCGGCGATCTCCCCCCGGGCCTGACCGCCGGCCTGGACACCCTCATCTCGTAGAAGATTCCCCCGATGCCGACCGAGGCCGCCGAGCTCGTCTTCGACGAGGCGACGAAAGTCTACCCCGGGCGAGACGGCGCGGCGGTCGACCACCTCTCGCTCACGGTGCCGGCCGGAGAGATCTGCGTCCTCGTCGGACCGTCCGGCGGCGGCAAGACGACGGCGCTCAAGCTCGTCAACCGGCTGATCCCGCTCACCGGCGGCGACATCCGGATCGACGGCACCTCGATCCTCGAGCACGACCTCACCGAGCTCCGCCGCTCGATCGGCTACGTCATCCAGCAGGTCGGCCTCTTCCCGCACATGACGGTGGAGGGGAACATCGGCACGGTGCCGCGCCTGCTCGGGCGGCCGCGCTCCTGGATCAGGACGCGCTCCGCGGAGTTGCTCGAGCTCGTCGGGCTCGACCCCTCGTATGCGAAACGGTTTCCCGCGCAGCTCTCCGGGGGTGAGCGCCAGCGCGTCGGTCTCGCGCGCGCGCTCGCCGCCAATCCGCCGCTGATGCTGATGGACGAGCCGTTCGGCGCGATCGACCCGATCGTACGGGCGCGGCTGCAGGACGAGTTCCTCCGGTTCCAGAGCGAGCTGCGCAAGACGGTCGTCTTCGTCACGCACGACATCGACGAGGCGATCAGGGTCGGCGACCGAATCGCAATCCTGCGCGAGGGAGGGCGGCTCGCTCAATACGACACGCCGCAGCGGATCCTCGAGCATCCGGTCGACGACTTCGTCGCCGAGTTCGTGGGGCGCGACCGTGCGCTCAAGGCGCTTGCCCTCCGCACGCTCGGCGATCTCGAGCTTTCTCCCGCGACGGACGACGGACTGCCGCGGCTCCACGCGGGCGCAAGCCTGCGCGACGCGCTCGCCCTGCTCGTCGCGGAGCACCGGGACGCGCTCCTCGTCGTCGACGCCGACGGCTCGCCCCTGGGCGTCGCGAAGCGCGAGGACCTCCTGCAATGACCGGCTGGCACTCCGCCGGCGGCGGCCCGGTCATCCCGGACTTCGGGCAGCCGAGCGCGTGCCTCAAGCACAACGGTTGGTTCTGCACCGACTGGATGAGCAAGCACTGGGGGGACGTCCTCCAGCCGGCGCTCGTCCAGCACATTCAGCTCACGGTGATCGCGGTCGGGATCGGCTTCGGGATCGCGTTTCTCCTCGCGCTCGTCGGTTTTCGGTGGCGGTTCCTCGACGCACCGCTCGGAGGGTTCACGGATCTCCTCTACACGATCCCGAGCCTCGCGCTGTTCCAGCTGCTCGTCCCGCTGACCGGGCTCACGGTGACGACGGTCGAGATCGCATTGACCTCGTACACGCTGTTCATCCTCTACCGGAACATCGTCGCTGGGCTGCGCGCCGTTCCCGCCGAGGTGCTCGAGTCGGCGCGCGGCATGGGGCTGACACGGCGCCAGACCTTCTTCAGGGTGGAGCTGCCCCTCGCCGTGCCGGCGATCCTGGCCGGCCTGCGGATCGCGACCGTGGCGACGATCTCGATCGCCACCGTCGCGGCGTTCCTGATCCAGGACGGCCTCGGCCACCCGATCTTCGACGCGATCGAGACGCCCGATCTCTTCAAGACGGAGCTGCTCGCGTCGGGCGGCCTCGCCATCCTGCTCGCGCTCACCGCCGACGGGCTGCTCGCGTACGCGCAGCGGGCGCTGACACCGTGGAGCCGGCTGCGCTGATGGTCGCGAGCGCCTTCGTCGATGCGTTCCGGTTCATGCCGAACCACGTTTCCCTGCTGCTCGACAAGGCTGGCGAAACCGCGGAGCTCGCCTTCGCCGCGCTCGCCATCGCGCTCCTCGTGGCCCTGCCGCTCGGGCTCTGGCTCGGGCACCGGCACCGTGGCCTGCTCCTCGCTCTCGGGGTCTCGAGCCTGGGTCGCTCGCTGCCGAGCGTCGCGCTGATCGGCCTCGGGATCGGGATCCTCGGCGTCGGCTTCTGGAATAACACCGTGGCGCTCGTCGTGCTCGCGATCCCGCCGATCCTGACAAACACGTACTTCGCAGTGGAGGGAGTCGACCGGGACGCGGTCGAGGCCGCCCGGGGCATGGGGCTGACCGAGGCGCAGATCCTCACTCGCATCGAGCTTCCGCTCGGCCTCCCGCTCCTGCTCGCCGGTCTGCGAATCGCCGCCGTCTTCGTCATCGCCACCGCGACGATCGCCGGCATCTTCGGCGGCGGCGGGCTAGGCGACATCATGGCCCGCCAGATCACGTACGGGCTTGGCGGGGTCTTTGCGGCGGCGCTCTGGGTCGCCGGTCTCGCGCTCCTCACCGCCGCCGCACTCGCGCTCGCCCAGCGCGCGGCCTCGCGTCGGATGGCACCCAGGACGTAGGGTCCCGCCAGGGAAAAACTCCAGGGAGGAGGGCACGGATGTTTCGCAAGCACACGCGTCGCGCTGCCAAGGCGGCGTTCGCGATTTCGTTCGGAGTCGCGCTTCTGATCGGACTTACGGCCTGCGGCGGTGGCGGCGGCGGCAACGACACGACGACGACGTCGGCTGCCGGGCCGAAGCCGACGATCACTGTCGGCACGAAGAACTTCGCAGAGGAGTTCATCCTCGGCCAGCTCTACGGCCAGGCGCTCGCCGCCAAGGGCTTCAAGGTCGTCTACAAGAACGACATCGGCAGCTCCGAAGTGATCGATACGGCGTTCAAGAGCGGCAAGATCAACGTCTATCCGGAGTACACGGGCGTGATCGCCCTCGACCTTGCGAAGGTCGCGGCTCCGAAGGCGGCCGCGGCGACGTACCAGGCGGCGAAGACGTTCGAGCAGCAGAAGCGCGGTGCGACGCTGCTCAAGGCGACACCGTTCTTCGACAGCGACACGTTCACGCTGCTCACGTCGACGGCCAAGAAGGACGGCCTGAAGACGATGAGCGACCTGAGCAAGCTGAAGTCGTTCTCCTACGCGGCCCTGCCTGAGTGCGACCAGCGGATCACCTGCATCCTCGGGATGAAGACGATCTACCACCTGAAGAACATCAAGTTCGTCCCGCTCGGCAACGTCAGCGTCTACACGCTGCTCGACCAGGGCAAGGCGACCGGGGGAGACGGCTTCTCGACGGATCCTCCGCAGCTCGACCCGAAGTACACGACGCTCGTCGACGACAAGCACATCTTCGGGTTCCAGAACGTCGCGCCCGTCGTCAAGCAGAGCCTGCTCGACGGCGCGAACGGGACACTGCTCGAGAACACGCTGAACGCCGTGTCGGCGAAGCTCACGCTGCCGGCGATGCAGGCGATGAACAAGGCGTACTACGTCAACAAGGCGACCCCGAAGCAGATCGCCGCGGGATTCCTCAAGGCGAACGGGCTCGCCGGCTAGTGAAGGTAGTCGTCCTCGGTGGAGGGTCGACCGGCGAGCACTTCGTCGGCGCCCTCCGCCGGTTCGACGACGAGTCGCAGGTCACGCTCGTCGAGAGCCGGCTCGTCGGCGGAGAGTGCTCGTACTTCGCCTGCATGCCGACGAAGACGATGCTGCGTGCGACCGAGCTCGGCGCCTCGCTCGAGCGGGCACCCGGGCTGCACGGAGCGCGGCCCGAGGCCGACGGCGTCTGGTCGTGGCGCGACTGGATGACGAGCGACTGGGACGACTCCGGCCAGCTCCACTACCTCCGTGACTGGAACTGCCGCCTCGTTCGCGGCGAGGGGCGGGTCGCGCGGGAAGGCGTCGTCGAGGTGGACGGGCAGGAGCTGGAGTACGACCGGCTCGTACTCGCGACCGGCTCGAGGCCCGCGATCCCGCCCATCGAGGGGCTCGACTCGATCGAGTACTGGACCAACCGCGAGGCGACGCGGACGCACAAGATCCCTCGGAGCCTCGCCGTCATGGGCGGTGGACCGGTCGGGGCCGAGCTCGCGCAGTTCTTCTCCCGCATGGGCTCGCAGGTCACGATCGTCGAGCGGGGCGAGCACCTGCTCGGACGCGTCCATCCCGACGCCGGCGAGCTGCTCGCCGAGCTCTTCCAGGACGAGGGGATCGACGTCCGCATCGGCGTCGGGATCGAGCGGGTGGAGCCGGGTGTCCGGCTGCATCTCTCCGACGGGTCGACGCTCGACACCGAGCGCCTGCTCATCGCGACGGGCCGCCGCCCGAATGTCGAGCGGCTCGGGCTCGACCAACTCGGCGTCAAGGTCTCGGCGCGCGGGGTGGAGGTGGACGAGCGGCTCCGCGCAGCCGACAACGTCTGGGCGATCGGCGACGTGACGGGCGTCGCGCAGTTCACGCACGTCGGGAAGTACCAGGCACGGGTGGCCGCGGCCGACATGGTCCGCCGCCGCGCGAAGGCCGACTACCGCGCGATCCCGGCCGGGATCTTCACGGACCCGGAGGTCGCGACCGTCGGCCGCACCGACGGAGACGGCCTCGTCAGCGTGAGGGTCGAGCTCAGTGCGCTCCCGCGCCTCTCGACGTACGAGAAGCCCGCGCGCGACGGCTTCGTCCGCGTCTTCGCCGACCCGGGGAAGAACGTGCTCGTGGGAGCCGTGTGCGTCGGGCCGCAGGCGGCCGAGTGGCTGGGCCAGTTCACGCTCGCGATCCGCGCCGCGGTGCCGGTCGAGACGCTCCTCGACACGATCCAGCCGTACCCGACCTTCTCCGAGGGAGTGTTCTACGCGTTGCAGGAGTTGCAGGGCGCGCTCTCGTAAGATTCCCCGCATGCTCGGCTCCGTGATCACCGCGATGGTGACGCCGTTCAGCGCGGACGGCGCCGTCGACCTCGAGCGCTTCCGCGAGCTGGCGGCGTTCCTCGTCGACAACGGCTCCGACGGGATCGTGGTCTGCGGGACGACCGGCGAGTCGCCCACGCTGACCGACGAGGAGAAGCTCGCGCTCTTTGCCGCAGCAGTCGACGCCGTCGGCGACCGCGCCACCGTGATCGCGGGGACGGGCACGTACGACACGGGGCATTCCGTCCACCTGACGCGCGAGGCGAGCGGGCTCGGCGTCCATGGGATCCTCGTCGTCACGCCGTACTACAACAAGCCGCCGCAGCGGGCGATCGTCCGCCACGTCGAGGAGATCGCCGGCGCGACGGATCTCCCGGTCGTCGCCTACAACATCCCGAGCAGGGTCGTCGTGAACATCGAGTCGGCGACGCTCGCGCGGCTCGCCGAGATCGAGAACGTCGTCGCCGTGAAGCAGGCGCTCGACGACCCGGGGCAGGCGCGCTTCATCGTCGAGGAGACGAGGCTCGACCTCTACTCCGGCGACGACCCGAACACGCTCGCCTTCCTCGAGCTCGGCGGCGTCGGTGTCGTGTCCGTGACCGCGCATCTCTGGGGTCCGCAGATCGCCGACATGATCCGCCGCCACCGCGAGGGCGACGTCGACGGCGCGCGCGCGATCCACGAGGCGCTTCAACCCTCGTACGACCTCCTGCGGATCCAGGTCAACCCGACGCCGATCAAGGCGGCGCTGAACCTCACGGGCCACGAGGTCGGGGGGCACCGGTTGCCGATGGTCGAGCCGGACGAGGGCGAGCTCGCGCAGATCCGCGCCTGCCTCGAGCGGTCGGGGCTGCTCGCCACCGCCTCGGCGTAGAGCGCCAGAACCTAGACTCCTCGCGAATGGGCGTGTGTCGCATCATCCCGCTCGGGGGTCTGGGCGAGGTCGGCAAGAACATGACCGTGTACGAGGCGGACGGGGCGATCGTCGTGGTCGACGCAGGGCTCGCCTTCCCGCGGGACGAGCATCTCGGCGTCGACCTCGTCCTACCTGACTTCTCGTACCTGCGCGAGCATGAGCAGATGGTGCGCGCGGTCGTGCTCACGCACGGCCACGAGGACCACGTCGGCGCGCTCCCGTACCTCATGCGCGAGGTGCGGGTGCCGCTCGTGCTCGCGACGCGGCTGACGCTCGCGCTCGTCAAGTCGAAGCTCGACGAGCATGGGCTCCTGCGCTCCGCGGAGCTACGCGAGCTCGCGCCGGGCGACGATCCCGTCGAGATCGGCCCGTTCCGGCTCGAGCTCGTCCGGATGGCGCACTCGATCCCCGACGCGGCGGCGGTCGTGCTCGAGACGCCGGGCGGCCGCTGCGTGCACACCGGCGACTACAAGCTCGACCACACGCCGGTCGACGGGCAGCGCACCGACGTCGGGCGGCTCGCGGAGATCGGCACCCGCGGGGTCGACCTCCTTCTCGGCGACTCGACGAACGCGGAGCGGTCGGGTGTCACCGAGTCGGAGCGGGTGGTGGGCGAGGCATTCCGCCAGATCTTCCCGCGGCGGGAGGGCCGGATCCTCGTCTCCTCCTTCGCGTCGAACGTGCACCGAATGCAGCAGGCGGCCGACGTCGCGGTCGACTGCGGGCGGAAGGTCGCCTTCGTGGGCCGCTCGATGCGGAAGAACGGGAACATCGCGCGCACGCTCGGCTACATGAACGTGCCGGAGGACGCGATTCTCCGGCCGCACGAGCTCGCGGAGCTGCCGCGCGGCGAGCAGCTGATCCTCTGCACCGGCAGCCAGGGCGAGCCGATGTCGGCGATGACGCGGATCGCGTACAACGACCATCCCGCCGTCCGGGTGGAGGCCGGCGACACGGTGATCATCTCCGCCAAGCCGATCCCGGGGAACGAGCTGCGTGTCCACGACGCGATCAACCGGCTCGCGAAGATGGGCGCCGAGGTGCTGCACGAGGACAACGCGCCCGTGCACGTCTCCGGCCACGGTCGCGCCGAGGAGCTGAGGACGATCATCGGCCTGCTGCGGCCGAAGTCGGTGATGCCGGTGCACGGCGAGTTCCGGATGCTCGCCGCGCATGCGCAGCTCGCGCGCGAGGGCGGCGTCCCTGAGGATCGGATCGTCCTCGCCGAGAACGGCAGCGTCGTCGAGTTGCGGGACGGCGTCGCGCGGATCGTCGGGGAAGTGGAGGCGGGGGTCACGTTCGTCGACGGGCTCGGCGTGGGCGACGTGCACGACGTTGCGCTGCGCGACAGGCGGAAGCTCTCGGAGGACGGCGTTCTCATCGTCGTGGCGACGCTCGCCGCGCAGGACGGCGGCGGCCTGACCGCGCCGCCGGAGCTGATCGCGCGCGGCTTCGGCGAGGGAGCTGAGCTCCTCCTCGACGAGCTGCGGGAAGAGGCGGACCGAGTGCTGAGGGAGCTGATCGGCGGCGACGTGACGGAGATCAAGCTCCTCCAGGAGCACCTGCACGACGCCCTGGGCGGCGTCGTCTACGACCGCACGCGCCGACGCCCGATGGTGCTCCCGGTCATCGTCGAGGTCTGAGCACCTCCAGACCGGAACCAGCCACGTGTCCCCGGGACACGTCCCGGTGCCAGGCACGCGGACGTGTCCCAAACGGCTGAGGATGGCTCGAGAGACGCGCTTCCGGGCCAGCCGTCCGCTACGGACATGTCCCCGTGCCCGGCACCAAGACGTGTCTCTTCGAGACGCGTCACCGAGGAGGGGTGGAGCCGCTACTTCGGCGGGAGGGAGGCCGCGTAGGCGGTCCCGCGCTCGACCCACGGCGCCAACTCCGCGTCGTCGGCCACGTTCGTCGTCTCGACCCTCAACCAGCCGGCCATCGTCCGGCCTCGCATCTCCATCGGCTCCGCGGGAGTCGACGCGACGAGCTCGTCGGACTCCTCGGGATCGACCCGGACGAGGATCCCACCCTGGCCGCTCGCGGCGATCGCCATGTTGCCGCCGACGAGGAAGGCGAGTCCGCCGAACATCTTCTTCTCCGTCAGGCCGGGACGGTCGCCGAGCAGCACACGGATCCGCTCGGCCAGCGCCTCGTCATACGCCATCAATCGTCCTCGACCGGCTCGCCGTCGAAGTAGTCGAGCCTCTCGATCCGCCCGACCACGCCGAACGCGCGCCAGGAGATCTTGTTCGAACGCGGGAACCAACCCATGTCGCTTGGGTCGCGCGTCCCGTAGACGAGCATGTCGACGCCCCCGGGCCCGGCGCGGAAGGCGTGCGAGATCCGCGTGCCCGGCGGCCGCGCGACGAGGTGTCCGGGACGGAGCGCCGTCTCCTCGACCGTCCCGTCGTTCGACCACAGCTCGAGCGTCGCCGTGCCCTCGAGGATGACGAAGATCTCCTCCTCGGCCGAGTGGCAGTGGGGAACCGAGCCGCGATGCCCAGGATCGATTCGCTCCCAGGCAAATCCCGCGAGCTTCGTCGTCGCGTCCGGCGTGAAGTACGCGAACTCCCGGTGGCGCTCCCTCTCGAGCTCGATCTCGTCGACGTTGCGGATGTTGTCCGGGCGCGGTGCGGCCTCGCCGACCTCGAGCGGCTCGACCGTCGCCTCGATGTCCCACGGATCGTCGTCGCGACCCTCGACCCACGGCCAGCCGAAGCGGATCGCGCGCGACCGCGGCAGCCAGCCGAGCTCCGTCGGATGCCGCGTCCCGAAGACCAGGCACTCGAGCCCCTCCGGTCCGGCGACGAACGTGTGCTCCATCTCGTCCGCGCGGTGGACGACGCAGTCGAGCGGCCGCACCTCGTGCACCGCGCCGTCCTGCCAGGCGAGACCCGAGCCGGAGAGGACGAAGTACAGCTCCTCGGAGGCACCGTGAGAGTGCGGCGGCGTAGGCAGCTTGCCCGGCGCGACCCGGAAGCGGCTGACGCCCACGCCGCGCGTACCGGCGGCTGCGCCGAGCCGCTGCCACTCCGCGTCCATCTCACCCTTGGCGGAGCGATGGAACTCGACCTCGTCCCAGTGCGCGACGCCCATCGCCAGGCAGTCTGTCAGGACCGAGGGTCCGTCTCCTCCGCGAGCTCCGCGGAGGGGCCCTCGTGCTTCTCCACGACGTCGTAGCCGTCGCTGCGCTCCACGACCGTCTCGAACTGGGGCAGCTCGTGACCGGGGACGACGATGTACCGCCGCGCGTCCGCGCGCACGTTCTCGTACTCGGCGACGGAGATCTCCAGCCGGTCGGTGCAGTCGCCGTCCGCGCACTCGCAGATCGCCGTCATCGTCCGGGACTCTCCGCCGAAACCGCGGTTGAGGCTCTCGATCTGCTCGTTCACCTGGCGGAAGATCGACTCGTTCAGCCCCACCCGCCGCGCCTGCTCCTCGTTCCCGGTCGCCACCAGCCCCTTCTGCCCCCTGCGAGCGTCGGGGTACACATCGGATTAGGCTCGACGGGTGAGCAAGCCCCGGCTGGCAGTCGTCGGCTCCATCAACCTCGACCTCGTCGTGCAGGCGGAGCGGCTGCCGCGCGCGGGCGAGACGGTGAGCGGCGCGCGCTTCTCCCGCGGGCCGGGCGGCAAGGGAGCGAACCAGGCTGTCGCCGCCGCGCGGCTCGGCGCCGAAGTGCGGATGATCGGCTGCGTCGGACGCGACGAGCTCGCGGAGGAGGCGCTTGGAGGATTGCGCGACGCGGGCGTGGAGGAGGGGTGGCTCGCCAAGGACGGTCCGACCGGCGTCGCGCTGATCACGGTGGACGATGCGGGGGAGACGACGATCGCCGTCGCGCCGGGGGCAAACGCCGAGCTCCGTCCCGGGGATCTCGCGCTCGGCGACGTGGACGCCGTGCTCTGCCAGCAGGAGATCCCGGCCGAGACGGTCGCGCGGGCGGCCGAGCTCGGGCCGCGCTTCTTCCTCAACGCGGCGCCGGCCCGCGACGGCGCTCCCGAGGCGGAGCTCACGATCGTGAACCGCCTCGAGCTCGAGGCGCTCGGTGAGCGGCGCGGCTTCGTCTGCCTCACGCTCGGCGCGGAGGGCGCCGTCCTGCTCGAGGACGGGCAGGAGGTGGCGCGCGCGGAGCCGCCCCAGGTCGAAGCGGTGGACGGCACGGCCGCGGGCGATGCGTTCACGGCCTGCCTCGTCGTCTCGCTCCTCGAAGGGCGGCCGCGAGGGGAATCCCTCGAACGAGCCTGCGTCGCCGGCGCTCTCGCAGCATCACGCTTCGGCGCGCAGCCTTCGCTCCCGACCGCCGAGGAGGTGGACTCCCTGCTTTGAGCACGAAGATCGTCATCGACTGCGACCCCGGCCATGACGACGCGATCGCGATCCTGCTCGCCCTCGCCTCGCCGGAGCTCGAGCTCATCGGCGTCACGACGGTCGCCGGCAACCAGACGCTCGACAAGACGACCCGCAACGCGCTCGTCACGCTCGAGGTCGCGGGCCGTAGCGACATCCCGGTCGCGGCGGGGGCGGCGGCGCCGCTGCGGCGCGAGCTCCGCACCGCGGCGCACGTGCACGGCGAGACCGGCCTCGACGGGCCGGAGCTGCCGGAGACGTCGGCGCTGCCGGTTGAGGCGCACGCCGCCGACTTCCTCGCCGAGCTGATCGAGCCCGGAGTGGTGCTCGTCCCAACCGCGCCGCTCACGAACCTCGCGCTCATGCTCGAGCGGCATCCGGACGTGCCCGACCGGCTCGAGCGCATCGTGTGGATGGGTGGCTCGATCGCGGAGGGCAACGTCACGCCCGCAGCCGAGTTCAACGCCTTCGTCGACCCGGAGGCGGCCGCAGCCGTGTTCGCGAGCGGGATCCCGATCACGATGATCGGACTCGACGTCACGCACAAGGCGTTCTTCACGCGCGCGCATGCCGAACGGCTGCGGGGCGCGGGGCGTGCGGGTCGCTTCGTCGCGGAGCTGTCGGACTTCTTCCAGCAGTTCCACGAGCGCTCGTACGGCTTCGACGGCTCCCCGATCCACGACGCGATGGCGGTCGCGCACGTCATCGACCCGAGCCTCGTGACAACGCGCCACGTGAACGTTGCCGTCGAGGTGCGCTCCGAGCTCTGCGACGGTCGCACGGTTGTCGACCTGCGCGGGGTCTCGGGTCGCGCGCCGAACGCCGAGGTCGGGGTCGACGTCGACGCGGACCGGTTCCTCGAGCTGCTCGTCTCGCGGCTGGCGTCTCTGGCATGAGCCTCGTCTTCGCCTGCATTGCGCCCCACGGCGACGTCGATCTCGACCCGGGCCTGCGGCCGGCGATGGAGGAGCTCGGCCGCCGGTTCGAGACGGCCGCTCCCGAGGTGGCGGTCGTCGTGACGCCGCACAACGTCCACGTCGAGGGCCACTTCGCGGTCGTGACCGCCGGGACGATCGGGGAGTGGGAGACCGACCGCGCGACCGCCGAGGCGCTGCTCGCGACCGACCTGCCGATGCTCGGCGTCTCGTACGGGGGCAACGACCCGCCGACGGCCGAGATGCCGATCGACTGGGGCACGGAGATCCCGCTCACGTTCATGCGCGCCCCGAAGGTCGTCGTCGTCTCGTCGGCACGCGACCGGCCGCTCGAGGAGCATCTCCGGCTCGGCGAGGTGATCGCCGCGCTTCCGGGTCGCGTCGCGCTGATCGCCAGCGCCGACCACGGTCACACGCACAGCGCCGACGGCATCTACGGCTACCACCCGGCGGCGGCCGAGTACGACGCCCTGCTGCAGGAGATCGTCGCCTCGGACCGGCTCGACTTCCTCCCGCTGGCCGACGCGGCCGGCCCGGGCAAGGCGGACTCCCTCTGGCAGCTGCTCGTCCTCCAGGGCGCCGTCGGCGAAGAAGTGCGAGCCGACGTGCTCGCCTATGCCGCGCCGACGTACTACGGAATGCTCGTCGCCGAGGTGACGGCCTAGCAGGAGCGGCGCGAAGGCGGGCGAACATCGCTCCATGCCGCGCCGCAAGCGGAAGTCGAAGCTGCGTCCGAAGCTCCCGAGTCGCGTCAAGAAGACGCGGACGAAGCGCGGCGCGCGTTCCCACGGCCCGCACCCCGAGCTCTGGGGGCTCGGCTCGGTCGCGCTCGGGCTCTTCCTCGGCGCTGTCCTCTACCTCGGCTGGAACGGCGGCTATGTCGGCGGCTGGCTCGGGGACGGCCTCGACCGGCTCGTCGGCGATGCGAGGTACGTCCTTCCGGTGGCGTTCTCGGTGCTCGGTGCCCTCGTGGTGACCCGGAGCGCGCTCGTCGACGTGCGCCCGTTCCGGACGGGTCTCGCCGTGCTCGGGTGCGGCCTGATGATCTCGCTCGGCAAGGATCAGGGCGGCTACCTCGGCCAGGCCCTCGGAGGCGGAGTCGGGATCGCCGTCGGAGCGACGGGCTCGCTGCTGCTCGGCGTCCTCCTCATGCTCGTCGGCTCGCTGCTCCTCTCGGGAGCCTCGCTCGGCGCGATCCTCCGCCGCTCGGGACGCCGCCTCCACGTCGCCGCCCGCAAGGCACGAGGGCGGTCGCGAGAGGCGCCCGAGAGGAGCAGCGAGCCGCAGCCCGTTCGTCCCGCCCCGTCGCTCACGCCGCCGCTGGACGCCGTCTCGGCGTTCCCCGACCTGGTGGGCGAGAGCGTCCCGCCGCCGCATGCCGGTGCGCAGCCGGCGCCGCTCCAGTCGGAGCCACCCGCGCTGTTCGAGGATCCGCCGACGCTGTTCGACGAGGTCACGTCCGAGCACGCGGAGTACCGGCTGCCCGACTCCGGCGTCCTCCGCGTCTCGCCCGAGCGCGGCGACGAGTCGGGTGAGGCTGCCGCGCGTGTCGCGGAGCTGCTCGTGCAGACGCTCTCGCACTTCGGGGTGGAGGCGACAGTGATCGGTCAGATCTCCGGCCCGCGCGTGACGCGCTACGAGCTCCAGCTCGCCCCAGGGACGAAGGTCGCGAAGGTCGCCGCGCTGAAGGACGACCTCTCGTACGCGCTCGCGACGACCGAGATCCGGATCCTCGCACCGATCCCCGGCAAGCAGGCGGTCGGCGTCGAGCTCCCGAACCTCTCGCCGAACCTTGTGACCCTCGGCGACATCTACGAGCCGCTGCCCGCGACGGCGAGCCCGGTCTCGGTCTGGCTCGGCAAGGACATCTCCGGTGCCGCCGTCTGGACGGACCTCGCGCGCATGCCACACCTCCTCGTCGCCGGCACGACGGGCTCGGGCAAGTCGGGCTGCCTCAACACGCTGCTCACGTCCGTCCTCCTGCGTGCGACGCCCGACGAGGTCCGGCTCATCCTCATCGACCCGAAGCGGATCGAGCTCAGCCACTTCGAGTCGGTGCCGCACCTGCTCACGCCGGTCGTCTCGAGCCCGAAGGAGGCGAGCGCCGTCCTCGCGAACTGCCTCGCCGAGATGGAGCGCCGCTACGAGCGGCTCTCCTCGGTCCGCGCGCGCAGCATCAACGAGGCCAATCGCGCCTTCCGGCAGCGCGGCGAGGCGACGCTGCCGTACGTCCTCGTCGTGATCGACGAGCTCGCCGACCTGATGATGGTGGCGCCGCAGGCGGTCGAGGACGCCGTGAT
>JAICSH010000016.1 GCA_025936995.1 Thermoleophilia bacterium | reverse complement strand
CGGCGGTAGCGCTCGTCTATCTCGCCTTTGCAGCAGTCGTCGCACTGGCGATCCTCGCTCTCGCCACGGTGGTCGTGCAGCAGACGCGCAGCGCCGCCCACCGGGTCGACAACTACTTTACGACCGATTCCGGACACCCCCCGCGGACGGGTGCCGAGCAGGATCTGGTGCGCTTTCAGGGGTGGCTCGACCACCACCACCTCAGCGGCATCCACGTCCAGCACCAGGGCCAGAAGTTCCTCACCCAGGTCGGGACGAAGGACGTCCAGAAATACACCTCGAAGGCTCTGAGCTGGGCCGAAGGAGCGGGCCTCACGGTCGTCACGCTCCTCTTCGACGCGATTCTCGTGGTGGTCGTCTCGGTCTACATGCTGCTCGACATGCAGCGGTTGACGGACGTGGTCGACCGACGCTTCCCGCCGCGCGGACGGGACGGGCTGATCGTGCGGATGGAGCAGGCGGTCGCGAGCTACGTCAAGGGCCAGTTCCTTCTCTCGCTGATCATCGGCCTGAGCGTCGGGCTCGGGCTCTGGATCCTCGGGATGCTCGGCCTCATGCCGCACGGCGGGAAGTACGCGGCGGCGTTCGGGGCCTGGGCGGGCATCACCGAGCTCATCCCGTACGTCGGCCCGTGGCTCGGGGCCATTCCGGCGGTGCTCTACGCGCTCGTCCAGCATCCGCTCTCGGCGCTGTGGGTCGCGCTCCTCTTCCTCGGGATCCAGCAGCTCGAGGGCCACCTCGTCGTACCGAAGGTGATGGGACACACGCTGCGTCTCCACCCCCTGCTCGTGATCTTCGGCCTCCTCGCGGGCGGCGAGATCTACGGGTTCCCGGGCATCCTGGTCTCGCTGCCGCTCCTCGCAGCCGGGCGCGCGGCGTGGGAGTTCTTCTCGGAGCGGATCTCGCTGGAGAAGTGGACCGGCCAGGAGCCGCTCGCCGAGATCGGACTCGAGCCGCAGGGCGAGAAGGAGCACGTCCCCGAGATTCCGCCCGCTCCGGCTGCCTGAGCCGCAGCAAACCACGTACGGCTTCGTGGCGTATAACACGACCAATGAGGACTGCCATCCTCGGGATCGTGGTGCTCATCGGCGCCGTCGCCGCCGGGTGCGGCACGATGGCGCACGAGGCTGCAACGCCCGTGTCCTCTCGCGCGACCGCGGCGCCCGCCGCCTTCGTGACGCGGAACGCGACGCAGGCGTCGGGCGCGCCCGTGATCGTGGCCGGCAAGACCGGCGTCCGCCTGCGGCCGCTGCCCGGCGGCACGTTCGGCCTGCTGGTCGTGCTCAAGAACCAGACGCACCGCCAGCTCATGCTCGACGACGTGCGCGCCATCGTCCCGCGTGGGTCGTTCGTCCGTCAGCTCGGCACGCACCTCGCGCCGTTCTTCCAGTGCAAGCCGTACTGCTCGAGGCACATGGTCATGCACGGGCCGTTCCTGGCGCAGCGCCCCGCCGCGATTCACGTCCGTCCTCTGAGCTCGGCCCAGGCCCAGCTGAACTTCGCGATGGCGGGCTGCGGCGCGCTGCAGACGGCGTCGACCGCGCCGGTCACGCGGGCCGTCGTCGTGTACCGCGACCCGCTGGGGATGGTCTTCCGGCAGACGGTCGACCTGCGCTCCGCGCAGCTCGCTCTGCACTCGGCGGGGCGGATCGCCTGCCGCACGTAGCGCGGCGTACTCTTCCGGCGTGAGCTCGTTCCCGGTCACCCGGCTCCGCCGCTTTCGCCGCACGGCGCCGCTGCGGGATCTCGTCCGCGAGACGAGGCTCTCGCTCGACCAGTTCGTGATGCCGCTCTTCGTCGCGCCCGAGGCTCTCGCGAACGAGGAGCTCCCGGGGATGGCGCGGTTCGATCTCCACGGCCTGCCCCACGAGGTCGAGCGCCTGGCGTCTGCCGGAGTCCGCGCCGTCATGCTCTTCGGTGTCCCGTGGGAGAAGGACGAGGACGCGACCGGCGCGTGGCAGGACACCGGGATAGTGCAGAACGCGCTGCGAACGTTGCGGCCGCGGTTCCCGGAGCTCGTGCTGCTCACGGACGTCTGCCTCTGCGAGTACACGTCGCACGGTCACTGCGGCGTCGTCGTGGACGGCGAGGTCGACAACGACCGGAGTCTCGAGCTGCTCGTCCGCACCGCCGTCAGTCACGCCGAGGCGGGAGCCGACGTCGTCGCGCCGAGCGACATGATGGACGGCCGCGTCGCGGCGATCCGCGAAGCGCTCGACGACTACGGCTTCGAGACGACGCCGATCCTCTCCTACTCGGCGAAGTACGCCTCCGCGTTCTACGGGCCCTTCCGCGAGGCGGCCGACAGCACGCCCGCGTTCGGCGACCGCCGCGGCTACCAGCTGGATCCGGCCAACGTCCGCGAGGCGCTGCGCGAGTGCAAGATCGACCTCGCCGAAGGAGCCGACGCGATCATGATCAAGCCGGCGCTGCCCTACCTCGACGTGATTCGCGCGGCGCGTGAGGCGTTCCAGGCTCCACTCGCGGCGTACAACGTCTCCGGCGAGTACGCGATGGTCAAGGCGGCAGCCCGCGCGGGCTGGCTCGACGAGCGGGACGCGGCGCTCGAGTCGCTCACCGCGATCAAGCGCGCAGGAGCCGACCTCATCGTCAGTTACTGGACGCGAGACCTGCCGGCGTGGCTCTGACCCAGCGCTCGGCTCTGTACCGGCGCGCGCTCGAGCTGATCCCCGGCGGCGTGGACTCGCCCGTCCGGGCCATGCGCGCGGTCGGGCTCGACGAGCCGCTCTTCGTCCGCAACGGGGAGGGCGCGTACGTCGACACGGAGGACGGGCGCCGGCTCCTCGACTGGGTCATGTCGTGGGGGCCGCTCCTCTTCGGGCACGCGGATCGGGAGACGGTCGAGGCCGTGCGCGAGGCAGCGCTGTGCGGGACGAGCTTTGGCGCCGCCACGGAGGCCGAGGTCGAGCTGGCCGCGGAGATCGTCGACGCGGTGCCGTCCGTCGAGAAGGTGCGGCTCGTCTCGTCGGGGACGGAGGCCGCGATGAGCGCGCTGCGCCTGGCGCGCGGGTTCACGAATCGCGACCGGATCCTCAAGACGGCCGGCGGCTATCACGGCCACGCCGACGCGCTCCTCGCGAGCGCGGGCTCGGGTCTGGCGACGCTCGGGATCCCGGCCTCGCCGGGGGTGCCGACCGGCGCCGCGGCCGACACGATCGTCGTCCCGTACAACGACCTCGACGCTGCGGCGGACGCCGTCATGCGCTACGGCGAGGGCCTCGCGGCGATCATCGTCGAGCCGGTCGCGGCGAACATGGGCGTCGTCCCGCCCGAGCCGGGTTACCTCGAGACGTTGCGCCGGCTCTGCGACGTCTCCGGCGCGCTTCTCGTCTTCGACGAGGTGATCACCGGCTTCCGCGTCTCGCGCGGCGGCGCGCAGGAGCGCTACGGCGTGCTTCCGGACCTCACCGTCCTCGGGAAGATCGTCGGCGGTGGGCTGCCGCTGGCGGCCTTCGGCGGCCGGGCCGAGGTGATGGATCTCCTCGCGCCGAGCGGGCCTGTCTACCAGGCGGGGACGCTCGCCGGCAACCCGCTCGCGACGGCTGCCGGTCTCTCGGTGCTGCGGCGCCTGCGCGACCCCGCCGTCTACGACGAGCTCGAGCAGAACGCCGCGCTTCTGGCGGATGGTCTCGGCCCACTCGGCCGGGTGCAGCGGGTCGGGGCGTTGCTCACGGTCTTCATGGCCGACCGGCCGGTGCGGAACTTCGACGACGCGCAGCAGTGCGACACCGAGCGCTACGCCGCGCTCTTCCGCCACCTCCTCGAACAGGGCGTCTACTTCCCGCCGTCGCAGTTCGAGGGGCTCTTTCCCTCCACGCTGCACGGCGAGGCGGAGATCGAGCGGACGGTCGCCGCCGCGGAGGCCTTTGGTCACTGATCTCTGGGAGACGATGGCGGTCGATGCCGCCGCCGAGAGCGCGCTTTGGGCCGACTGCCTGCTGCCGGAGCCCGCGCGTGACCGGAGCCTCGTCTTCTCACCGCTCGGCGAGGCGCGCTACGCGCTGGGGCTCGAGACGATCTACGAGGGCTATCTCGTCCACCACGGTCGGCCGCGCCTCTTCGAGCCGCCCGACAGCGACACCGCGCTCCTGCTCGGCGACTACCTCTACGCGCACGGCGTGGCGCGGATCTCGGCGCTCCACGACGTCGCGGCCGTCGCCGACCTCTCGGAGCTCATCTCGCTTTGCAGCCAGGTTCGGGCGGAGGAGGCGGACGGCGACGGTGCCCTGTGGGCCGCGACGGCTGCGCTGCTCGGCCGCGGCGCGCTCGACGACGCGCGGACGGCGCTGCGGCTCCACGCCGACGCGGCTCCGCTCGAGCACGCGGCCCGAACTGCCGCGGGCGACGCGGCCGTCGACGCCGCGCTCGAGGCGCACGCGGGTCGGCGGGTGAGCTAGATTCCGGCCGTGGTCGCCGCGCTCTTCCATTCGCTGCTGGCCGTCGAGACGGCCGCCGAGGAGGGACGCAAGGTCGTCCTCACGATGCTCGCGGTCGGCGGTGTCTTCGTCCTCGTGATCGCGGTCGGCGAGCTCTCGCACTGGCTCCGCCACCGGCGCTAGCTAGTAGACGGGCACCGGCCCTCCCATGATCCGGGCGAGGTTGTCCGGGGCGAAGAACTCGTCCGGCCGGACCGTGCCGGCGATGACCCCGAAGAAACGGCCCGCCTCTTCCTCGTTGTCGCGGAGCGCGCCGAACAGCGCCTGCTGCTCGGGCGGAGGCGGGGCGAGCGAGGCAAGCTCGTAGGTCAGCTCGTAGAGACCGCGCGTCTCCTCGTTGCGGGCACGCTCGTAGTCGGCAAGTGCGTCTTCCAGCGGCCGCTCTCCCGTGAACGCGTGGTCGAGCGCGTCCGCGAGCAGGTCAGCATCACGGAACGCGTCGCTGATCCCCTGCGCCGTGATCGGATCCTTGTGGTAGCCGGCGTCTCCGGCGAGCGCCCAGCCCGGGCCGTACGGCCTGCGGTAGTAGAACGGCACCTCCGCCGTTCCGTAGAAGCGATCGACGCGTTCGCCGGCCGCGAGGCGCTCGGCGAGCGGCGGTGCGAGCGAGACCGCCTCGAGGAAGCTCTTCTCCACGTCCGCGCGGACGGCTTTGAACGCCTCGCGCGGCCAGAAGGCGACGACGATCTGGAGCCCGTCGTGCGTCGGGCCGGTGATGAGCATCCGGCCGTCGCGGGGGTACAGCTCCGCGCCCTCGGTCTGCGCGCCGACCCAGTAGCTGTAGTAGACGCAGGTGCGGCCGGGCCGCTCCTCGTACGCCGGCGCCTGGACGGCGCGCGCGACGAAGGAGTTGCGGCCGTCGGCGCCCACCACGACGCGCGCGCGGTCCTCGACGCCCGCCGCGCGGATCCCGACGACCACGCCGTCCTCGAAGAGGAGCCCGTCGATCGCGACACCCGTCCGGACCTCGGCGCCCGCCTCCGCCGCGGCCTCGAGCAGCAGCGAGTCGAGGACGGTGCGGCGAGGGCAGTAGCCCTCCGCGATCCCGTCGGCCGGCGTCGGCGGAGCGGCGAGGGCGAACGGCCCGACGTCGAAGGTCATGGCGGCGATCGGCGGGCAGCCCGTCGCCGCGAGCCGCTCGAGCAACCCCCAGCGCTGCAGGCGCGCGGCGCCCGGCTGGTGGATGTAGTGCGTCGACAGCGTGTCGCTCGGGAAGGTCGCGCGGTCGACGAGCAAGACGCGGTGTCCCCCGCGGGCGAGGAGCATCGCGGTGGGCGAGCCGGCGGCGCGCGCGCCGACGACGATCACGTCGTACATCTGGACCCCTCCTTCGTCGGTAAGCTACGAAACGTAGGTTGACTCTAAGCTACGAAACAGAGCTTTGTCAAGCAAAGACCTCACGCTGTTCTCGTACGAGATCCTCGGCCTCGTGGGCCGCGGCGGCGCCAGCGCGCACGACCTCCGGCAGATGGAGCGCAAGGGCCGCATCCTCGACTGGGCGGGCGAGAGCCAGTACTACGCGGAGCCGAAGCGGCTCGCGAAGCTCGGCTACCTCGAGACCCGCAAGGAGCCGGGCAAGACGCGCGAGCGCACCGTCTACACGCTCACTCCGATGGGCGAGGAGGCGCTCCGGGAGTGGGGTCGGACGCCGCTCCGCTTCACCCCGCTGAAGTGCGAGGCGGCGGATCGCCTACTCGCCGCGGACATTGTCGGCGAGGAGGCGACGCGCGAGAGCTTCGCGACGCTCCGGGAGGATCTCGACGACCTGCGCGAGCGGGTGAGCGAGATCGCGGCCTCGGCCGAGACCCTGCCGCACCGGACGAAGTACCTCCGCATCGCCGCGACGTTCTTCGAGCGCTTGATCGACGTCCACGAGCAGCTCGTCGACGACGTAGAGCGTGAGCTCGCTTGACCTTCCCCGGGTGGTGCTAGTACAACTAGCGTGATGTTGGTGCGCGGCCCGACGCGCTAGCCCCGGCCCGACGACCTCGCGGCTGTGATCCGCGAGGCGCGCGCTCGTCAGCGGCGAAGGCAAGTCGGAGCCGCGGCCGTGGTGGGGGTAGTGGCCGCGGCCGGCCTTGCGGTCTGGGCCGTCGTTCCGGGTGGGAGCTCCGCCGGCCGCGGCTCCCGTGACTCCGGCGCGCTTGTCGCGACGCGCGGCTGTCCGCCGGCGAACCTCGGCTCGCTGGCGTTCGTCCGGGGCGGCTCCCTCCAGCTGCTCGACCTCGACGGATGCCGTGTGCGGACGCTCGTCGGCGCACGCGCCGAGGGGCCGGTCGCGATGAGCCCGGACGGGAACTGGGTCTCGTTCCGCGGTGGCTACGTGGACGCGAGGAGCGGGCGGGTTCGCCGGCTTCCCGGCAACGCCGTCTGGTCGCCACGCGTAAACGTCCTCGCCGTCGTCACGAGGAAGGGTGGGGTCGAGCTCGGGCGCGCCGGCGGGCGGCTGCGTCCGCTGCTCCCGGACGGATGGGGCGCGTGGACGGCCGCTTTCTCGCCCCAGGGTCGACGGCTAGCGGTATCACGGACCGCCGACCACGGCCGGGTCGAGGAGATCTGGCTCCTGGACTTGAGCGACAGGTCACGGCGGGAGCTGTTCCGCGAGCCGAGATGGGTGGGCGCACCAACGCTCTTGGAGGGCTTCTCCCCGGACGGCCGCTGGGTCCTCTTCTGGAAGGACCTCGACGCGTCGGCCTCGCTGCTCGCGGACGGCGTACCGCTCCTCGCGATCCCTGTCACCGGAGGGAGGCCGCGCCCCGTCAGCCACGAGCTGTACTTCCGCGACTACGTGTCGTGGTGCGGAGGCAGGCTCGTCTACGTGATCGCCCGCAGCGGCCGGATGGTCACCCAAGGGGACGGCATCGCTGACGCGACGCCGCCGGGCTGGCGGTCGCAGACAATCCTCCCCCCGGGACGGTCGACGAGCTGGACGACGCCGGCCTGCGGCCCTGGCGGAGTGCTTGCGGTCGCCGCCGGCCCGAGCGGCGACGACGAGCCGTTCGGCCACGAGCACCGGTCGATCTGGCTCGTCCAGGGAAGTGCCGCGCGTCCGTTGTCGGCCACGCTTCCGCCTCGCGGTACGACCGACGAGTGGCCGAGCTGGTCGGCCGACGGGCGCTGGCTCCTCTTCGTGCGCACGCGCTTCAGCGGGAGAGGGTGGCCGGGCACGCTGTACGCGCTCGACCTCGTCCACAACCGGCTGGTCGGTCCGATCGCGCACGTCGGGACGACCGAGAACTACTACGGGCACTACGCCTGGACCTCCCAAATCTCCTGGCACCGGCCGTAGACTCGGGCCGTGCGCGAGCTGCCGCGCGGAACCGTCACCTTTCTGTTCACCGACATCGAGGGGTCGACGCGGCTCTTGCGCGACCTCGGCGCGGAGGAGTACGCGGCTGCGCTCGCGGGGCACCGCCGCGTGCTGCGCGAGGCGTTCGAGCGGCACGGCGGCGTCGAGGTCGACACCCAGGGCGACGCCTTCTTCGTCGCCTTCCCCACCGCACCCGGCGCGCTCGATGCTGCGCGCGAGGCGCAACATGCGCTCGAGCTGCCGGTCCGGATGGGGCTCCACACCGGCACCCCGCTCCTGACCGACGAGGGGTACGTCGGTGGAGACGTCCACCGGGCGGCACGGATCGCCGCCGCCGGTCACGGCCGGCAGGTGCTCGTCTCGGCGGCGACCGCGGCGCTCGTCCGCCGCGACGAGCTGCGCGACCTCGGCGAGCATCGCCTCAAGGACCTGAGCGCGTCCGAGCGGATCTTCCAACTCGGCGGGGAGGACTTCCCGGCGCTCAGGACGCTCTACCGTACGAATCTCCCGATTCCCGCGACCCAGTTCCTCGGCCGCGAACGCGAGCTCGCAGAGGTGAGGGAGCTGCTGACCCGCGACGACGCCCGGCTGCTCACCCTCACGGGCGCGGGCGGCTCGGGCAAGACGCGACTGTCGCTCCAGGCGGCGGCGGAGGCTGCCGAGGCGTACCCGGACGGCGTCTGGTGGGTGCCGCTGGCGCCACTTGCCGACCCGGCCGACGTCATGCCCGCCGCCGCGCGGGCGCTCGGCGGCACCGGCGCAGCCGCGGAGCTCATGGGCAGTCGCCGCCTGCTGCTCCTTTTCGACAACTTCGAGCACGTCATCGCGGCTGCCGCGGCCGTTGCCGAGCTGCTCGCCTCGTGTCCCAACGCCGATGTTCTCGTCACCAGCCGCGAACGGCTACGCATCCAGGGGGAGCAGGTCTACCCGGTGCCGGTTCTCGCGAGGGAGGAGTCCCGGCGGTTCTTCGTCGCTCGGGCGCGGGGGGTTGAGCCGGACTTCGAGCCGAACGAGCATCTCGACGAGCTGTGTGCCCGTCTCGACGACCTGCCTCTCGCGCTCGAGCTCGCGGCGGCGCGCACATCGCTGCTCACGACGGAGCAGCTGCTCGACCGGCTCGGCGCGCGACTGGACCTCCTCAAGGGTGGGCGCGACGCCGACGTTCGCCAGCAGACGCTTCGCGCCACCATCGAGTGGTCGTACGAGCTCCTCGATCCCGACGAGCAGAAGCTGCTCGCGGCGCTCTCGGTTTTCCGCGGCGGCTGGACGCTCGAGGCTGCGGAGCAGGTGGCGGACGCCGACCTCGACCTCCTGCAGTCGCTCGTGGACAAGAGCCTGGTCCGCCGCTGGGAGGGCGGCCGCTTCGCGATGCTCGAGACGATTCGCGAGTTCGCCCGCGAACGGCTCGATGAGTCGGGCGGCGTCGAGGTTCTCCAGGAGCGGCTGTTCGGCTACCTCCTCCGATTGCTACCCAGGTGGCGCGAGACGCGCACCGGGCTCGTCGAGATCATCGACCGGCTGGGAGAAGAGCTGGCGAACTATCGCGCCGCTCTCGCCTGGGCGCTAGAAGAGGATCCGCGTAGCTGCCTCGAGCTCGCGACAGCGCTGGGGCGGTTTTGGGTCATCCGCGACCCGGCCGAGGGCAACCAGTGGCTCACGACGGCGCTCGACCGCACGGCCGAGCAGCCGCCCGAATTACGTGCCGAGGCGCTTCTCTGGGTAGGGAGCTGTCGTGCCTTTCTCGGAGACGACTCGGAAAGGGAGGAGATATTCGAGGAATCGCTCTCGATCTTCCGTGCACTCGGCGACACGGGGCGCGTAGGTGACACGCTCGATCGGCTGGCGGGCGTGCGTGCTGCCGGCGGAAAGCTCGAGGAAGCGAAGGCGGCGGCGGAAGAGGGTCTCGCCGTATTCGAGCAGCTCGGCGAGCAGAACGGGGCGATGTACATCCTGGACAAGGTTGCTCTGATCGCGCGTGAGGAGGGGGACACGGACGGCGCGCGCGAGACCCTGGAGAGAGTTCTCGCGCTCGCGCGCGAGTTCGACGACAGCTGGTGGGCAACTCGCACGATGGTCCGGCTGGCTCTGTGGTCGTTCGACGACGGCGATCCCGGGCGCTCCGGCGAGTTGGTCGCCGACGGGGCGCGGCTTGCGATCGCGCTCGGCGATCGCGTCCACCTGGCCGAATGCTTCGGCCTGCGCGCGTCCATCGCCGCGGCGCATGGAGAGCCGGCGACCGCCGGCCGCTTCTGGGGAGCGTTGGAGGCCGTCGAGCGCGAACGGGACTGGCTCGATCCGCAGACGCGAGCCGGATACTCGTCCCGAGCCGATCCGGCGAGAGGCCAGGAATTCGACTCGGCCGCCGAGCAGATGCGTCAGCTCTCGCTCGACGACGCGCTTGCCGCCGCGCTGGCAGAAATAGACTGAGCCGCCATGGCCGTGCGCGACCTCCGCGACTGGATCGCGCTGCTCGAGCGCGAGGGCGAGCTTTCGCGCGTCTCGGCCGAGGTCGACCCCGACCTCGAGATCACGGAGATCGTCGACCGCACCGTCAAGGCCGGAGGCCCGGCGCTCCTGTTCGAGCGGCCGAAGGGCTCCGAGCGCCCGCTCCTGATCAACCAATTCGGCACCGAGCGCCGGATGTGCCTCGCGTTCGGCGTCGAACGGCTGGACGACGTCGCGAAGCGGGTGGCCGACGTGCTCGAGATGCAGCCGCCGAGCGGGCTCATGGAGAAGGTGCGCGGCCTGCAGAAGCTCAAGTCGATCGCCGACTCCCGCCCCAAGACCGTCGGCAAGGGCGCCTGCCAGGAGATCGTGCTGCGTGGCGACGACGTCGATCTCGGCCTGCTGCCGATCCAGCGCTGCTGGCCCGGCGATCCGGCGCCGTTCATCACGCTCCCGGCCGTGATCACCCACGATCCGCACACGGGCGGCCGCAACGTCGGCATGTACCGGATGCAGGTGATCGACCGGAGCACGACGTTCATGCACTGGCAGATCCACAAGGACGGCCGCGCCGACTACCTCGCGACCGACGGCCGCATCGAGGTCGCGGTCGCGCTCGGGCTCGATCCCATCACGGCCTATTCGGCGAGCGCGCCGCTGCCGAAGCACGTCGACGAGCTGATGCTCGCGGGCTTCCTCCGCGGCGACCCGGTCGAGCTCGTCAAGGGGGTGAGCGTCGCCGTCGAGGTTCCGGCGCGCGCCGAGATCGTGCTCGAGGGCTACATCGAGAAGGACGAGGTCGGGCAGGAGGGCCCGTTCGGCGACCACACCGGCTACTACACGGCCGCCGAGCCGTTCCCCGTCTTCCACGTCACGGCGCTGACGATGCGGCGCGACGCGATCTACCCCTCGATCGTCGTGGGGAAGCCACCGCAGGAGGACGCCTGGCTCGGCAAGGCGACCGAGCGGATCTTCCTGCCGGCCGTACGCGCGACGGTGCCGGAGATCGTCGACTACGACCTGCCGGTCGCCGGCGCCTTCCACAACTGCTGCATCGTCTCGATCCGCAAGCAGTTCCCCGGCCACGCGCGGAAGGTGATGTTCGCGATCTGGGGCCTCGGGATGCTGAGCCTCACGAAGTGCGTCGTCGTAGTCGACGAGCACGTCGACGTCCACGACTACGCGGAGGTGCTCTTCTACGCCGGCGCGAACGTCGACCCGAAGCGCGACGTCGTCCTGGGGGAGGGCCCGCTCGACCATCTCGACCACGCCCCGGAGCGGCAATTCGTCGGCGGCAAGCTCGGCATCGACGCGACCGCGAAGTGGCCGGAGGAGGGTGCCCGTCCGTGGCCCGACGAGATCGAGATGAGCCCGGAGGTCAAGGAGCTCGTGACGCGCCGCTGGGACGAGTACGGCCTGGGCTAGTTCTCCTTCCGCCGCGGGGCTGTTTTGCGGTAAGACTTCGCAGTGGTGGAGCCGGAGCACCCGAGTACCGACACCGAGCACGAGTCGCTCCACGAGGAGGCGCACCTGCCGCCGCCGACGCTGTGGCCCATCGGCTTCGCGATCGGCATCGTCGTCGTCCTCGTCGGCCTCGTGATCAACCCCGAGCTGATCTCGTCGATCGGCGGCGCGATCACCGTCGTCTTCGGGTTCCTCTGGGCGCGCGACGCGACCGCCGAGCTCCGTGGCGAGCCGATCGTCGTCGAGCCCGAGCGCCGGCAGATGCGCGAGGCGGGCCACGGCATGACCGCTCCTCCCGCGGACCAGCAGGGAGTCGCGCTGCCCCACGTGCCGGAGACGGGGGTCACGCGGAGCCGCTTCCTCGAGGGAGCGACGCTCGGCCTCGGCGGAGTGATCGGCGGCCTCATCACCGTGCCGGTCGCGGGCTTCGCGGTCCTCCCCGGATTCCTCGGCCAGAAGCAGCACAAGGTCGACCTCGGACCCGTCTCGAAGTTCCCGCTCAGCCAGTGGTTCGTCACCACCTTCATCGTCGACCCCATCGAGGGAGAGGTCAGCCGGCGGACCGCCTTCATCCGCAACAACGGGACGGTCAGCGACCCGAAGACGAAGAAGCAGGTGCCGAGCTTCACGATCATCTCGAACCACTGCGCCCACCTCGGCTGCCCGGTGCAGGCGAACGGCCCGACCGGCGCGATCCTCGGCCAGCCGACCGTCATCGAGCACACGAAGAACGGGCGCGTCAAGCTCGACCCGGTCGTGCCCGCCGGCTACGGCTGCCCGTGTCACGGCGGCCAGTACGACATCGAGGGCAACCGCACCGCCGGACCGCCGGTGCGCGCGCTCGACCGGTACGCGTTCGAAATCGACAACGGCAACCTCATCCTCCTGAGCACGTACTCCGTGTCGCACGTCGTCGGCACCGGCGCCCAGGCCAAGATCTACAAGTACAAGGAGGCAGGGCCGGGTGAGCATCTCGACGGGCCGGAGCAGTGGTTCTACCCCCTCCAGCCTCCCCACCACTGATGGCCACGACGTACAGACGGACGCCGACGAAGGCCGAGCTCCGCCGCCAGCGGATGGAGGAGCTCGTCAACTATCCCCTCGACTGGCTCGAGGAGCGGTCCGGCCTCGTGGGCGGGGTGCGCTACTTCCTCTTCCGAAACGTCCCCTCGGACGTCAACTGGATGCAGACGCTCGGCTCCGCCGCGCTGACCGCGTTCCTCGTGCAGGCGATCACCGGCGTGATCCTCGCGATGTACTACACGCCGTCCGCGTCGACCGACCCGGCGACGGGCAAGCCGGTCGCGTGGGAGTCGATCGTCAACATCACCGACCACGTGACCATGGGCTGGCTCGTGCGCGGCATGCACAAGTGGGGCGCGAGCGTGTTCATCATCCTGATGTTCCTGCACATGGGCCGCGTCTTCCTGTTCGGCGCCTACAAGTACCCGCGTGAGCTGAACTGGATCGTCGGCGTCCTCATCCTCGTGATGGGGATGATGGAGGGGTTCACGGGCTACCTCCTGCCGTGGGACCAGACGGCGTACTGGGCGAGCGTCGTCGGGATCAACCTCAACGGGACGGCGCCGTTCCTGGGGCCGTGGCTGGCCCAGTTCTTACGCGGCGGCCAGGAGATCGGCGGTGAGACGCTCACGCGCTTCTACTCCCTGCACATGCTCGTCATCCCGGCCGCGATCATCGGGCTGATCACGCTCCACCTCTACCTCGTGATCCGCCTCGGCGTCACGTCGCCGCCGTGGTCGAAGGAGGCGGCGGGGATGGAGCCGGAGGAAGAGGAGCCGGTCACGGCGCGGCCGGGCCTCACGCGGCCGGTGCCGCGCACCGCCGGGGGCACTGCGATGCAGGCCGAGCCGGGAGGCCGCGACTAGTGGCTGCGATCCCGAAGGAGAAGCCCTCCCGCATCGACGAGGCGCGCGCGCAGTTCGCCCGCTACAAGGCGGACGTCAAGGCACGGGGGAAGCCCTTCTACCCGTACGCGATGTTCCACGACACGATCATGAGCCTCGTCGTCGTGTGCGTGATCATCGGGCTCGCCGCGATGTGGAAGTGGTCCGCGTGGGGCCCGGGCCACGACCCGACGCACAAGGGACTCCTCGGGCCGGAGGTCGACCCGCCGGCCGACCCGGGGACGACGAGCTTCGTGCCGCGGCCGGACTGGTACTTCTACTTCCTCTTCTACCTGCTCCGGATCTTCAAGTGGCCGGAGTCGGTGTTCCTCGGCACGATCGGCGTCCCGACCATCGCGCTGATCCTGCTCATCGGGCTGCCGTTCCTCGACCGCCGCCGTGAGCGCCGCCTCTCGGCCCGCCCCGTCGCCATGGTCGCCGCCGTCCTCACGGTCCTCTCGATGGCCGTGCTGACGTGGAAGGGAGCGACGGCCAACGAGGCGCTCGCGTCCGAGGTCATCGCCGACGTGCCGCACTGGGTGCAGGTCGAGAACCTGCCGTCGAACGCCCTCCCCGGGGCGAAGCTCTTCGCCACGGCCGGGTGTACGGCGTGTCATACGTACGCAGGCGCGGGAGGGTCGAACCTCGGCGCGCCGGATCTGACGGACATCGGCACGCGGAACCTCGGCATCGACTTCCAGATACGCCACCTCCAGTGCCCGTCGTGCGTGAACCCGGGCTCGCCGATGCCGCACTTCGCGTCCCTCGGCAACGAACGCCTACATCAGCTCGCGGTCTTCCTCGAAGCCTCCAAAGGCGCGCACTAACTGAGAGCAGCGACAATCCCGGGAGATGCACGTCTTCCTCGGGATCACGGGCGCATCCGGCGCCCCGTACGCCGCTCGGCTGCTCGAGGCGCTCGCAGCCGCCGACTGTGAGATCGGCATCTGCGCCTCGCGCGCCGGGATCGAGGTGCTCGCGACCGAGCTCTTCGCCGACCCGGCCCTGCCGCGGGACGAGACGCTCGCGCGGCTCCTCGAGCACGCGAGCGGCGCGGCGCGCGTCTACGACCCCGAGGACTGGAGCGCTCCCTACGCCTCCGGCTCCGCGAAGGTCGACGCCTACGTGATCTGCCCCTGCTCGATGGGGACGGTCGGGACGATCGCCTCCGGCGCGATGTCGAACCTCGTCCACCGGGCCGCCTCCGTGGCGCTGAAGGAGGAGCGCCGCCTCGTGCTCATGCCGCGCGAGACGCCGCTCTCGGCCATCCATCTCCGCAACATGCTCACGCTGCGAGAGGCGGGCGCGACGATCCTCTTCCTCGCGCCGGGCTTCTACCACGGCGCCGAGACCGTCGAGAACCTCGTGGACTTCGTCGTCGCGCGCGCGCTCGACCTGCTCGGGCTCGAGCATGCGCTTGCACGTCGCTGGGGACAGTCGTGACCGTGGAGTCGGGTCGCCTTCCGGCGGACGGCGTCCGGCGCATGTTCGACCGGATCGCGCCCGTCTACGACGCGATGAACCGCGTCATGACCGCCGGCCTCGACCAGCGCTGGCGGCGGGCGACCGTCCGCGCAGCGGTCCGGCCGGGCGACCGCGTCCTCGACGCCTGCTGCGGCACCGGAGACCTCGCCGTCGCGGCCCGCCGTTCGGGCGCCGGCAACGTGGTCGGCGTCGACTTCTCCGAGCGGATGCTCGAGCGCGCCCGGCGCAAGGCCCCCGAGGTCGAGTGGATGCAGGCCGACGTGCTCGCGCTCCCGTTCGGGGACGCGAGCTTCGACTCCGCCGTCGTCGGCTTCGGCGTCCGCAACGTCGAGGATCTCGAGGCCGGGATCCGGGAGCTGCGTCGCGTCCTGCGGCAGGGTGGCCGGCTCGGGATCCTCGAGATCACGACCCCTCGCGGGTTCCTCGCGCCTTTCTACCGGCTGTGGTTCGACCGCATCGTGCCGCTGCTCGGCCGCGTCCTCCCCGGCGGCGCCGCGTACACGTACCTCCCCGCAAGCGTTCGCCGCTTCCCCGGCCCCGAGGAGCTCGCCGAGCTGCTCGCGACATGCGGTTTCGGAGACGTCGAGTTCCGGCTCTTCGGCGGGGGCATCGTCGCGCTGCATGTCGGGGAGGCGAAGTAGTCACGGCCACGCTCGAGGACATCCGGTCGGTGCCGGGCCTCGACGACTATCTGGACGCGCTCGAAGAGCGGCTCGCCCGGACGGTCGCCACCCATCCCGGGCTCGTCGCGGCCGTGGGGAACGAGGCGCTCGCCGCCGGCGGTAAGCGGCTGCGGCCGACCCTCGTCTTCCTCTCGGCGCCGCCCGGAGGGGAACCGCCGCTCGCGGCCGGCGTCGCAGTCGAGCTCGTCCACATGGCGACGCTCGTCCACGACGACCTCATCGACCGCGCGCATTTTCGCCGCGGCAAGGCAGCCGCCTGGTCGACCTACGGCCCGGCCGCCGCGCGGGCCACCGGCGACTACCTCTTCGCGCGCGCCTTCGCCGAGCTGAGCGCCACCGGGGACGCCGAGGCCGTGGAGATCCTCGCCGACACGACGCTCTGCCTCGCGCGCGGCGAGGCGCTGCAGCGGACGCAGACGCGCGATCCGTCGACGACGGTCGAGGCGTATCTCCGGCGCTGCGCGCTCAAGACGGGGAAGCTGTTCGAGGCGGCTTGCCGGCTGGGCGGCGGCTCCGGCGAGTACGGGCTCGCGCTCGGGATCGCCTTCCAGATCGCGGACGACGTCCTCGACTGCTCCGGCGCCACGATCGAGACGGGCAAGATCGCCGGCACCGACCTTCGCGACGGGACGCCGACGCTGCCGCTGCTCCTCGCGGCGCAGCGCGATGCCGTCGTCCGGGCGGCGCTCGCCGGCGGGCCGATGGACGGAGCGCTCGTCCGGGTGGCCGCGACGGGCGCCCTCGACGAAGCTCGCGACGTGGCCCTCGACTACGCTAGGCGCGCCAGGGCAGGGCTCGACGGCGAGCTGCACAGAGACGAGCTCGAGGCCCTGACTCACGCAGTCGTCGACCGGGAAAGGTAGGCCACGTGGCCGTTCTGGACACCCTCGACACGCTCGCCCCGATCCGCGAGAAGATTCTCGCCGGCGAGCGGCTCGACTTCGACGACGGCGTCGCGCTGATGGAGACCGACGACCTTCTCGCGCTCGGCGACCTCGCCGACCTCGCGCGCCGGCAGCGTGGCGGCGGCGACGAGGTCTTCTTCGTCCAGAACATCAACCTGTACCAGACGAACGTCTGCCGGGTGAAGTGCAAGTTCTGCGCCTTTGCGAAGACCCGGAAGCAGGAAGACGCGTTCACGCTGACTGCCGACGAGTTCGTCGAGGACGCCGTCCGGCAGCACGAGCTGCTCGGCTTCACGGAGATCCACACGGTCAACGGCGAGAACCCGCACGTCGACCTCGAGTACTACGCCGGCCTCCTGCGCAAGCTGAAGGAGGCGCTGCCGGACGTCCACCTCAAGTTCTACACGGCCTCCGAGATCCACCACATGTCGCGGCTCGAGGGCTGCTCGCACGAGGAGGTCCTGCGCACGCTGAGGGACTCCGGCCTCGACTCGATGCCCGGCGGCGGCGCCGAGATCTTCGCCGACCGCGTGCGCGCGCTCATCGCGCCGGGCAAGGAGCATCCCGACGAGTGGTTCGACGTCCACGACATCGCCCACCGGCTCGGGATCACGACGCAGTGCACGATGCTCTACGGCCACGTCGAGACGTACGAGGAGCGCGTCGACCACATGCTGCGGCTGCGGGACCAGCAGGACCGCACCAGTGGCTTCCTCTCCTTCATCCCGCTCGCGTTCCATCCGGAGAACACCGTCTTCGAGCGACGCGGCTTCCGCTTCACCACGGGGGCGGACGACCTGAAGGTGATCGCGGTCGCGCGGCTGCTGCTCGACAACATCCCGCACGTGAAGGCCTACTGGATCATGATGGGCCTCCCGCTCGCCCAGGTCGCGCTCCACTTCGGCGCCGACGACGTCCAGGGCACGGTCGTGCGGGAGAAGATCTTCCAGGCCGCGGGCGCCAGCGCCGGGACGGAGCAGAAGGTCGCCGAGCTCGTCCGCTTCGTCCGCGACGCGGGCCGGATCCCCGTGCAGCGCGACAGCCTCTACAACGAGATCCGCCGATGGTGAGCGTCCGGGAGGCCCTCCAGAACGCCGACCTCGACGGGTTCGCCGAGGTGCTCGCGCCGGACGCGGTGTGGATCGGCCGTTTTCCCGGCGAGGTGTGCCGGAACCGTGCCGACGTCCTCGAGATGCTGCGCCGGGCGCGCGAGCGGGGCATCGTCCCCCACCCGGAGATCGTCTACGAGACGGAGGACACGTTCGTCGTCGACCCGCATCTCGACGGTCGACATCAGGTGGTCACGCTCCACGAAGGGCTCGTGTCCGAGGTGCGGGCATATCTGAGCCGGGAAGCAGCGCTCGCCGCGATCGAGGAGCGACCCTGGTGATCCGCCTCGGCCGCATCAGCTACGTCAATATGGCGCCGGTCTTCTATCGCGTCGACGCAGAGGTCGAGGAGGTGCAGGGAGTCCCGACCGAGCTGAACCGCATGCTCGTCGCGGGCGAGCTCGACACGGCGCCGATCTCGTCGATCGCCTACGCGCAGGACGCGGAGCGGCTGCGGCTCCTGCCGAGGCTCTGCGTCGCTTCGGAGGGAGCCGTCGACTCGATCCAGCTCGTGTCGCGCGTGCCGCTCGAGCGCGTGCGCTCCGTCGCCATCACTCCCGAGTCGGCGACGTCCGTCGCGCTGACGAAGGTGCTGCTGCCCGAGGCGGAGCAGGCTCCGCTCGAGGCGTACGAGGGCGGTGAGGCCGAGGCGAAGCTCCTCATCGGCGACGCGGCGCTGCGCTCCGCGTTCGAGGATCCGACCCCGCACCACGACCTCGGCAAGCTCTGGCTCGAGCGAACCGGGCTGCCGATGGTGTTCGCGGTCTGGGCCTGTCCCGAGCCTCTCGCGGAAGGGCTCGCCGAGCTCGAGGACGCGCTCGTCTCGTCGGTGCGGCTCGCCCGGGCCGAGCCGGAGCAGCTCGCCTTCGAGGCTGCGGAGCGCTACGGCTACCCCGCCGGCTTCCTCGCGCGCTACTTCGAGAAGCTCCGCTACCGCTTCGGCCCGCGCGAGCGCGCCGGCCTGTACACGTTCCTCGAGCTCGCGCGCGACGCCGGCCTGCTCGAGACCGTGCCGGAGCTTCGCTTCGTCCAGACGAAGGCGGGCGCGGCGGTCGCATGAGCGTCGCCGAGCGCACTCCCGTGGCCGAGATCCTCGAGAAGGCGACCTCCGGCGAGCGCATCACTGACGAGGACGCTGCCGAGCTCCTCCGCTCGCGCGACCTGGTCGCCGTCGGCCGCGCCGCGAACGAGATCCGAAATCGCCTCCACGATCCCGAGCGCGTGACGTTCATCATCGACCGCAACCTCAACTACACGAACGTCTGCGTCACCGATTGCGACTTCTGCGCCTTCTACCGCCGGCCGGGCGACCAGCGCGAGGGCTACCTCCTGCCGAAGCCGGTCATCTTCAAGAAGATCGAGGAGACGCTCGCGCTCGGCGGCACGGGTCTCCTCATGCAGGGCGGCCACCATCCGGACCTCGGCGTCGACTACTACGAGGATCTCTTCTCCTCGATCAAGGCGCGCTACCCGATCCACCTGCACGCGCTGTCGCCGTCGGAGATCGTCCACGCGGCCCGCCGTTCGAAGCTGACCGTGCCCGAGACGCTGGCGCGACTGCGCGACGCCGGCCTCGACTCGATCCCCGGAGGCGGCGCCGAGATCCTCGTCGACCGCGTCCGCGAGATCATCGCGCCGAAGAAGGTCAAGACGAAGGAGTGGCTCGGTGTCATGCGCGACGCGCACCGGCTCGGGATCTCGACCACCGCGACGATGATGTACGGCCACGTCGAGACGCTCGAGGAGCGCGTCGAGCACTTCCGGCGGATCCGTGAGCTGCAGGACGAGACCGGCGGCTTTCGCGCCTTCTTCTCCTGGACGTTCCAGGACGACGGCAACCGGCTCGTCTCGCTCGTCCCGGTCGAGGCGCGGCCGACCTCGTTCGACTATCTGCTCACGCAGGCGGTGTCGCGCATCTACCTCGACAACGTGCCGCACATCGGCTCGTCGTGGGTGACCCAGGGGAAGAAGATCGGCCAGGTCGCGCTCGGCTTCGGCGCCGACGACCTCGGCTCGGTGATGATCGAGGAGAACGTCGTCTCGGCCGCGGGCACGACGCATCGCACGAGCGCCGAGGAGCTCGTCCACCTGATCCGCTCGCTCGGCAAGACGGCCGTCCAGCGCGACACGCTGTACCGGCCGGTCAAGGTCTGGGACTAGCCGCCGCTCCACTGCGCGGCCCACTCGTCCGCGTGCGGGCGTCCGCTGCGCGCGGCGGCGGCGCGCACCTCCTCGGCCGCATACGGCACCTGGCGGAACTCGACCGCGACCGCGCCGTCCCTCACGGTGACGAGCGCCCACTCGGCGAGCGGTCGCAGGGCGAGCGGATCGCGGTGCCGGTCGTAGGAGATCCCGACGCTGCCGGGGTTGACGTAGAGCGCGTCGCCGAGCCGGCGTGACCACTGCAGGTGGGTGTGCCCGCCCGCCAGCAGCGCCGCGTCATGGCCGACGAACGGCTCCAGTGGCCCGTCGCCGGACTCGGGCAGGAGCACGTCGTGATACGAGCCCGGCGAGCCGTGGAAGAAGAGGAGCGCCACGCCGTCGGGCTCGCGCCGCACGCTCGGGGCGAAGGAGCGGATCCCGTCGAGTTGGGAGGAGTCCAGCTGCGACAGCGTGCACTCGCGCACCTCGAGGAGCCGCTCGGTGATCGGCTCGGGCGAGTCGGTGGGCACCTCGAGCAAGAGCGCATCGGCGTTGCCGAGCACGGTCTCGCACCCGAGCGCGGCGAGGCGGTCGAGCGTCTGCGCGAGCTCGGCTCCGCCCTGCGCGACGTCGCCGAGGCAGACGATCTCGTCGACGCCGATCCGCTCGACGTCCTCGAGCACGGAACCGAACGCGACGTCGTTCGCATGCTGGTCCGAGATGAGCGCGAGGCGCACCCGGCCGAGGCTACCCTGGCCGGCGGGCCGTCTCGTGCTGCTGCGCAAGCTTCTCATCCTCGCCGCGCCTGCGGCCCTCGTCGCGGCCGCGGTCGCATCCGCCGCATCCGGGCACTCGAGCCAGGTCTCGGTCTCGACGTCGACGCTCATGCCGGGCACGACCTTCAGCCGCGAGGTGGACTTCACCTCCCGGGGGCCGATCGTCCTCGACGTCGTGACGGCGCCGAAGCCCGACGGCAACGTCTACTCGCTCCAGCCGGCGCTTTCGAACGCCCAGCTGCGCGGGACAGAGACCCTGACGCAGCTCGAGGCTCGCGTCGCGGTAGGAGCCACGACGCTCGCGATCGACGGCGACTACTTCAACCGCAAGACAGGAGCGCCGAGTGGCATCCTCATGCAGAACGGCGTGCTCGAAAGCGCCCCGGCGGGCGGCCGCACCAGCCTCGGCATCGGGACGGACGGGCAGCTCACCGCCGGGCGGGTCTCCTTCTCCGGAACCTGGCAAGGAAGCGGCCAGCGCCGGCCGCTCTTCCTGAACTCGCCTGCGAAGGGGAAGTTCTCGCTGTACACGCCCGCGTACGGGACCGCGACGCCGAGCGAGTCGGGCGTCGTCGAGGCCGTGATCACCCCGCTCCCGGCCGCGCGCCTCGGCACTCCGCTCGACGGAACGGTTACGCAGGTCGAGACCGGCGGCCCGACGCCGATCCCGTCCAACGGCGCGGTCCTCGTCGCGCGGGGAGCGACGTCCGAGGCCGAGCTCACCGCCGAGGCGCCCGTCGGTCAGAAGGTCGAGGCGTTCCTCTCGCTCTCACCCGACTGGAGCGGCCTCGCGAGTGCGATCGGTGGCGGCCCGCTGCTCGTGCGGAACGGGAAGCCGGTCTTCCACGCCAGCGAGTCCTTCGATCCGCGCCAGCTGAACAGCAGGCAGCCGCGCGCCGCGATCGGCCAGCTTCGTGACGGGCGCATCCTCCTTGTCACGGCCGAGGGGACGAACCCCGCCTACAGCATCGGCATGTCGAGCTACGAGCTCGCCGTCGAGCTCTCGCGGCTGGGCGCGACGACCGGGTACGGGCTCGGCTACGGGCCGACGGCGGGGATCGCGTTCGACGGGAAGATGCTCACGCGGCCGTCGACCGGGACCGAGGCGAGGCTCTCCGACGCGCTCGTCCTTTCCTACTCCGGCGTCTACGTGCCGCCTCCCTCGGCCGCCGTGCTCTCGCCGAACGGCGACGGCGTCGGCGACACCGAGACGCTCTCCTACCGGGTCGCCCGGCCGTCGAACGTCGTCGCGACGCTGGCGGGGCCGGGCGGCACGACGATCACACTCGCGAACGGAGCGGTGCCGCCGGGACTCCAGACGCTCACCTGGGACGGCTCGAACGGGACCGGGCCGGCCCCGGAAGGCGCGTGGACCTTCCGTGTCACCGGAACCGACGATCGCGGCGTCCCAACGAGCGCCGAGCGAACGCTTTCGCTCGACGAGACGCTCTCCACGCTCGCCGTCACGACCGGCGGCCGCGGGCTGCCGACGGCGACGTTCCAGCTGACGCGGCCCGCGACCGTCCTCGTGCGGATCGAGCGTCCGAGCGGAGTGTCGGTTGCCACGGTCCGCGTCGGGCCGCGGGCGGCCGGCGCCCAGCGGGTGACCTGGCGCGGGGTGATCGGCAAGCGCCTCGCCGTCCGCGGCCGGTACAGGCTGGAGGTCGACGCCACGAGCTCGGTCGGCACGAGCTCGCTCGCGGCTCTCTTCTCGTTCCGTCCGCAGACGCATAAGTAAAGTCCGCGCGGTGCTGATCGCGGGTGTCTCGTCCAGCTTCACCTCGGCGGTGGCGAACCACGGCGTCTATGCCGTCTTCGGGCTGATGGCGATCGACGCCGTGTTCCCGGCGCTGAGCGAGCTCGTGATGCTCTACGCGGGCGCGGTCGCCGCCGGAGTCTTCACCGCTGCCCACGGGGTGACGCTGTTCGGCTCCCGGATCGGATTCGGCGCCGGGGCATTCGTCACGTTCGCGCTCGCGGGCACGCTCGGCTACCTGGTAGGCGCTCTCGTCGGCTGGGCGATCGGCGTCTACGGCGGCCGGCCGTTGCTCGAGCGATACGGCCGCTGGTTCCACCTCTCGCCCGGGCGCCTGGACCGCGCCGAGGCGTGGTTCGAGCGCTGGGGGAACCTCGGAGTCCTCCTCGGGCGGCTCACGCCTGTCGTCCGCTCCTTCGTCTCCATTCCGGCCGGCGTCTTCGAGATGCGGCTCGCGCCGTACACGGTGCTGACGCTCGTCGGCTCCGCCGTCTGGGCCTTCGCGTTCGCCGGCGCCGGCTACGGGCTCGGCAACAGCTATCGCGGCTTCGACCACGCCTTCCACTACGCGGAGTACGCGATCGTGGCCGGCATCGTGCTGGCGCTGGCGTACTTGGCCTACCGGAGAATGGCTGCAGCTAAGGTGACGCCGCGTGCAGACGATTCCTCTCGTTGACGTCCGAGCCGAATACGCGCCGCTGATCCCGCAGCTCGAGGCTGCCTTCCGAGAGGTGCTCGACCAGGGCAAGGGCCTGATCCGCGGCCCGAACTACTGGGCGTTCCAGGAGGAGGCCGCCGCCTACCTCGGCGTGAGGCGGACGATCGGCGTCGCGAACGGCACGGACGCGCTCGTCCTCGCCCTCGACGCGCTCGGCGTCGGGCCCGGCGACGAGGTGATCTGCCCGGCCTTCACGTTCTACGCGACCGCGGAGTCGGTCGTGCGCCGCGGAGCGACGCCCGTCTTCGCGGAGATCGACCCGACGACGCTCAACCTCGATCTCGAGGACACGGCCGCCAGGGTCACGGAGCGGACGAAGGCGATCATCCCGGTGCACCTGTTCGGCCGGCTGCTCGACGTCCGGCCGCTCGTCGAGCTCGGCATCCCGGTGCTCGAGGACGCGGCGCAGGCGTTCGGCGCGCCGGGAGTCGCACAGCAGGGCGCGATCTCGACCTTCAGCTTCTATCCGACGAAGAACCTCTTCTGCCTCGGCGACGGAGGACTCGTGGCAACGGACGACGAGGAGCTCGCGGAGCGCGTCAAGCTTCTCTCCTTCCACGGGTCGCGCGACAAGACGGACTTCGACCTCGTCGGCTACAACTCGCGGCTCGACGAGCTGCAGGCCGCGTTCCTCCGCGTGTTCCTGCCGGAGCTCGCCGGCTGGAACGAAGGCCGCCGCGCCGCCGCTGCCCGCTACGCCGAGCTCGGTCTCGGCGAGCTCGTCGAGCTGCCGCAGGACGAGCCGTCCCACGTCTACCACCTCTTCGTCTGCCGCTCCCGCGAGCGCGACACGATCCGCACCGCGCTGGCCGAGGCGGGCATCGCCTCGGCGACCTACTACACGACGCCGCTCCACCTCCAGCCCGCGCTGCGCTACCTCGGGTACGAGCCGGGCTCGCTGCCGGCGACCGAGCAGGCGGGCGCGGAGAACTTCTCGCTGCCGCTCTGGCCCGGGATCCCGGCGGAGGCGCAGGAGCGCGTCGTCGACGTCGTCCGCTCGGCGGTCGGCGTCACCTCGGGCGTCTGATGCGCCGGCTCCTTTCGCCGCACCGCGTGTGGCAGGTCCTGGTCGACGGCGCGATCGTCGCGGCCGCCTGGTGGCTCGCCTTCCAGCTCCGCTTCGACAACGGGCCGCCGCTCATCTACCGGCACCTGCTGCGCGAGACAATCCTCATCGTCATCGCGATCAAGCTGATCGTGTTCATCGCGTTCGGCTTCTACAACCGCTGGTGGCGCTACGTCTCGATCCGCGACATGTGGGCCACCGCCCGCGGCGTGGTGATCGCCTCGCTCATCGCCGACGTGACCGTCTACCTCGTCAACCCGGTGCACGGCGTCCGCCTGCCGCGGTCGATCGCCGCCAGCGACCTGCTCATCACGCTCGCGCTCGTCGCGGGGTCGCGCCTGCTCGCGCGCACGGTGATCGAGCGGCCGGGCCTGACGATGGTGGCCCGCGGCAAGGAGGTGGTCGTCGTCGGCGCCGGCGACGCGGGACGCCTGATCGTGCAGGAGATGCAGCGCTCGCGGATGCTCAACTACACGCCGATCGGGTTCGTCGACGACGACGCGCGCAAGCGGCACACCCGGATCCTCGGCGTCCGCGTGCTCGGCACGATCGACGAGCTCCCACGTGTCCTCCGCGAGCACCGCCCGGACGAGGTGCTGATCGCGATGCCCTCGGTCTCGGGCGACGTGCGCCGTCGCATCGTCGAGACGGCGCAGCAGCTGCGCATTGTCGTGAAGACGCTGCCCGGTCTCTACGAGCTCATCGCCGGCGACCTCGGCCTCGCCGGCCAGATCCGCCCAGTGCAGGTGGAGGACGTACTCGGCCGCGAGCCGGTCGAGGTGGACTTCCACGAGGTCGCCGGCTACCTCGAGGGGCAGACCGTGCTCGTCACCGGCGCCGGCGGCTCGATCGGCTCCGAGCTCTGCCGCCAGATCGCGCGCGTCCGCCCGTCGCGGCTGATCCTCGTCGACAACGCCGAGGGGCCGCTGTTCGAGATCGAGCGCGAGCTCGCCACCGAGCGCGACTTCACCGCCGCCCTGCCCAAGCTCATCGACGTGAAGAACCGGAAGGCGCTCCGGCGCGAGGTGTTCGAGAAGTACCAGCCGACGGTCGTCTTCCACGCTGCCGCCTACAAGCACGTCGCGATGCTCGAGACGCATCCGCTCGAGTCTGTCCGCAACAACATCGTCGGTACGCGCGTCCTCGTCGAGCTCGCGGCGGAGTTCGGCGTCGAGCGCTTCGTCTTCATCTCGACGGACAAGGCCGTCAACCCGAAGACGGTGATGGGCCAGTCGAAGGCGCTCTGCGAGTGGATCGTCGAGTCGTTCGGGCACCGGCGCGACGTTTCGACCCGCTTCGTCGCGGTGCGCTTCGGCAACGTCCTCAACTCCTCGGGCAGCGTGATCCCGATCTTCCGGAAGCAGATCGAGCGCGGTGGGCCGGTGACGGTGACGCATCCCGAGATGACGCGGTACTTCATGACGATCCCGGAAGCCGTTTCGCTCGTCGTCCAGGCCGGCGCGATCGGCGGCCGCGGCCAGGTGTTCGTGCTCGACATGGGCGAGCCGGTGCGGATCGTGGAGCTCGCGCAGAACATGATCCGCCTCTCGGGGAAGGTGCCGCGTCTTCCCGACGACGTGGAGACCACTGCGCGGGACGTGCGGATCGCGTTCGTCGGCTCGCGGCCCGGCGAGAAGATCCACGAGGAGCTCTGGAGCGAGGACGAGTCGGTCGGCGCGACGACGCATCCGAAGATCCTGCGGCTGAGCCGGCCGCCGGTCGATCCCGACTGGCTCGCGGTCGAGCTCGCCGACCTGGAACGGCTCGCCGACGAGGGGGACACGCTCGAGGTCGTGGGCAAGCTCCGCAACGTCGTGCGCGAGCCGCGGCGGCTCTCCGTGCCTCTGCCGCCCGCCGCGCCGGAGTCCCAGCCGGTCGAGACCGAGCCGCGCGTCGAGCCCGCCTAGCCCTCGGCACGAAGCTGCCACGCTCGCGTGACCGGGCCCGACCGGTGGCGCCGTTAGCGTGCTCGATCTGGACGCCGAGAGAATCCTCGCAGGGCTGAACCCCGAGCAGCGCGCCGCAGTCGAGAGCACGCGCGGGCCGCTGTGCATCCTCGCCGGGGCCGGAACCGGCAAGACGACGACGATCACGCGCCGGATCGCGTGGCAGGTCGCGAGCGGTGCGTTCCCGCCCGAGCAGATCATTGCGGTGACGTTCACCGACAAGGCCGCCGGGGAGCTGCGTTCGCGATTGCGAGCGCTCGGCGTCGAGAGGATGCGTGCGTCGACGTTCCACTCCGCGGCGCTTGCGCTCCTCCGCCATTTCGAGGGCGACCCCGGACGGATCCTCGGCTCGAAGGCGCCGCTGCTGCGCCGGATCGGCAACTCGCTGCCGGGGGCCTACCGCTTCCGTCCGGCCGGGGACCTCGCGACCGAGATCGAGTGGGCGAGGAACCGGCGTCTCACGCCCGAGACGTACCTCGACGCGCTCGGCGACCACGAGCCGCCGATCCCGCCCGACCTCTCACGGAGGGTCTTCGGCGAGTACGAGCGGCGGAAGGCGGCAGAAGGCCTGCTCGACTTCGAGGACCTGCTCGAGAGGGCGGTGCGGTTGCTCGAGGAGAGCGACGAGGCGCGGGCCGCCGTGCACAACCGCTGGCGCGCCTTCACGGTGGACGAGTACCAGGACGTCAACCTTCTCCAGCAGGCGCTGCTCGACCTCTGGCTCGGCGACCGGGACGAGCTCTGCGCGGTCGGCGACGACTACCAGGCGATCTACGGCTTCACGGGTGCGAGCGCCGAATGGCTCCTCGCCCTGCCGCGGCGCTTCCCGCACGCGCACGTGGTGCGGCTCGAGCGGAACTACCGCTCGACGCCGCAGGTGCTCGAGCTCGCGAACCGCCTCGTGCCGCGGCTCGGCGGCTCGGCGAAGACGCTCACGCCGACACTCCCGGACGGAGCCGAGCCGGTGGTCGGGCCGGGTCTGGACGTGGCCGCGCACGTTCGTGAGCTGCACGCTGGCGGGATCCCGCTCGAGGAGATGGCCGTGCTCGTCCGGACGAACGCGCGCACGAGCGAGTTCGAGGAGGCGTTCCACGAGACGGGGATCCCGTTCCAGGGCGCCTCTCTCCTCGCGCGCGACGCGGCCCGTCAGCTGCTGAAGGCACTGCGCAGCCTGCGGGGACCGGCTGCCGAGATCGTTCGCGAGCTCGCCTTCCGGCAGGGTCTCCTCGCAGAGGTACCGGACAAGCTCGGCGAGCGCGAGCAGACGCGGCAGGCAGACCTGGCGCGGCTCGTGCGGCTAGCGGAGGAGTTCGACGGCGACGTCGGCGGCTTCGTCGCGCTGCTCCACGAGCGCTTCGGCGAGAGCGCCGGCCGCGGCGTCCATCTCCTGACGCTGCATCGCGCGAAGGGGCTCGAGTGGGAGGCGGTGCTTCTCCCGCGCGTCGAGGAGGGCGAGCTGCCGATCCGCCGCGGCGCCGTCGAGGAGGAGCGTCGCCTGTTCTACGTCGGGCTGACGCGGGCGAAGCGGCATCTGCTCGTGACGTGGGAGGGGCGGCCGAGCCGCTTCCTCGCCGAGCTCGGCGTGCGTGCCGCTGCGCCGCCGCTTCCGAAGCGCGAGCGCGCGGTCCTCGAGCAGACACCGGCGGTGCAGGCGCTCCGCGAGTGGCGGCTCGCGCGGGCGCGAGCCGACGAGGTTCCCGCCTACGTGGTCTTCAACGACCGGACGCTGGCGGAGCTGGCGGCGCGCACGCCGCGGACGCTCGCCGAGCTCGCCGCGGTCCCGGGGATCGGCCCGGCGAAGCTCGAGCGGTACGGGCCCGACCTGCTCGCCCAGCTCGCGGCGCACGCCGCCTAGCAGCGGCGGATGAGCGTCTTTCGCCCGCGCCTGCGTGTCACCGACCCGCACGGGCACGAGTGGGAGCTGTACGCGTACCGGTTTCGCCTCCGTGACCGTCGGCCGTCGTACGACCCCGGCCTGGCGCCGGACGATCCCGTTGGCGTTCCAGCCGTGAACGCCGAAATTGCCCTCGGTGTGGTCGACGCCGCGCTCTGGGCCCTCGGGCTGATCCCGCGCGTGCTCGTGCGCCTGCTCTGGGACATCCCACGCGCCGCGCTCCGCGTGCCGGGATCCGACCGCTGGACGATCGAGGCCGTCAGCTGGTACCCGCAGCACACGAGCCGAACGTGGAGCACGAGCCGGGTCGAGCGCGACGGCCTCCTGCGCGAGATCGCCGATTCGATCCGGCGCGGCGTGCCGCCGCCCGGCGGCTAGGCGTCGAGGGCGGAGAGCAGGAACCGCAGCATCTCGGCGGGGTCGCGGCGCACCCGCGCCGACGAGGATTCGTCGCGTTTGCGCAGCTCGAGCGCGCGCGGATCGGTGAGCGGCTTCAGCCGCCCCTCGCGGATCAGCTCCTCGTCCACTCCGCCGAGCCGGCCGCCGTACGTCGTGTAGACCGGAACGCCGAGCGCGGCCGCCTCGCGGTTCATCGTCCCGCCGGCCGAGACGGCGAGATCCGCCAGCGCGATCAGGCTCTGCGCGTCCACGGCGCCGTCGGGAAGGATCACCGACGGAAGGGCGAGCCCGCGCACGTATTCGCGCTGCTCCTCGGTCCGGGGGAGGACAAACGCGTGCACGTCCTCCGACCGGCCGAGGTGCTCGAGCGTCTGCGGGAAGAGCGGGTTCGAGTGCCGGTGGTAGAGGGACACGTCCGGCGGTGGACGCAGGACGACGAGCACCCGGGCCGGGTCGACGCCGAACCGCTCGAGCAGCGAACGGTCCGGCTCGAAGTCGGCGAGGTAGTACTCCTCCTTCAGCCCCGGGTACTGGACGAGCTTCGGCGGGCGCACGCCGTAGGGGCGGAGCCGCTCCGGAGGGATCGCCGCAGGCACGACGACGCGCGTCGCCGCGCGGCAGCCGAGCTGGTGCTGGAGCGTCGCGAACTCGTAGTCGAACGTCGTCGAGCTCGGAATCCCGAGCCGCCGCGCCGAGATCGTCAGCTCGTGCGACCCGTGCGCGAGCGCAATGTCGAACCCCCGGCCGCGCGCCCACCGCCGCAGCGCGCCGAGGCGGTGCGTCATCTCGCGCGCCTTCCGCAGCCGCGACCGTCCGGCGTGGCGCCCGATCACCTCGTCCGCCTCGAGCCCGTGCAGCTGGAGCAGCTCGAGGGTCTGCGCGTAGTCGCGCGCCGTGATCCCGACCTCGTCGCCGCGGCCGCGGAGGATCTCCACGAGCGGCCGGAACACGAGCACGTGGGCCGGCGCCGTGATGTCGATCCACACCTTCACGCGACGAGCGCCTCCATCCGCGCAGAGCGGAGCCGCGGAGGCTCCTGCTCGACGTGCCGCTCGTGCCACAGCGTGAACGCGAGCAGTCCCCACAGCTGGCGGCTCCAGTCCTCGCGGCCCGTCACGTGCTCGTCGATGAGCCGCGCGACGGGCTCCGGCTGGAAGAAGCCCTGGCGTCGCAGGTTCTCCGCCGAGAGCGTGTCGCGGGCGAACGGCTCGAGCTCGCCGCGCAGCCACGCCGCGGCGGGGATCGAGAACCCACGCTTCCGGCCGTGGACGACCTCAGGCGGCACGAGCGGCTCGACGGCCTTGCGCAGCAGCACCTTCTTCGCGAGGCCGCGCACCTTGAGGCGCGTCGGTAGCGCGAACGCGAGGTTGGTCACGAGCGGATCGAGGAAGGGGACGCGCGCCTCGAGGGAGTGGGCCATCGACGCTCGGTCGGTCTTCACGAGGAGGTCGTCGACGAGGTAGACACCGAAGTCCACGTCTTGCAGACGGGCGAGCTCCGGCGCACCGAGGGTCTCGGCGTACCGCGTGCGGTAGACGTCGACGGGGTCGAACCCCGCGCGCCGCCCGGTCAGCTCCGCCCGCGCGTCGGCCGAGAAGATCTCCTTCCAGCCGTGGTGCCGTTCGAGGGGCGGCAGGTGCGCAGCGCGCACGAACCGCTTCGCCTTGTAGTCGAGGCTCGCCTTGCGCGTCGACGCCGGCAGCGCCTCTACGAGCGGGCGTGCGAGCCGGGCGAGCGGAGCGACCCGGTCGGCGAGGAGGTCGGCGGCATACGTGTAGTAGCCGCCGAAGAGCTCGTCTCCACCCTCGCCCGAAAGCGCGACCTTGACGTGCTCGGCGGCGAGCTGCGAGACGAGGTAGGTCGGGAGCGCGGACGAGTCTGCGAACGGCTCGTCGAAGGCATCGGCGAGGGCGCGCAGCAGGAGCTCGGGATCCGGCCTGACGAGGAGCTCGTGGTGCTGGGTCCCGTACCGCTCCGCGACCCGACGCGCATCGGCGCGCTCGTCGAAGGTTCGCTCCGCGAAACCGATCGTGAACGTGTGCACCGGCTCTGCCGTCGCCTGCGCCGCGAGTGCGGCGAGCGCCGCGGAGTCGACGCCCCCGGAGAGCAGGACGCCCACGGGCACGTCCGAGAGAAGGTGCGCGCGCACCGAGTCGCTCAAACGGGCGCGCAGCTCCTCCACGAGCTCCGCCTCGTCTCCGTCGCGCAGCTCGTCCGCGGCCGCCGGCCCGGGCCGCGCATACCGCTCGAGCGAGACCTCGCCGTTCTCCCAGACAAGCACGTGTCCGGCCGGCAGCTTCCGGATGTCGCGGAAGATCGAGTACGGCGCCGGGATGGAGTTGAAGGCGAGGAACGCCTCGAGCGCGTCGAGGTCGATCTCGCCGCGCGGCAGCGCCCGCAGCTCCGAGGCGAAGCGCAGCTCGCCGCTGGCGTGCCGGTAGTAGAGCGGCTTGATCCCGTAGGGGTCGCGCGCGAGCACGAGCCGGCGCCGCGGCGCGTCCCAGATCGCGACGGCGAACATCCCCCGCAACCGCTCGGCAAAGCCGGGCCCGTGGTCTTCGTACAGGTGGACGAGCGCCTCGGTGTCGCAGCGCGTCCGCAGCGTGTGGCCCGCCCGTTCGAGCTCGCGACGGAGCTCGGGATAGTTGTAGATCTCGCCGTTCTGGACGACGACGCAGCTGCCGTCCTCGTTCGCGATGGGCTGGTCCCCGCCCTCGAGATCGATGATCGAGAGCCGCCGCGCCGCGAGCGCGATGCCGCCGTCGACGTGCTCGCCCGCGCTGTCGGGGCCGCGGTGGACGAGGAGGTCGCTCATCGCGCGCAGCGTCTCGACGTCCGCGGCGCCGTGCGTCGTCGCGATCCCGCAGATCCCGCACACGGGCTCTACCTTAGGCGCCGCGCCGCACGAGTCCTCCGAGCGACTGCCGGAACACGCGCCAGCCGGTGGCGACGACGGTGCGCAGATAGAGGCGGACGGAGCGATCGGCGATCCACTCGAGGTCGTGCGCGAGCTTCTCGCCCATCGACGTCTCGTAGCCGCGCCGCACCTGGGCGAAGCCGGTCAGCCCGGGCCGCACGACGAGTCGCTGCCAGTAAGACGGCAGCTCGTGCGCGAGCTCCTCGAAGAAGACCGGCCGGATCGGCCGTGGCCCGACGAGGCTCATGTCCCCGCGCAGGACGTTCACGAACTGCGGGATCTCGTCGAGCTGCGTCGCCTTGAGCCAGCGCCCGACCGGCGTGAACTCGGCCTGCGTGCGCCGGACGAGCTCCTCTCCGAGATACGGGCCGAGCCGCCGTTCCGCGCCGCGCCGCAGCGTCCGGAACTTGTACATCGTGAAGACCCGCGCGCCACGTCCCACGCGCTCGCCGCGATAGAAGATCGGCGTCCCGCTCGTGACGAGGACGAGGAGGGCGATGGGCAGCGAGACGGGGAGCGAGAGGAGGAGGAACACGGACGAGAGGAGGAGGTCGAGCGCGCGCAGGACGACGTCGCGCGGCCGCGCGGGCGTCTCGAGCGCGAGCTGGCGGTAGCCGCGGACGAGCGTGTCCTCGATCCGCGTCGTGTCGGGCACGCGCCGATCGTAAAGCGGGGGGCGCCTCCCGGGTCGCCACGGCAGCTATAAGTCGTCCTCGCAATTATATACTTGACAAACCCAAGCTGAACTGAGACAATGCAGGCATGGAAGACCTCGCTCTCGGTGTCTACGACGAAAAGTTCCAGGATCCGCTGGCCGCAGCCGACTACCTAGAGTCGATCCGCTGGCCGGACGGCCCGGTCTGCCCACACTGTGGCGAGGCCGAGCGAAAGCCGTACGCGCTGAAGTCCAAGACGCGGAAGCTGTGGAAGTGCGCCGCCTGCCGGAAGCAGTACACGGTCACGGTCGGCACGATCTTCGAGGGGTCGCATATCGGCCTGCACAAGTGGCTGCTGGCCTTCTATCTGCTCTGCTCATCGAAGAAGGGCATGAGCGCTCACCAACTTCACCGGATGCTTGGCGTGACGTACAAGTCGGCGTGGTTCATGGCGCACCGGATCCGGTACGCGATGGAGCAGCCCCCTTTCGCTAAGCAGCTGACAGGCACCGTGGAGGCTGACGAGACGTACGTCGGCGGCAAGCAGCGCCGCTCCAACGTCAAGCAGCACAAGCCGCTCGACCCGACCAAGCCAGACAAGCGACTCACGGGCCGCGGCAGCGAGAACAAGACGCCCGTACTCCTGCTTGTCGAGCGTGGCGGTCAGGCTCGCTCGTTCCGCATGGCGAACGTCACGGGCGAACAGCTGGGCGGCGCAATCCGCAGACACGTCGCTCGCGACGCCCACCTACGCACGGACTCGTACCCGTCGTACAAGAAGGTCGGCAAGGAGTACGCGAGCCACACAATGGTCGATCACAACGTGGAGTACGTCCGCGGAGACGCCCACACGAACACGGCGGAGAACTACTTCTCAATCCTCAAGCGCGGCATCGACGGCGTGTACCACCACGTCAGCGAAGCCCACCTGCCGCGATATCTCGCAGAATTCGATTTCCGCTACAACCACCTAGCCCGCGACGGGTGGACGGACTCAGATCGCACCGTGGCGGCTCTCAGAGGGGTTGTCGGCAAGAGGCTCACGTACTCTATGTAAGTACGTGCCAGCCGAAAATGGAAAGCCGAAAAGGAAGCTGCCCGAGCGCGCAGATGCGCTTCGAGTCGACCTCGACTTCGAAGAAGCACTCCGCGCCGCAGTCGCCACCAAGCCTCCCGCACAGAAGAAGCCTAAGCCGAAGAAGCGCAGGCGTCAGTCGGCGTCTGGGTGACCGATCCGGAACGGCGCAAGCAGCCACTCAAGCTGCCGCCCTCTACGTGTCTCAGCCATGATCAGGGCCGAGACCAGCGTTCGTTGAGATGGACGAGAGTGGCCTGCGTCGCGGACCGAACGCTGTAGTTCCTCAAGCCGCTCAGCAACGTCCGCAAACATCTCGAAGCCAAGCGCAGGGGTCGGCGATGTGGGCTTTCTGCCCCGCTTCCCGCTGCCGCCGTCCGGCGGTTTGCCTACCGTGTCCCGAGGAATTCCGGAACTATTCCGGAATTCGGCAGATGCCGACAAGTTGTACGTGGAGGTTTTCCGGACGTAGAGTCGCGCAGAGAGATGGAGCCGGAGGGAGTTGAACCCTCAGGGCGTTGGTTTTAAAGACCAGCCCCGAACCACTCCGGCCCCATGTCTTCCCCCCGAGTAGGCCGGGGCGGTCGAACCCGAGAAAGGAAGACCGCCCCGGTTCGCGGGGTGTTGCTACCAGCCGTGATGGATCGACCATCACGGCACGGTCAAGCTACGGGGACGGGCGGACGGAATCGGCCCGGTGTTTCGCGCTGCGCACAACTAAAGTCGAGGCGTGTACTTGGTCTACATGGACGACTCGGGTGATCCCGGCGTCAATCCGGGATCCCCTACGCCCACGTACACGATTGCTTGCGTATTCGTGCGGGACGCACATTGGGTGCCGCTCTTTGAAGATCTGATCGGGTTCCGGAGATACCTCCGGGCGAACTTCGGCCTCCGCATGCGACAAGAAGTGAAGGCGAATGAACTCGTGAAGGGCGGCGGGCCGTGGGCGTCCCTGCCTATCGGAGACCGAGTACGCAAGCGGATCTACCGAGCGTTTATGCGGTTACAGGGGAAGGTTGGGACGGTCCAAACCTTCGCGGTCGTGGTGGATAAGTCCCGTTGCGCCACTCCGGACGAAGTGCGGGAAACCGCATGGCGGCACTCACTGGAGCGCGTAGAGGCTTTCGCGCGGCACAACAACGAGACCGTGATGCTCTTTCCGGACTCCGGAGAGTACGACCGATTTCGCAAGCTCGCGCGGAGGATGCGTCGCTATTCGCAGGTTGGGGCGATGGTCGGCGGCGGCACGCTCTCCAGACCGCTCTCGCGTGTTTTGATCGACGACCCGGTAGAGCGTGACTCCGCCCAGTCGTATTTCGTGCAGCTGGCCGATCTAAATGCATATGCGGCGTACCGAAAGGAACGCCCGGATCCGCTCTTTCCCCCAACGATGTGGGACGAGCTGGGGCCAGCCATTCTCACGGCTGCGAACCAGTACCACGTTGGGCGCGGCCTCGAGAACCCCGGAATCATCCGGGGACCGAGGTAAGTCTTCAGAAGAACCCCTCGGCTTGCGCCGAGGGGCGGGCGCCAGGCCTACTACCGGCCAAAAGGGACCGGGGTCAGTCGGCGAAGCGCACGTTATCCCACCTATCGGATGTTGCATAGGTCCGAACGAGCCCTGCTATAAGCTTTTCTCATGGAACCCATGACGCTGCTTGCCATGCGGAAGGGAGGCTACGGGGATATCTTGGGTTCGTCAAGTATATAATCCCCGTCGTCCTTATGGACACGAAGCAGCTTGCGGCCTTCTGTGCGGTGGTCGAGCGGCGCAGCTTCTCCCAGGCCGCCGACCAGCTCGGCGTCACGCAGCCCGCGGTCAGCCTCCAGATCCGCTCGCTCGAGCAGCGTCTCGGCCAGCAGCTCCTCGACCGCTCCGGGCGGCGAGTCGAGCCGACCGAGGCGGGACTCCGGCTCTTCCGCGGGGCGCAGCGGCTTCTCGCGCTCGAGCAGCAGTTGCTCGAGGAGCTCGGGGAGGAGGCGGAGGGAGAGCTGAAGGGCAGGCTCGAGATCGGAGCCTCGACCGGGCCGGGCGGCAGCGTGCTGCCCGTCCTGCTCGGCGAGTTCCAGCAGCTCCATCCTCAGGTGCACGTCGTGCTCACCGTCTCCGACACGCACACCGTGGTCGAGCAGGTCGGCCGGCGCGAGCTCGAGCTCGGCGTCGTCGGCGCCGCCGGCCGTCATCGCGGCGTCTCGTTCGAGCCCCTCTACCGCGACGAGGTCGTCCTCGCCGTGCCGGCCGGGCACAAGCAGGCCGGGAGGACGATGACGCTGGACGAGCTCAAGACCGAGCCGCTCGTGCTCATGCAGGAGGGAGCCGGCATCCGCCAGATGATCGACGACGAGCTGCGCGAGCTCGGCGTCCGGCTGCGCGACCTGAACGTGAAGCTCGAGCTCGGGCTGCAGGAATCGGCGCGCGGCGCCGTGCTCGGCGGCTACGGAGCGACGTTCATCTCGCGGATCGCGATCGAGGGGGACCTCGCCGCCGGCGTGCTGGACGTGGCGCGTGTCGAGGGCCTCGAGCCGGCACGCGACGTCCAGCTCGTCCGCGCGAGCGGCCGCGCCGAAACGCGGGTCGCGCAGGAGTTCGTCTCCTATGCGCGGGAGCGGCTCACGTGATCGTCGAGTGGGGCCTCGGCTCGCTCGCCGACGCCTGTGTCCAGGCTGGGGTGGCGTCTCCGCTTCTCGTCGCGAGCCCGCGCTGGGACTCGCTCGAGCTGTCCGTCCAGCCGGTTGCGAGCTGGTCCGAGGTGCCGTCCGACCGGATCTCGGAGGCCGTCGCCGCAGCGGAGGACGCGGACGGAGTGCTCGCGGTCGGCGGTGGAAGCGCGATCGACCTCGGCAAGGCGATCTCGGCCGGCACCGCGCTGCCGCTCGTCTCGGTCCCCACGACCTACGCCGGCGCCGAGTGGACCAGCTACTTCGGCGTGCGCGATCCCCATCGGCGGATGCGCGGCGGCGGCGGGGGCGCTCATCCGACCGCGATCGTCTACGAGCCCGGGCTGACGCTCGAGCTGCCGCCGGAGACGACCGTCGGGACGGCGATGAACGCGCTCGCCCACTGCGCCGAGGCGCTCTACGTGCAGGGCCACAACCCGGCGGCCGACGAGCACGCGCTGGCGGGCGCAAGCCTCGTCTCGGAGTGGCTGCCGCGCGTCGTCTCCGCTCCGCGCGACCTCGAGGCGCGGACCGAGCTGCTCCGCGGCGCCTGTCACGGTGGCGCCGCGCTCGCCGGCTCGATGCTCGCGCTTGCCCACGCGATGGCGCAGGCGATCGGCGGGCGCTACGGGCTCCCGCACGGGACGCTGAACGGGATCTGCCTGCCGCCGGTGCTCCGCTTCAACTCGGCGTTCATGCCGGATGCCGTGGCGCGCTTCGGCGAGGCGGTCGGTGCAGCCGGGGATCCGGCCGGTCGCGTCGAGACCCTCTCCGCTCTCGCCGGTCCGACGAGGCTGGCGGAGCTCGGCGTCCCGGAGGGCGACCTGCCACGCCTCGCCGCCGACGCGGCGCAGCGAGGCGGCAACCTTGCGAACCCGAAGCCGGCGAGCCCGCAGGAGATCGAGCGGCTCCTCCGCGAAGTCTTCTAGCCGCGCGGCGCTACGGCTACGAAGGACAGCACGGTCACGCCGAGCTCGCCCGGCGAGAAGCCCCGGAATCGCTCGGCCAACGGCAGCGCCTGCAGTTCCGCCAGTCCCTGTTCGCTCGGCCCGGAGGGCCGCTCCGCGAGGACGACGAGGCCGGCGCCGCGCACGAGCGCCATGTACTCCGGCGCCCGGAGCCGGTTCTGAAAATGGAGCGGCGAGTTGACGAGCGCCCACGTCCGGTCCGAGAAGCGGAGGAAGTTGTAGCGCGAAAGGCTCCGGTCGAAGTACGCGTAGTGGTCCTGGAGGTCGATGCGGCAGCTGACCGCGCCGCCCGGCCGCAGGAGCCGCCGGCACTCGGCGAAGATCTCCGCGAGATCGGGACCGGGGATGTGCTCGCAGGTGTCCGTGCTCGACACGAAGTCGATCGAACCGGCCGGCAGTCCGGTGGCGCGCGCGTCGCAGGGCGCGAGGTAGCGGATCCCGAACCGCGGCTCGAGCTCGGCGAGCGACCCGATCGGGCCGCCGGTCTCCCGCAGGCTGCGGCCCGCAGCCTCCTCGAGCTCCGGCCTCAGCCGGCCGTAGGCAGCGAGAGTTTCGTTCACGAGCTCGCGTCGCGCGCTCGGCCGGATGTCCACGACGACCTGGCTCCCGACCCCGAGCAGCGCGTAGGCGATGGGGATCGCGAGATCCCAGCCGGCTCCGAACTCGTAGAACGTCGCCTCGGCGGCCGGGACGTCCGGGCTGTGCTCCTCGTACAGCGCCAGGTGGTTGGTCGCGCGCGTGAACTTCTGGCGGAGCGAGCCGTCTCCGATCGGAAACGAATGGAGGACGTGCCGCTGGAACACGTAGTTCAGCCGCTCGCCCTGCGGCAGGAGGCCGAGCGTGCGTTGGAGAGCTGCCTTCGCGAGCCAGCGCATCGGGCGGAGGATACTCGCGCCGGTGATAAGTGATCGCTATGCCAACAATTAGGTATATTGCGCGCGACCTCGGCGACTACCCTGTGGAGGAGCGCGATGCCGGGCTTTGAGGACGGATTCCTGGATGTGCCCGCGCGGCCCTGCAAGCCGCGGGACAGCGGGCTCACGCACGTCATCGACAAGGGATTGAACCTCCGGGAGATCGAGGGCCTCTTCGACACCGCGGGCGAGTTCGTCGACATCGTCAAGCTCGGCTGGGGCACGGGGTATGTCACGAACAACCTCGAGAAGAAGATCGCGCTCTACCGCCACTTCGAGACGCCGGTCGTCTGCGGCGGGACGTTCTTCGAGGCCGTCTACGCGCGGGACAAGCTCGAGGAGTTCAAGCGCTGGCTCACCGAGTACCGCTTCTCGCACGTCGAGATCTCCGACGGCACGATCGAGATCCCCCGCGACCGGAAGCTCGAGCTCATCGCGGACTTCGCTCGTGACTTCACCGTCCTCTCCGAGGTCGGCTCCAAGGACTCCGAGGTCAACATCGCGCCGTACCTCTGGGTCGAGTGGATGAAGGAGGAGCTCGACACCGGAGCCTGGCGCGTCATCGCGGAGGGCCGCGAGGGCGGGACTGCCGGCATCTACCGGCCGAGCGGCGAGCTCCGCACCGGGCTCGTCGACGAGATCGAGCAGTCCGTCCCGTTCGAGTCGATCATCTGGGAAGCGCCGACGAAGGAGAGCCAGGCCTGGTTCGTCAAGCATTTCGGTACCAACGTCAACCTCGGCAACATCCCGCCCGACGAGGTGATCCCGCTCGAGACGCTGCGTCTCGGCCTGCGCGGCGACACGCTGAAGGAGGTGCTGCTTGGCGGCGAACCTGCAGCTGCCGACTGACGTCGAGACGTGGCCCGCGGAGCGGATCGTCGAGTACGTGCTCGGCGAGTTCTCTGGGCGCGTCGCGCTCGCCTGCTCCTTCCAGAAGGAGGAGTCAGTGCTGCTCGACATGGTCTTTGCGGCCGAGCCGAATGCGCGTGTCTTCGCGATCGACACGGGCCACCTCTTCCCGGAGACGTACGAGCTCTGGCGCGAGGCCGAGCGCCGCTACGGCACGACGATCGAGCGATTCGAGGGAGAGCCCGTCGAGGACGGGCTCTGGGAGGCGAATCCCGACCTCTACCTCGCCGTCGCGAAGATCGAGCCGCTCAACCGCGCGCTGCTCGACCTCGATGCGTGGATCACCGGAATCCGCCGCGACCAGTCGCCGACGCGCGCGGACGCGCCGAAGCTCGGCTGGGACGAGCAGCACGAGGTCTGGAAGGCGAACCCGATTGCCGACTGGACGGACGACGACTGCTGGGCCTACATCCGCGAGCGCGAACTCCCGTACAACGCGCTCCACGACCAGGGTTACGAGTCGATCGGGGACACGCACTCGACCTTGCCGGGCAAGGGTCGCGAGGGCCGGTGGGCCGGGACCGAGCGGACCGAATGCGGGCTCCATACATGAGCGGGAGCGGGCGTAGGCTCGACGGAGCCCGCCAAGGAGCGGAGGTGCCGGCTTTGCCGGCGCCGGGAGCGGGATTCGTGCTCTGGTTCACGGGCCTCTCGGGGGCCGGGAAGACGACGATCGCGAACATCGTCGAGCCCGAGCTCGAGCGCCGCGGCTTCGTCGTCGACCACCTCGACGGCGACATCGTCCGCACGCACCTCTCGAAGGGCCTCGGGTTCTCGAAGGAGGACCGGGACACGAACATCGCCCGCATCGGCTGGGTCTCGTCGCGCCTCGCGCGCGCCGGCGCGGCCGTGATCGTCTCCGCGATCTCGCCGTACGAGGAGCTGCGCCGCCATGCCCGCGGGCTCGTCGAGCAGCACGCGCCCTTCGTCGAGATCCACGTCGCGACGCCGCTCGAGGAATGCGCGCGACGCGATCCGAAGGGTCTCTACGCAGCCGCCTTCGCCGGCGAGATCGACGAGTTCACCGGCGTCTCCGCCCCGTACGAGGAGCCGCGCGACCCGGAGCTGCGGCTCGAGACCACCGGCCTGACGCCTCCCGAGTCGGCGGCCATCGTGATCGAGCGCCTCGAGGAGCTGAACGTCCTGCCCTCGAGGGTGGAGGCCGAGTCGTGAGCACGTCCCGGGCGATCCCGACGCTGACCCACCTCGACGAGCTCGAGTCCGAGGCGATCCACATCTTCCGCGAGGTCGCGGCGGAGCTCGAGCGGCCCGTGCTGCTCTTCTCCGGCGGCAAGGACTCGATCGTCCTCCTCCGGCTCGCCGAGAAGGCGTTCCGCCCCGGCAAGTTCCCGTTCCCGATCATGCACATCGACACCGGCCACAACTTCGCCGAGGCGATCGAGTTCCGCGATCGGCGCGTCGGCGAGCTCGGCGAGCGGCTGATCGTCGCCTCGGTGCAGGACTCGATCGACAAGGGCCGCGTCGTCGAGGAGACGGGCCCGCGCGCGTCGCGCAACCGCCTTCAGACGACGACGCTGCTCGACGCGATCGCGGAGCACGGCTTCGACGCCGCGATCGGCGGCGCCCGCCGCGACGAGGAGCGAAGCCGGGCGAAGGAGCGGATCTTCTCCTTCCGTGACGACTTAGGCCAGTGGAACCCGCGCGCGCAGCGCCCTGAGCTGTGGAACCTCTACAACGCGCGCGTCCGCAAGGGCGAGCACGTCCGTGTCTTCCCGATCTCGAACTGGACGGAGCTCGACGTCTGGCAATACGTCGCGCGCGAGCAGCTCGAGCTGCCGCCGATCTACTTCGCGCACGAGCGCGAGGTCTTCCGCCGCGACGGGATGCTGTACGCCGTCTCGCCGTACGTCGAGCGGATGGACGGCGAGGATCCGTTCGTCACCTCGGTGCGCTTCCGCACCGTCGGCGACATGACGTGCACCGGCGGCGTCGAGTCGCGCGCGGCGACGATCGACGAGGTGGTGGAGGAGATCGCGGCGACGCGCGTCACCGAGCGCGGCGAGACGCGCGCCGACGACCGCTTCAGCGAGGCGGCGATGGAGGACCGCAAGCGTGTCGGCTATTTCTGATCGCGCTCAGTCGACGGAGCTTCTCCGGCTCGTCACCGCAGGTTCGGTCGACGACGGCAAGTCGACGCTGATAGGTCGCCTCCTCTTCGACACGAAGCAGATCCTCGTCGACCAGCTCGAGCACATCGAGGACGCGTCGCGCCGCCGCGGCCACGACTACGTCG
>JAICSH010000063.1 GCA_025936995.1 Thermoleophilia bacterium | reverse complement strand
GTCGACGACGGCCGACACCTCGTCGCCGAGGCCAAGCGTCGTCAGGAACGCGACCCCCTTCGAGCCGGAGCCCCAGACCACGGTCTTCCCGCCGGTGCTCCGGACGCTACGCAGCTCGTTCGTCCAGCGCTCCTGGACGGCCGCGAGGTTCCGCGTGAACTCGGTGACGGCCTGCGCGACGTCTTCCGGCCGTTCCTCGATCGGCGCCGCGGCCCGGCCGCCGCCGCCCGGGACCGCCTCGACGAGGATGTACTGGTCGTCGTAGTCGAGCTCGACGGCGAGCACCTCGAACCCCGACGTGCGGAAGAGACGGGCGAGCGACCCGGGCGTGAAGTAGGAGCAGTGCTCGTAGTAGATGTCCCAGAACGCGCACTCGCGGAGGACGCGCAGCACGTCCGGCAGCTCGAAGAGCACGACGGTCACCGGACGCGAGTAGAGGGACCGCCTGATCATCCGCAGGAAGTCGCCGACCGGATGGATGTGCTCGAGGGTGTGGCGGCAGACCACGGCATCGCCGGCGAGGTGCGCGTATCGCTCGTCGTAGAGGTCCTTGATGAACGTGACCCTGTCCGCGGCGGGGCTCGAGACGCGTTCGAAGACGATCGCCGGGTCGATGCCGACGCCGCTGCCGCCGGTGAGCTCGCACATGAGGAGCAGGAACTCTCCCTTGCCGCAGCCGATCTCGAGCACGTCCTTTCCCTGCAGGTCGTACCGTTCGACCCACCGCTCGGCGAGCTCACGGGCGAACTGCCGGAACCGGGGCGAGAAGCCCTGCGTCTCCTCGTAGCTCTCGAAGTAGCTCTGCAGCTCCGGCTCGTACGCGGTGTTCGTGATGAAGCCGCAGGCCGTGCAGAGCGCGAGCTTCAGCACTCCCCGCGGAAACGCCTCCGCCTCCCCGCGTGTCGCGACCAGGCGGCAGCTGTGGACCGGCACATCGTGCTGCTCGTGGAAGATCTCGAGCGCGCGGGCGCCGCACGCCGGGCAGGTCTCGTCCGTCAGAGGATCTCCGGCCTCGGCACCGGGACGATGAACCGCCCTCCGCGGCGCAGGTACTCGGCCTGCTGCTCGGCGATCTCGTCCTTGTAGTTCCACGCCAGCAGGAGCAGGAAGTCGGGCATCGTCTCGAGGAGCACGCTCGGATCGCGGATCGGCAGAAGCGTCCCCGGCATGAGCAGACCGTGCTTGTGCACGTTGCGGTCGACCACGTAGTCGACGGTCTCGGGGCCGATGCCGACGAAGTTCACGAGGGTCGAGCCCTTCGCCGCGGCCCCGTAGGCTGCGATCGACTTTCCGTCGGCCCGCAGGGAGGCGAGAAGCTCCCGGAGCTCCGTCCTGATCCACTTCACCCTGGAGCCGAACTCACGGTAGTACTCGACGCCCGTCAGGCCGCTAAGGCGCTCCGCCTCGAGGTACTCGGAGACCGAGCGGCTCTGAGCCGCCCGCGTCCCGAGCCGCCACCGCAGCGTGCCGCCCTGCAGGGAAGGGAAGTGCTCGACGCCGTTGAGGTACAGCCCGTGCCTGCGGGCGAGCGCGTCGACGGCGGTGCAGGAGAAGTAACAGAAGTGCTCGTGGTAGATCGTGTCGAACTCGCACCCGTCGACCAGGTCCTTGACGTACGTGTTCTCGATCGTCGCGATGCCGTCGTCCGCCAGCAGGATCTGCACTCCCTCGACGAAGCTGTTGAGCGTCGGGGTGTGGGCCATCACGTTGTTGGCGACGATCACGTCGGCGCGCTTCCCCTCCGAGCGCAGGCGGCGCGCCAGGTCGGCGTCGAAGAACTCCGTCAGCGTCGGCACCCCCAGGGCGGCGGCGGCGGCCGCCTGCTGGGGAGCCGGATCGATGCCGAGGACGGGGACCCCGGCCTCGAGGAAGTTGCGCAGGAGATAGCCGTCGTTCGATGCGACCTCGACCACCAGGCTGTCCGAACCGAGTCCGCGCTCGGCGATCAGCGCGCCGGCGTGCTCGGCGGAATGCCGCAGCAGGCCGGTCGAGAACGACGAGAAGTAGAGGTAGTTGTCGACGAAGAGCTGCTCGGGGGAGACGTCCTGCAGGATCTGGACGAGCGAGCAGTTCGGGCAGAAGGCGACGTCGAGCGGATACCGGGGCTCCGGGGCAGCGACCTGCTCCGGTTGGACGAGGGCATCGGGCAGCGGCATGTCGCCGAGAGAGAGGAAGACCGCGAGCTCACCGCGGCCGCACGAGCGACATTCCGTTCGCGCGATCACCCCCGGCGTTTCCGGGGCCTCAGCTGCCAGGGTGTCAGGCACCGGCGCCCTCGAGCGCCGCCTCGCGCCGCCGGAGCTGCTCGTCGAGCGTCCCCTGCTCCTGCAGCTCGCGCACGTGCTTCAGGCGCAGGAAGCGCGACGACTCGAACGTCTCCAGCGTGAGCGAGCGGCTCACGAAGGCCTCGAACAGCTCCTCGACGCCGCGCCGGACCGTCCAGG
>JAICSH010000024.1 GCA_025936995.1 Thermoleophilia bacterium | reverse complement strand
GCCCCGACTACGCCTTCCGACTCGAGCCCGAGGCTGCGGTAGAACGCAAGCGCAGGCTCGAGGTCCGCCACGGCCAGTGTGATCACGTCCAGACGCGGCTCCACGGAGGCCCTTCTTGCCCAGCTCGGCGGTAGCTCAACCTGTTTCGAGTAGCGGACCGCTCACCTGGGCGAGTGTTCCGGAATGTCGCCTGAGCCGCATAGCCGTTTCTCCTAAGCTCGGGCGGTGGATCAGGCGGCCAGATACCAGTTGCTCGACCACGCCACCGACGAGTCTCCACTTGGGACACCCGCTTCGGCATCACGACCCATGCGACGGACGGACGCGTAATCGAACGGCACCGCGTGCGTACTCCTGAGGAGCTGCGGCCGGAGCTTGAGAGCCTGCTGCGCGACGGGCACCTTGAGATTTACGAGATGACTGATCCCGAGCAGCGTGTGCTCGACCTCACCGAGGCCCTGGCAGTGATTGCTGACGATCACAACTGGTACTCCCCAAATGCCCTGGGCGAGCCTGAGAGACGCGAAACGATTTACGCTCTGTTCCTCACCGAGAGCGGCGGAGAGCAGTTCCGGCTAGAGCGCGAGCGAGCCAACCCGAGCTAGAGGGCGCTCACTTGGGCCAGTGTTCTGCAAAGTCCCCTGGCGCTAGTTCGCGATCTCCAGCCCGAGCGCTGCCGCGAAGAGGGGGGCGTTCTCGAGGACGTCGTTCCAGGGCATGCGGACTCCACGCAAAGCTTCGACTCCTTCGAGTCCATTGATATCGCAGCCGCGTAGCTCGACCCTCTTCATCCTCGCGCTGCTGAACCGCGCCTTCTGCAACTCACAACGCTCGAACAGAACGTCCGAAAGGGTCGCCGCGTAGAAGTCACACTCAGCCATCCGACAGTCTCGAAAGACCACCCTCTCCAGCTTTGACATCCGAAGCCCAACAAGGTCGAGACGGCAGTCGGCAAACGTCACGTCGACGAACATCGCCTCCGCAAGTTCGCTGCCAGTTAGACGGCAGCAATGAACTTCCACACGCCGCGCAAAGAGCCTCGGTGCCTTCTCGTTCGACCAATCAACATCACGTGCAACTGCATCCTCGAGATCGGCAAGTACGGCGACCGGCAGAGCGTCGTCCAGCAAGTCGGGTGGATAAGGCGAGATCGGAGGCTTCCCCATAGATCGAGGATAAGCCGAGGCAGGTGCAAGCAGCCTCGCCTGGGCCAGTGTTCCGGAATGACCCCTGAGCGGTAGAGCGTTGCCGTCGGAGGGCAGTCCTCCTAAGCTCGAAGGCGTGAGCAGGTCGCGAGCACCTCGCAGCGCAGGAGACCCCGCCTCCATACGTGTGTCGGCGGTCGAAATAGACTCGAAGGATTGCGGAGCAGCGCCTGCTCTGGCAGGGGGCTTCGGGGGACCGATCTTCGAACCGATCTGGTGGCCCGATGACACTGACGTGGTTGCGTACTCACTGGACGAATCGCCGTCACGTCTCAGCTACCGGATTGGGTCAACCCGCCGTGACGGGACGCCGATTTGCGTCATCGGGCGCGCAGGAGAACAGCCGGAACGGACGCTTCCGCCAGGGAACTGGTCTCGGCCACCGGAGCTGGAGGCATGGCGCGGACTCGTCCGCACAAACGATGGCCACACTCACGCTGTCTTGTTCCACGAGCTGCAGACCATCCATCTGATCGGTTACGCATCCCTGGATGAGGTGGTAGACGCAGTGAAGAGCTTTCGCCACGTCACCGCGGGATAGGAATAACGGCGCTCAGAGGACACACCGCTCGACTGGGCCAGTGTTCCGGAATGACCCCTGACGGGCTGGGCTAGCCGTACGGTTCCTGGATCCCGTCCGGAAGGGACAGCCATCGATGGCGTCGCATCCCGTAGACCGAGACGGTCGGCTGCGGGAACGAGGGATCGGCGAAGGCGCCGATCGCGATCGCGACCGTGTCCGGCAACCAGTCCTCGCTCGTCCAGAAGACCGTAGTCCCGCAGTTCGGGCAGAAGCGGAACGTGTGCTCCTCACCCTCGTCGGAGATGCGGACGTATTCGGTGTACCGTCCCACGACCTCGACGCGATCCTTCGGCCACCGCGCCTGCATTCCGAACGCGCTACCGGTCCGACGCTGGCAGGCGAAGCAGTGACACATCGAGACCCGTAGAGGGTCGCCCTCCGCCGTCACTCGGAGCTGGCCGCAGCTGCATTCGGCCTCGCGCTCTCCCACGCGTCGATCGTACCCAGCCGAGTGCGAACACTCTCACCTGGGCCAGTGTTCCGGAATGACCCCTGAGCGAGCCGCTTCAGCGACTGGGGACTAAGCGAAAGTTGATTATGTGGCCCGTCGTAGGGTCGATCCTGACTTCGTGGTAGCTCCTCGCGGGAGGCACGCGGACGGTTTGGACGAACGGTGGTGCGTGCGCGATGCGGAGCGCACCGAATGTCGCTGCGATCAGGACGAGGACGCCAGCTATGCCACCGGCTGCCCGCGGGAGTTTCCTCGGGCGCGGCGTGTCGCCACTGACCATCTGATGCACCCGCTGATGCGAGAGGCCGAGCTCCTTCGCGATTTCGCGAAGTGGCGTGCCGCTGCGGTGGAGGTCAAGAACGGCTTGGTGGTACGCAGTCCTACGAGACTCCGCTGCGTCCAGGGCACGCTCATACTCCTCGCGCAACTTCTTGGTCTGTTCGAGCGGATCCATGTCTATAACCTCTAGACACGCTACCAGAAACGAGGAGGCTCGCCTGAGCCAGCGTTCGGGAATGTCACCCGAGCCGCTGCTTGGCGAGCCATCGGCTCACCTGGCGTGGTGATGTAAGCCGCACGATCTCCCGTCCCGCCGGATCGGCTTCCCATTCTCGGATTCGTTGCCGCTTCCGGCTGAACGACTTGAAGTGCCAGCCGATGATCGACCTCCTGGAGAAAATGTTGCGGAAGGACTCCCGGTTGCCGTTGCAGATCGGCTTGCCGTCGACGGCACGGGCCACGCTGCGTCGGATCAACCTGAACAGCGAAAGCCAGCGCGGGAAGTCAAGGGCAACGATCATCTCGACGCGCGCGAGTGGAATGTCAAGCCATCTCCCGTAGGCCGTATCGAGCACCCACCGCTCCCCCGCGCAAATCGCAGCGATCCGTCTCCTCTGCTCGTCGTCTGGAACTTCGATCCAGCCAGGCTCCCAGGTCAACTCATCGACGGCGTGCCACGGGATACCGGTCGCATCGGAGATTCCTTCGGCAAGTCGCGTCTTCCCAGAACCCGTGACCCCGTAGACGAGAATTCGATCAGCCACCCGAGCGAGCCTAGCCAGCTCTAGAGAGAGTTCCATCGCCTGGGCCAGTGTTCCGGAACGCCCCTGAGTCGCGCCTAGGATGAGCGCCGTGTCTGACGAGTCGAGAACGACGGAGGTCTATCTGCTCTGGCAGACGCACACCCTGGATGCGAGTCCGACGACCCACGCCTTCCCGCCCGGCCGAAACCGCTCCGGCGCGTCTACGGAGATGACGACGGGGTCGCCCAAGTCGATTCCCTGTCCCTCAGCCATGGGTCTCAGAGTACGGCTCCGTGGGCTGGGCCAGCGTCCTCTCACCTGACACTGCTTCGGCTGACTACGCGCTCTCGTCGCGCCGCACGATCTGGGTGCAGCGGGCGCTCGCGATCAGCACGCCGTCCTGGAAGAGCTCGGCCGCGCAGAAGACGACGCGCCGGTTTCGCTGCACCACTCGGCCCTCCGCCCGCAGGATCCCCGGTCGCGCCGAGCGGTGGAACTCGGTGCGGAGGTCGGCGGTGAGGAAGTCCTCGTCGTCGGCCATCAGCGTCCAGCAGGCGCCGCCCATCGCCGTGTCGAGGAGTGCCGCGACCATGCCGCCGTGGACGATCGGCCCCGACGGCGCGTGGAAGCAGTACTCCACCGGCGCGTCCCACTCGATCACCGCATTGCCGTCGGACTGCTCGAGCCCGCGATACGCGAGCGTGTTCCAGACGTGCGGGTCGGGCGGCGGGTGCTCGCCCCACGGCTTGCGGCTCCGCGGGCTCATCGCGGCCCGGGAACTCCCGGGAAGCGGAACGGCTCGACGCGGTTCGGCTGCACGACCCACGCCCGGCCCGTCCCCGGATCCTCGAGCACGCGCAGCGCGGCCTCGGCGACGAACCCGGGCTCCATGAGCGGGACGTCGAGCCGGCCGCCCAACTCCATCTGGACGAGCGGCGTGTTCACGAAGCCCGGACAGAGCGCGTTGAGCCGGATGCCGCGCCCCGCGAGCGCCGGCGCCGCCGCACGCACCCAGCCGATGACGGCGTGCTTCGTTGCCGTGTACGCGGCGTCCCAAGCCGTGGGGGTCAGCCCGGCCAGCGAGGCGGTCGCCACGATCGAGCCGCCGCGGGGCATGAGTCGCGCTGCGAGCTCGCGAGTCCCGTAGACGACGCCGTCGAGGTTGGCGCGGAGAATCTGCTGCCATTCCGTGTCGGTCAGCTCGGCGGCGTCGCTTCGACCGGTCACGATGCCCGCGTTGAGGAAGGCGGCATCGAACTCGCCCTCGAGCGCGCGCCAGGCGTCCGGCTCGCCGACGTCGAACTCCGGGAGGTCGAGGACGAGCGGATCGTCGAGCAGCGCGCAGATCGCGGCGCCGATCCCGCCCCGGCCCCCGGTCACGAGCGCCCTCACGGCAGCAGCACCACCTTCCCGACGCTCCGGCGTGACTCGACGAGCTCGTGTGCATCTTCCACCTGGTCGAGTGGGAACTCGCCGCCCACGAGCGGTTGAATGGTGCCGGCGCGCCAGAGCTGGACGAGCTCGCGCGTCGCGGCCGTCACGACCTCCGGCGCATGGCGGAGCAGGCGCCCGAGGTAGATGCCCTGCACCCCGACGCTGCGCCCGACGACCTGGGCCGGCTGCAGCTCGGGCCAGAGCCCGCCGGCGTAGCCGATCGCGACGAGCTGGCCGAGGGGACGCAGCCGCTTGATCGCGGCTTCGAAGAGCTCCCCGCCGACCGGATCGACGACGACGTCGACCCGCAGGCCCTCCGGAACGTCCTCGTAGACGTACGCCGCCGCGGCGCCAAGCCCGCGGCAGAGCTCGAGCTTCTCGTCCGAGCCGACGGCTGCGACGACCCGCGCGCCGAGAGCGCGCGCCACCTGGATCGTCGCCGTGCCGACCCCGCCGGCCGCAGCATGCACGAGCACGGTCGCGCCCTTGAAGAGACGCACCTGCCGTGTGAGCGGGATGTACGCCGTGAGGAAGGTGAGGAGAAACGCAGCGCCCTCCGCGAAGCTCGCCTCCCTCGGCAGAGGCACGAGCGCCGTCCGGTCGACTGCGGCGAGCTCGCCGTAGCCGCCCTGCGGGAGGAGCACCATCACCCGCGATCCGTCCTCGAGCTCGCCTGCGATCTCGGAGCCGAGGACGACGGGGAAGTCGGGCATCTGCGGGTAGCGGCCGCGCCGGACGAGGATGTCGACGAAGTTGATTCCGGCCGCGCGCACGTGCACGAGCGCCTGGTCGTCCTCGGGCACCGGGTCGGCGACGTCGCGGAGCTCGAAGGAGCAGTCGACCCCGTTGAGGACGGCCGCTCTCAACCGGTCCGGGCAGCGGCCTCGGCGGCGAACTGCTCCCGTAGCGCCGTCTTGCGGAACTTGCCGACGCTCGTCTTCGGGATCTCGTCGACGAACTCGATGCGCTCGGGCACCCACCACTTCGCGAATTGCGCCGCGAGGAAGTCGCGCAGCTCCTCCGCCGTCGCGGACGCGCCCTTGCGGAGCACGACGGCCGCCAGTGGCCGCTCGCCCCACTTGTTGTCCGGCACGGCGATCACCGCGGCTTCGGCGACGGCGGGATGCGCCATGAGCGCGTTCTCGAGCTCGACCGAGGAGATCCACTCCCCGCCGGACTTGATCACGTCCTTCGAGCGGTCCTTGATCTGGATGAAGCCGCGGGGATGGATCGAGACGATGTCGCCGGTGCGGAACCAGCCGTCCTCCGTCCAGCGGTCGGTGGTCTCGGGGGCGTCGAAGTAGCTCGCTGCGACCCAGGGCCCGCGCACCTCCAGCTCGCCCATCGCCTCGCCGTCCCACGGCACGTCCTCGTCGCCGACGCGGGCGCGGATCTCGACGAATGCAAGCGGGAAGCCGACCATCGCCTGGTAGTCCCAGCGCGTCTCGGCGTCCTCCTCCGCGAGGTCGTACGGGAGCGCGACGGTGGAGGCGACCGGCGACGTCTCGGTCATGCCCCAGCCTTGGCAGATGCGCAGGCCGTGCCGCCCCTCGAAGGCGGCGATCATCGCGCGCGGCACTGCGGAGCCGCCGACGAGCATCGCCTTCATCGCCGAAAGATCCCAGCGGCCGGGATCGGCGTCGAGTCGCGCGAGGATCCCCATCCAGATCGTCGGGACGCCCGCCGCCCACGAGACGCGCTCCTGCTCCATGTTCTCGAGCAGGCTCTCGGGGTCGAGGTGCGGGCCGGGGTAGACGAGCTTCGCGCCCTGCATCGTCGCGAGATACGGGTAGCCCCACGCGTTCGCGTGGAACATCGGCACCACTGGCATGACGGCGTCGTCGATGCCGAAGCCGAGCCCGAGCGGGTTGTTCGCTCCGACCCCGAATGCGTGCAGGACGGAGGAACGGTGCGAGTAGACGACGCCGCGTGGCCGGCCCGTCGTGCCGCTCGTGTAGCACATCGCCGCGGCCTCGCGCTCGTCGAGCTCAGGATCCTCCCACTCGTCCGGATCGGCGGTCGCGAGCAGCTCCTCGTACGAGTCCTCGACGACGAAGACGTGCTCGATCGGCGTCCCCTCCCGGAACTGCTCGAGCAACGGGACGAGCGCACGGTCGACGATCACTGCGCGGTCGCCGGCGTGGCTCGCGATGTAGTTGAGGTCGTTCGGGTGGAGCCGGAGGTTGAGCGTGTGCAGGACGAAGCCGCCGCACGGGACGCCGAAGTACGCCTCGTGATGCTGGTGGTGGTTCCAGCAGAGCGTCGCCACGCGGTCGCCGCGCTCGAGGCCGGCCTTCTTTAGCGCGACGGCAAGCTGCCGCGCGCGGCGCAGCGTCTCGCGGTGGTTCGTCCGGTGGAAGGTCTTGTCGGGGAGGCGCGTCACGATCTCGCCGTCGCCGAAGAACGCCTCGGCCCGCCGCAGCAGATGCGTGAGCGTGAGGGGGAAGTCCATCATCAGGCCTTCCATCCGGCTCATCTTCCTACGTCAGCAGCGAATTCGCGACTTCGAGGCGCAGCTCGCCCGGCCGGCGGCCGAAGCCCTCGAGCCAGAGCGCGCGCTTGTAGAAGCGGTGGAGCGGGTGCTCCCACGTGAAGCCGATGCCGCCGTGCACCTGGATCGAGCGCTCGCACGCGGCGACAGCCGCCTCGGTCGCGAAGCTCTTGGCGGAAGCGGCGGCGACGGGAGCGCGCTCGTCCTCCTCGGCGACGCACCAGGCGGCGAAGTAGACGAGCGAGCGCGCGAGCTCGACGTCGGTGTACGTCTGCGCGAGCGGGTGGGACACGGCCTGGTACGTGCCGATCGGCTTGCCGAACTGCGTGCGCGTCTTCGCGTGCTCGACCCCGAGGTCGAGGGCGCGCTGGGCGACGCCGAGCGCCTCCGCCGCCGCGGCCGCCCGCAGGCGCGGCGTCTCCTCGACCTCGTGGAGTCGACGGGAGGGATCGACCGTGGCGACGTCGCCGTCCGCCGGCACCGACGCCACGTGCCCGAGATAGAAGCCCGGGTAGCAGACGTAGCCCATCTCCTCGAGCAGCAGCGCCTCCTCGACGAAGCCGAGCCCCGCCTCGGCGACGTCGAGCCAGCCGAGCTCCTTCAGCTCGCTCCAGCGGTCGTCCTGCGCCTCCCAGTCGCGGTCGAGCGGGAACCGGTCGGCGAGCCACGCCCGCGCGGCCTGCTTCAGCTCGATCTGCTCCTCGCTCAAGGAGAAGATCACTAGCGCGACCTCGGGAGGCCGAGGACGCGCTCGGCGATGATGTTGCGGAGCACTTCCGACGTCCCGGCCTCGATCGTGTTGCCGCGGCTGCGGAGCTGCTGATGGTTCCACCATCCGTCGTCGAGGATCCCGTCCGAGCCGCGCACCTCGCGCGCGAGCTTCGTCAGCCGCTGGTTCGCCTCCGACCAGCGCAGCTTCACGCCGGAGCCCTCGGGGCCGGGGAGGCCGGTGCGCTCGTACGTCCCGAGCGCGCGGTAGTTCGTGTACCGGAGCGCCTGCAGCTCGATCCACTCGCGCGCGAGGGCCTCGCGCAGCCGCGGGTCGAGCTCGCGCCCGCGCGCCTCCTCGAGCAGCCGCCCGAACAGCGCGTCGAGCGTCGCCGTGAGCGCGAAGCCGAGCGTCGCGCGCTCGTGGAGGAGCGTGGTCATCGCGACGTTCCAGCCCTCGCCCTCCTCGCCGAGCCGGTTCTCGACCGGCACCTCGACATCGGAGAAGAAGATCTCGTTGAACTCCGCCTCGCCGGTGATCTGGCGCAGCGGCCGCACCTCGACGCCGGGCGCGTGCATGTCGACGAGGAGGTACGTGAGGTTGCGATACCGCGGAGCCTCCGGGTCGCTCTGCGTGACGAGGATGCAGAAGTCGGCGATGTGCGCGAACGACGACCACACCTTCTGGCCGTTGACGACGTAGACATCCCCACGGCGCTCGGCGCGCGTGCGCGCGGTGGCCAGGTCCGAGCCCGCGTCCGGCTCCGAGAAGCCCTGGCACCAGATCTCGTCGGCCGCGAGGATCGGCTTCAGGTACCGCGCCTTCTGCTTCTCCGTCCCGTGCGCGACGATCGTCGGGCCGGCCATGCTGAGGCCGATGACCCCGACGTGGGTGGGAGCCTGCGCCGCGGCGAGCTCCTCGTAGAGGATCGCCTGGAAGCTGTGCGGTGCGCCGGCGCCGCCGTACTCCTTCGGCCAGGTCAGCCCCGCGTAGCCCGCCTCGTACAGCGCGCGGCTCCACTCGCGGATGAACGGATCCTCGAACCGCTGCGCCCCGCCCCGCCCACCGCGCTTGTCCGCGGGGAGGTTCGCATCGACCCAGGCGCGAAGCTCCTCGCGAAACCGCGCCTCCTCCGGCGTGTCGCGCAGGTCCACGCGCGAGAGGCTAACCCGTCGCGGGCGCCGGCAGAAGCTCGCGCGGCGTCTCGGTGACGACGCGCCGCCGCTGCACCGGCAGCAGCGTCACCGCTCCGAGGATCGCGGCCACGCCGATCCACTGCGTCCAGCGCAGGTGCTGGTCGTACGCGTAGATGCCCGCGATGACGGCGACCGCCGGATACGTGAGCTCCGCGAGCGAGGAGAGGACGGCCTGCGTCCTCTGCAGCCCGTAGTAGTAGAGCGCGAGCGCGAAGAGGCCGGTGACGAGCGCGAGATAGAGGATGAGCGACGTGTCGTGCCCGTTCGAATACGCCGCCGCGCCCATGACCGGCAGCGCGATCGCGCTCGCGAGAAGCCCGAAGAAGAAGCGCAGCGTCACGACGTGCTGGAACTCGAGCTCGCGAGAGAGGTAGCGGCCGAGCACAGTTCCCAGCGCCCAGAGCACGGCGGCGCCCGTCGCCTCCGCGATCACGACCGTGCCCTGCGCGGACGGCGCGAGCGGATGCGCTTGGTTCACGAGCCAGAAGCCGGCGAGCGCGGGGAGGAAGAACCAGAGGAACCGCGATCGTGGCCGCTCGCCGAGGAGCAGCGCCGCGCCGCCGACGGCGACGAACGGCTGCACCTTCTGGATCACGACGGGCGTGATGTAGTCCGAGTGCCCGATCAGCGCGTCCGTGAAGAGGATCGTGGCGACGGCCGACGCGCCCGCGCCGACGACGACGGCGGCGGCCACGTAGCTCCAGCCTGCGCGGAACACGGCGCGCAGCGCGGGGAGGAGGAACGGCAGCGTCAGCGCCGCGAGGATCACGTGCTCACCGAAGACGATCGTCGTCGCCGAGGTCGTCCCGCTCATCGTCTTGCGGATGATCGGGTCCGTGCCCCACATCGCCGCGGCGACAGCGACGAGGACGACGCCGGGAACGGCTGCGAGCCTGAAACGCATCCTGAGCTGAGGCTAGCGCGCGGCCACCGACCGGCGTAGGCTCGCCCGCATGATCCTGTACTGGCTGTTCAAGAGGATCCGCCGCTGGTGGACGAACCGCCGGTCGGCGTCTGCGGGCTGATCCTCACACCTCGAAGCGCAGGAGATCGGCCACCGCCTCGCGACGCCGGACGAGGCGCGCCGAGCCGTCCGCGACGAGAACGACCGCCGGCCGCGGGACGCCGTTGTAGCCCGACCCGAGGGCGAGCGTGTAGGCGCCAGTCGCCGGCACCGCGAGCACGTCGCCAGGCTGCGGCTCAGGAAGCTCAGCCGCCTCGATGAGGACGTCTCCCGACTCGCAGTGCTTGCCAGCGATCCGGTACACGCCGCTCGGCAGCTCGTCCGCGCGATTCGCGAGCACGGCCTCGTAGCGCGCGCCGTAGAGCTGCGGCCGTGGATTGTCCGACATCCCGCCGTCGATCGCCGCGTACGTGACACCGCCGGAGTCCTTGACGGTGCCGACGCGGTAGAGCGTCACGCCGGCGCGCCCGACGAGCGAGCGGCCCGGCTCGAGGATCAGCGACACGCCGTTCGGCACCCGCTCGGCGAGGGGCCGGACGAACTCCGCCACCGACGGGAGCTGCTCCTCGCGGTTGTGCCGGACGCCGAGCCCGCCGCCGAAATCGAGGACGCGAGGCTTCCAGTCGAGGCGCTCGAGGAACGCGAGCACGCGCTCGAGCGCGAGGACGCTCTCGTCCGTCCGGCCGAGCTGGGAGCCGACATGGACGTGGACGCCCTCGACCTCGAGGCCGAGCTCGCGTGCGCGTCCGACCTCCCGCTCTGCCGCGTCGGGCGCGAGCCCGAACTTCGACTCCTCGTGCGCCGTCCGGATCGAGCGGTGCGTGACGGCCTCGACGCCGGGCGTGAGCCGGACGAGCACCCGCCGGACGCCCGCAGCCGCAGCGGCCTCGGCCTCGCCCGGGGCGTCGAGCACGACGAGCGCGCCGGCCTCGGCGGCCGCGCTCAGCTCCTCGGCCGACTTGTTGTTCCCGTGGAAGACGATGCGCTCGCCCGGAACCTCCGCCGCGAGCGCGAACGCGAGCTCGCCGAGGGTCGAGACGTCGGCGCCGACGCCCTCGTCCGCCAGCAGCCGCAGCAGCGCGACGTTCGCGAACGCCTTCGTCCCGTAGACGATGAGCGCGCCCGGAGCCGCCTCGCGGTACGCACGCACCTGGGCTCGGATCGTCCGTTCGCAGTAGACGACGACCGGCGTCCCGAACTCGTCCGCCAGCCGGGTTGCGGGCACGCCGCCGATCGCGAGCCCGCCGTCCTCGATCCGCGCGGTTTCCGGAAGGAGATCGAGCACCTTGCTAGTATCGGGATCTCAATGCAGGAGCTGCTTCTTACCTAGTTCAGGGAGACAAGCGCAGCAGCGCCGCGCCGGCCTCCCCGCGACCTCTCCTCGGAGAGGTTTTTTCGTTCCAGAGGACATTTTTCGATGACACCGAGATACGAACCCCACGAGATCGAGCAGAAGTGGCAGCGCGTCTGGGAGGACGAGGGAGCGTTCCGCGCCCCGAATCCGGTCCAGAGCGAGCCGACCGCCGAGAACCACTGGTACCAGCTCGAGATGCTGCCGTACCCGTCAGGCCCGAGCCTGCACATGGGACACGTCCTCAACTACACGATGGGCGACGTCCAGACTCACGTTCGGCGGCGCAGCGGCTGGCACGTCGTGCGGCCGATGGGCTGGGACGCCTTCGGGCTGCCGGCCGAGAACGCCGCGATCCGCGAGGGCCGCCATCCCCGCGAGACGATCGAGCGGAACATCGAGACGATGCGCGGCCAGATGAAGCGGCTCGGCTGGGCGATCGACTGGGAGCGCGAGGTCTCGGCCCACCAGCCGACCTTCTACCGCTGGACGCAATGGCTCTTCCAGCAGTTCGTCGCGAACGGGCTCTGCTACCGGCGCGAGGGGCCGGTCAACTGGTGCCCCAACGACCAGACGGTGATCGCCAACGAGTACGTCGTCGACGGGCGCTGCGAGCGGTGCGGCGCGGAGGTCGAGCTCCGCAACATGACCCAGTGGTACATGCGGACGACCGCCTACGCAGACGAGCTCCTCGAGTACCCCGGGGCCGAGTGGCCGGAGAAGACGAAGGCGATCCAGCGTAACTGGATCGGTCGCTCGGAAGGCGCCGAGATCCTCTTCCGCGTCGAGGAGACCGGGGAGGACCTCGCCGTCTTCACCACGCGTCCCGACACGCTGTTCGGCGCCACGTTCTTCGCCCTCGCGCCGGAGCACCCGTTCGTCAACGCGCACGCGAGCGAGGAAGCGAAGGAGTACGCACGCCACGCCGGCGCGCGTCCGGTCGAGGAGCGCGCCGCCGCGACGACCAAGACGGGCGTCTTCACCGGCTTCCACGCGGTCAACCCGATCAACGGCGAGCGGCTGCCGATCTGGGTCTCCGACTTCGTGCTCATGGACTACGGGACCGGCGCGATCGGCGGCGTGCCCGCCCACGACGAGCGCGATGCGCAGTTCGCCGAGACGTTCGGTCTCCCCGTCGTCCCGGTGATCGACGACGAGGGGCGGCTGATCAACTCCGAGCGGTTCGACGGTCTCCCCTCCGAGGAGGGGAAGCGCGCGATCGTCGCGGCGCTCGAGCAGGAGGGACGCGGCAAGCCGACCGTCAACTACCGACTGCGCGACTGGAGCGTCTCGAGGCAGCGCTACTGGGGCTGCCCGATCCCGTTCGTCCATTGCGAGAAGTGCGGCGTCGTGCCCGTGCCGGAGCAGGACTTGCCGGTGATCCTCCCCGACATCGAGGACTACGCCCCAAAGGGCAGGCCTCCGCTCGCCGCCAACGAGGAGTTCATGGCCGTCCACTGTCCGCAGTGTGGCGGGCCGGCGCGCCGCGACCCGGACACGATGGACACCTTCGTCGACTCCTCCTGGTACTTCCTCCGCTACATCGACTCGCACAACGACGAGGCGCCGTTCGACCGGTTCGTCGTCGACTACTGGCTGCCCGTCTCCCAGTACATCGGCGGCATCGACCACTCGACGGGGCACCTGCTCTACTCGCGCTTCTTCGTCAAGGCGATGAACGACTGGGGGATGGTCGGGTTCCGCGAGCCGTTCGCGCGCGTGTTCCACCAGGGCTGGGTCACGCTCGGCGGCACGAAGATGTCGAAGACGAAGGGGAACGTCGAGGGGCCGGACCAGGTCGTCGACGCGTATGGCGCCGACGCGGTGCGCCTCTACATCCTCTTCATGGGCCCGGCCGACCAGGACATGGAGTGGACGCCCGACGGCGTCGAGGGCATCGTCCGCTTCCTCCGGCGGCTGTGGCGGATCGTGCACGAGGTCGCCGAGCGGCCCCCAGCCGACGACGCGCGCGAGGCTGCACTTGCGCGCAAGGCGAACGAGACGATCGTTCGCGTGACGGACGACGTCCTGCGCCGCTTCCAGTTCCACACGCCGATCTCGGCGATGATGGAGCTGGTCAACGAGCTCAGCGGTGCCGTCGATGCGCCGGACGCGCGGTTCGCGGCCGAGACGCTGGTCTCGCTCATCCAGCCGTACGCGCCCCACGTCGCGGAGGAGCTCTGGGGCGTGCTGGGCCACGAGCGGCTGTGGGAGGCGCCGTGGCCGGAGGCCGACGAGTCGCAGCTCGTCCGCGACACGTTCGAGCTCGTCGTCCAGGTGAACGGCAAAGTGCGCGACCGCTTCGAGGTTGACGCCTCGCTGGACGAGGACGCTCTCGTCGCGCGTGCGCGCGAGAGCGAGCGGGTGCGGAGCTATCTGGACGGCGGCGAGCTGCGCAAGACGATCGTCGTCCCGCAGAAGCTCGTCAACTTCGTCGTCTAGGCAGAAAGGCCGAGCCGCTCGCGCCCGCGGCGCGCGAGTACGAGGTAGGTCTCGTACCGGTGGTAGCGCGGATGCGCCGGGTCGAACCGCTCCGGGCGAGGGCGGAATCGCGGCTCGCCCACGATCTCTCCCTGCCGGAACTGCTCGCGCGTCAGGTCCACCTCGAGCCCGCACGGCAGCCGGTTCCACATGTGGCCCTCGACGCGCTCACCGTCGAGATAGACGTCCGCCGCCGCGAGCTCTCCGCCGAGCAGGTCGTTGACGACGAGGCAGGTGACGTCGCACTGGCCGAGCGACGGGTTCTCGCGAGTCCACCGCTCGCCCTCGCGCGGGTCCGACGTGTCCTCGCCCCAGCTCTCGCGGATCGCCTGCTCGACCTGCGTGAGGCTGAACACGTGGTCGACGTCAGGCGCCGGCTCCGCGATCATCGTTCTCTGGGCTCCGGTCGATCCACATTCCAGTGGCGGCCGACGCCTGCATACCAGCGAACGCCGTCGTCGGTCTCGCGCGGGCTGAGCATGAAGCGGCTGATCACGCGCTGGCCACCCTCGAAGTCGCCGTAGAGGATGTCGACGCCGAGACGCTGTCGCGCCTCGATCGCGCGGCGCGCGGCCCGGTAGCCGTCGCTGCCGGGGTCGCGGAAGGAGCCCTGCCAGAACCCGACGTCGCCGGGCGCGACGTAGAGGTCGCGCGTGAGCGTCGTGAAGTCCTCGAGCGGAGGCGGCGAGACGTGGGCTCCGCGCTCCAGGGTGAGCTCGGGATCGAGGCGCCAGCCGTGGAGGACGGCGATCCCGGTGCCGACGTTGCGGACGCTGATCACCAAGTAGACGGCCGTGTCCGACGCGCTCGCGGCGCCCTGGCCGCCCGGAACCGCGAACCAGACGTCGTCCTGGAAGCCGACCTTGAGTGCGGGATCCTCGGTGCGCGACGGGACGAGCAGCGGGCGTTGCCCGGCGAGGAGCGTCTGCTCGGCCACCCGTGCCGCTCGATTGGCCGAGCGCACCGAGGCGACCGTCACGCCTGCAAGGACGAGCGTCCCGCCCGCGGATGCGAGCGCCGAGATCGTCACCCAGTCTGCCACGGGGCGAGTTTACGGAGGCGCCGCCAAACCGGCACAGACGCGCGACATCTCTGTTGTCACGATTGGCGCCATGGATGTCCGGCTTCCTGCGCTGTCGCGGCGGCAGCTCCTGGGCGCCGCCGCCGCGATCGCCGTCCTGCTCATCCTGGCTGTCCGGCACCTCGGAGGCGGGAGCAGCGCGGCGCCGGCGGTCGCTCCGCTGCGCGCTCCGGCGAGCCCGAGGGCCACGGCTGCGAAGCTGCTCGTCGTGGACGTCGCCGGCGCAGTCCGGCGGCCCGGCCTCTATCGCTTGCGCTCGGGCTCGAGGATCGACGACGCCATCGCCGCCGCCGGCGGGCCGACCGGGAAGGCGCAACTCGAAGCGGTGAATCTCGCCGCGCCGGTCGCAGACGGCGAACAGGTCGTCGTCCCGGGGCGCGGCGCGGTCGGCGCGGCGGCGGCGGTGACCCCTCCCGCTGCCGGCTCCTCGCCCTCCGCGCCGCTCGATCTCAACACGGCCACGGTGGAGCAGCTCGACTCGCTGCCGGGGATCGGGCCGGTGACCGCGCAGAAGATCGTCGACTACCGGCAGGTGCACGGGGCATTCCACTCGGTCGCCGAGCTCGAGGGCGTCCCCGGCATCGGCGCGGGAAGGCTCGCGCAGCTGAAGGGACTCGTGATCCCGTGACGTGACGGTGCGCCTGCCGCACGCATTCGTCGGTGCGCTCTGCGTCGGCTTCGCGCTCGCGAACGTCGGTCGCGTCGGGATTGCCCCGGTGCTTGGCGCGGCCGGCGTACTCGGCGCAGCCGGAATTGCCGTGACCGATCCGCGCCTCCGATGGGCGCTGCTCGGGTCCGCCGTCGTGGCGGTCGCCTGGACGTGGGGGAGCTTCAGGCTTGCGCGGCTCGACCACAGCGTGCTCGCACCGCGGATCGGCAGTGCCGAGCAAGCGGTCGTCGAGGTCGAGGAGCCGCCTCGGGCGGGATCCTTCGACCAGCGAATGAAAGTGGTGGTGCTGCGCTGGGGAATCTTGCGCACGCACGAGCCGGCGCTCCTCGAGCTCCCGCTCGGGCGGGCTCCTCCACAGGGCGCGCGCCTGCGACTCATAGGCGTCCTGCGGGCGCCGCCCGGTCCGTCCAACGGCTTCGACGAGGCGAAGTGGCTGCGGCGGCAGGGGATCCACGCGGTCCTGCGCGGAGAGACCTGGCGCGTCGTCGGCCGGCGCGGCGGCATCTCCGGAGCCGGAGACCGTGCCGGGCGCCGGCTCGCGGGTGACGTCGCCCCGGGTCTCCGAGGCGCGCGCCGCGACGTGATCGAGGCGATCGTGCTCGGCCGCTCGTCCGGCATGGACCAGGGGCTGCTTGCCGACTTCCGCGCCTCCGGCCTCTACCACTGCCTCGCGGTGGACGGGCTCAAGGTCGCCGCCGTCGGTGGCGGCATCGCCGCCGTGGTCCTGCTCGCAGGGCTCGGGAGCTACGTGGCCCAGATCGCGGCGCTCTTCACGGTCGCGGGGTACGCGATCGCCGTGGGACTCCATCCGTCGGTCGTCCGCGCGGCGCTCGCAGCGGGACTCGGGTCGCTGGCCTGGCTCGCCGCGCGCGAGCGCGACCGCTGGCAGGCGTTGCTCGTCGGAGCGGCCCTCCTCCTCGGCTGGAACCCGTACAACCTGCTCGACGCAGGCTTCCAGCTCTCGTTCGCCGCCGTCTCGGCGATCTTCGTTGTCACGCCGCGCGTCGTGCGAGCGCTCGAGGGATACCCCGTCCCGCGCGAGCTCGCGCAGCTCGTCGGCGTCTCGACCGCGTGCGGTCTCGCCACGGCGCCCGTCACGTGGTTCCAGTTCCACCAGATCTCGCTCGTCACGGTCCCCGCGAACGTCATCGCGGTCCCGGTCGTCGTGGAGGTGCTCGGTCTCGCGCTCCTCACCGCGGTCGTGGCTCCGCTCTCGCCCTCGCTCGCCGCCGCGATGGCCCAGCTCAACGGCTGGGGTGCCTGGTTCGTCGCCGTGTGCGCACGCGTGTTCGGCGGGCTTCCCGGCGCTCAGATCACCTCGCCGAGAGCGGCCGCCGCGCTCGGCCTGGGAGCGGTCGGGGCCGCCGCCTATGCTTGGCAGCGTGGCGAGCGAGCCCGAGCTGAAGCCGGTCTACCTCCTGACGGGGACGGATCGGCCGAAGATCGCGGTGGCGCTGCAGCGCCTGCGGGGACGGATCGGTGAGGACGCCACCGAGCACCTTCACGCCGCGGAGGCGTCGGGCGAGGATGCGGTCGCCGCCTGCAACGCGCTCGGCCTCTTCGGCGGCGAGGCGCGCCTCGTCGTGGTCGACGGCGTGGAGGCGTGGAAGGCGGCGGACGTGAAGCAGGTCGAGTCGTACCTCGGCTCGCCGGCCCCCACCACGGTCCTTGCGCTCGTCGGCGACGGGATCCGGCGCGACTCCGCGCTCTCGAAGGCTGTCGCCAAGGCGGGACAGGTGCTCGCCTACGACGTGACCAAGAAGCAGCTCCCGGAATGGGTGGCCGAGCAGTTCACGCGCCTCGGCGCGTCGGCGGATCGCGACGCTTGCCGGGCGCTCGTCGAGGCCGTCGGAGACGACGTGGGCGACCTCGCCTCCGAGGTCCAGAAGCTCGCGACCTGGGCGAGCGGCGAGCAGATCACGCGCGCCGCCGTCGAGGAGCTCGCGGTCGGACGAGCCGAGACGCCGATCTTCGCCGTCACCGACGCCTGGGGACGCCGCGACGTCGCGGCGATGATCCGCGCGACCGAATCCCTCCTGGACCGCTCGCACCGTCCACGCTCCGGCGAGCTCATCCGTCTCGTCGCCTCGCTCGTCGGCCATGTCGGACGCGTCCGGAAGATCTCCCGCCTCGCGGACGAGGGCGTCCGCTCGAGTGAGATCGCGAGCCGGCTGAAGATGCACCCGTTCGTCGCGGAGAAAGGCGTCAAGCAGGCGGGCAACTTCTCGCCCCAAGAGCTGGCGCAGGCGACGGTGCGGCTGGCCGAGCTCGACGCGGGCGCAAAGGGCGGCTCGCGGCTGCCGCCGGAGCTTCAGCTCGACCGGACGCTCGTCGAGATCACGCGCCGGCCCGAGCGCGCCGCCTAGGGGCTACTTCCCGGAGGCGCCTGCGGCGAGCTTCGCCGCCTGGGACTTGCGCCGGGCGACGGTGTTCCGGTGCAGAGCGCCGTTCGCGGCGGCCCTGTCCAGCCACTGGACGAGCTCGCGATGCCGCGCCTCGGTCTCCTTCGAGTCGCCCTCCGCGACCGCCTCGTTGAGGCGCCGCATGAGCGTCTTCGCCGCCGAGCGCCAGCGGAGGTTCTCCTGCCGCTGCCGCGTCGCCTGGCGGACGCGCTTCTCCTGCTGCTTGATGTTCGGCATCTCGGAAAAAGGCCCGCGACTCGCGGGCCGGGCGATGGTAGCAACCCCGCTCCCTATGCTGCCCTCGTGGACGACGCCGAGCGCCAGCGGCACGAGCGGCGGCTGGCACGCGACCGCCGCCGAGCCGAGCAGGGCAGGCCCACGTACTTCGAGAGCGACGCGACGCTCGACTCCTGGCCGGTCTCGCAGGATCCGGCCGAGAGTCCGACGATGATCATCCGGCCGCGCCGGGACAGGAGCGAGCTCGCCGAGCTCGAGGCGCGGACGCTCGACGAGGAGAGCCAGATCACGCAGGCCGGCGCTCCCGCTCCGGCGGCCGTCGCCGAGGAGCCGGAGCCCGACGCGGGACGCGGTCTCGCGCGCTCGGGCGTCATCTTCGCCGTCGCCACGGGAGTGTCGCGGGTCATCGGGCTGGTACGGGAGATCGTCCAGGCTGCACTCTTCGGGATCTCCGGCCCGGTCAACGCGTTCGAGATCGCCTTTCTCATCCCGAACACGGTTCGCTCGCTCGTCGCCGACTCCGCGCTGTCGGCCGCGTTCGTCCCGGTCTTCAGCGACCTGCTGGTCAAGGGCGAGCGGCAGCGCGCGTGGCGCGTGGCCTCGTCGCTCTTCTGGCTGATGCTGCTCGGGCTCGGCGGCCTCACGGCACTGTTCATGGTGATCGCGCCGTGGGTGATGGAGATCTTCGGGTACGGGCCGCACGACAAGTTCGGGGTCCTCGCCGCGGGTCTGGCGCGCATCCTCTTCCCGCTCGTCCTCATCCTCGGGCTGACCGGCATCGTCGTCGGGATCCTCAACAGCTACGACCACTTCACGGTGCCTGCGCTCACCCCGGTGGCGTGGAACCTCGTCATCCTGCTCGGGCTCGGCCTCGGCGCCGAGCACGCGGACGCGAAGTCGTCGCGACTCTACGTCTACGCGGTCGCGATCCTCGTCGCGACGGTCGTCCAGTTCCTGCTGCCGCTGCCGTGGCTGCGCGGGCGGGACGACCGGCTGCGGATGGTGATCGACATCCACGATCCGGCGGTCAAGCGCACGTTCGTGCTGATGGTGCCGGTCACGATCGGCCTCGGCCTGATCAACATCAACGCGGTCATCGACCAGCTGTTCGCGACGCACTACCTGAATCCGCACCTCGCGCCGGCGGCGATCGTCCGCGCCTTCCGGCTCTACATGCTGCCGCAGGGGATGTTCTCCGTCGCGGTCGCGACCGTGCTCTTCCCGCTCCTATCCCGCCACGCGTCGCGCGAGGACTGGGATGCCTTCCGGAGCACGATCGCAACGGGACTGCGGCTGATCTCGTTCCTGCTCATCCCGGCGAGCGCTGCCGCCGCCGTGCTCGCGACGCCGATCGTGCGGCTCCTCTATCAGCACGAGCACTTCACGGCGCACGACACGCCGATCGTCGCGAGCTGCCTCGCCGCGTTCGCGCTCGGGCTCACGTTCAACGGGACGATGCTCATGCTCAACCGCGGCTTCTTCTCGCTCCAGTCGCCGTGGATCCCAAGCTGGGTCGCGTTCGGGAACCTCGGGCTGAACGCCCTCCTCGACGCAGTCTTCTACCGGCTCGGGATCTGGGGGATCCCGCTCTCGACCTCGCTCGTCAACATCGCGGGGACGTGGGCGCTGCTCGCCCTGTTCCGCCGGCGGATGGACGGCTTCGCGATCAGGGAGACGGTGCGCAGCTTCGTGCTCGTGGCCGTCGCGTCGGCGGTTCTCGCCGCGGTCGCGTGGTGGGTCTGGCACCTGCTCGACTCGGGCCTCGGCCGCTCGCTCCCCGCGCAGATCGTCTCTCTCGGCTTCGGCCTCGTGCTCGGCTACGCCGCGTTCTTCGGCGCGTGCCGGCTGCTGGGCGTCCGCGAGCTGGAGACGATGCTGCAGCTCCGGCGCGCCCGGGCCTGACCTCGTCGGACGAGCGAGATCTCTGGCACCATGCCCAGTTCGCCCATCTCCACTTGGGCACTCCGGCGGGGAGGCTGAGGGGGACTGGCTGTACGGCACCTCCCCGCCACTTTCTCCGCCGCGACGGGAGATGCCGGCGGGCGCCAGTACCATCGCGGCTCGTGGACCAGGCACGGATCCGCAACTTCTCGATCATCGCGCACATCGACCACGGCAAGTCGACGCTCGCCGATCGGATCCTCGAGCTGACCGAGGCCGTCTCCGCACGCGAGATGCGCGAACAGGTGCTGGACACGATGGAACTCGAGCGCGAGCGGGGGATCACGATCAAGGCGCAGGCGGTCCGCGTGCCGTGGAAGGGGCACGAGCTCAACCTCATCGACACGCCCGGTCACGTCGACTTCACCTACGAGGTCTCGCGCTCGCTCCAGGCCTGCGAAGGGGCGCTGCTCGTCGTCGACGCCGCACAGGGGATCGAGGCGCAGACGCTCGCGAACGCGTACCTCGCGATCGAGAACGGGCTCGAGATCGTCCCCGTGGCGAACAAGATCGACCTCCCGGCGGCGGATCCGGACGCCACCGCCGTCGAGGTCGCCGACCTGCTCGGCGACGACCCGGCCCGCGTGCTGCGGATCTCGGCCAAGACGGGGGACGGCGTCGCCGACGTCCTCGACGCGATCGTCGAGCGGATGCCCGCGCCCGACGGGGATCCGGAGGCTCCCGCGCGCGCCCTCGTCTTCGACTCGTCGTACGACCAGTACCGCGGCGTCCTCGCCTTCGTCCGCGTCGTCGACGGCTCCTTCGCCACCCGCGAGGGCCTCCGCACGATGGCGACCGACACGCGCTTCGACGCCGAGGAGCTCGGTGTCTTCTCCCCCGCGATGACGCCGGTGGAGCAGCTTTCGGTCGGCGAGGTCGGCTACGTCGTCACGGGGCTGAAGGACGTCTCGAGCCTCCGCGTCGGCGACACGCTCACCTCGGTCCGGCGGCCCGCGGAGAAGGCCCTGCCCGGGTACAAGGACGTGAAGCCGATGGTCTTCGCCGGGCTCTTCCCGACCGATTCCGACGACTATCCCGAGCTGCGCGACGCGCTCGAGCGGCTCAAGCTCAACGACGCCGCGCTCGTGTACGAGCCGGAGACGTCCCAGGCGCTCGGCTTCGGCTTCCGCTGCGGCTTTCTCGGCCTGCTCCACATGGAGATCGTCCGCGAGCGGCTCGAGCGCGAGTTCGACCTCGACCTGCTCGTCACGGCGCCGAACGTCGCCTACCGCGTGAAGGAGAAGGACGGCGACCTCGTCGAGGTGCACAACCCGTCGGAGTTCCCGCGGGAGATCGAGGAGGTCGAGGAGCCGTACGTCGCCGCCTCGATCATCGTCCCGAAGGAGCATGTCGGAGCGGTGATGGAGCTGAACAACGACCGGCGCGGCACGTTCGGCAAGCTCGAGTACCTCTCGCCCGAGCGGGTCCACCTCACGTACGAGCTGCCGCTCGCCGAGATCGTCCTCGACTACTACGACCAGCTCAAGTCGCGCACGCGCGGCTACGCGTCGTTCGACTACGACGTCGCCGGCTTCAAGCCGGGCGAGCTCGTCCGGGTGGACGTGCTCGTCGGCGGCGAGCCGGTCGACGCGCTCTCGCTGATCGTCCACCGGCAGTTCGCGTACGACCGCGGGCGCCTGCTCGTCGACAGGCTGCGCGAGGAGATCCCGCGCCAGATGTTCGACATCCCGATCCAGGCCGCGATCGGCTCGCGCGTCATCGCTCGCGAGACCGTGAAGGCGAAGCGGAAGGACGTGCTGGCGAAGTGCTACGGCGGTGACATCACGCGCAAGCGGAAGCTGCTCGAGAAGCAGAAGGCCGGCAAGAAGCGGATGAAACAGGTCGGCTCCGTCGAGGTGCCGCAGGAGGCGTTCCTCGCCGTCCTCAACATCGGCCAGGGGCAGAAGAGCTGATGCGGGAGGGACTCGATGCGCCCACGCTCGAGCTCTCCGCCGACGATCTCATGAGGATGCGCGTGTTCCTCGACGGGCAGGCGCCGATCAAGCTCGCGGTGTGGGTTCGCCACGAGCAGCAGGGCGTCGGCGGGCCGCTGTACGACCATCACGTCGTGCTCGGCTTCGACGATCAAGAGTGGGAACGCGGGGACATGCGCGCGGTGGAGCAAGGGATGCGCTTTCCGTGGCCGCGCACGACCGGGCCGACGTGGATCGACCCCTATCCGCTCTCCGAGGTCGAGCCGCTTCGCGCGTTCGGCAGGGTCTTGTGGGAGCAGACCACGCCCGGAAGCGACCCTCTCGACTACCGCTTCACGCACGAGCCGGTCACGGTTCCGGCCGAGGCGCTCGCGGCGTTCAGGAGCGTGATGCCGACGGTGGCGCCCCAGGTCGTCCGCGTCACTGCGAAACGGTCGCGTCTCTGGAAAGGTGAGGCCGAAATCGAGGAGGACATCGGCCTCTGTGTCGCCTGTTACTTCGACCAGATGGGCCCTCCTCCCGGCCCGCTCCAGGTCGTGCAAGACGCGGCTCGCGAGGCAGGGATCGCGCACACGAGTGGGTCGTTGGAGCGCCCGGCCGAGACGCCGCCGTACGCGACTGTTCTCTACAGGAAGGACGCAGACGGATGAGCCTCGAGATGCGCACGGAGTGCGAGCGCTGCGGCTCCGTGCTCGCGCAGGACGGCGACGCGCTCATCTGCTCGCACGAGTGCACCTTCTGCCGCGCCTGCGCCGTGTCCATGGACGCCGTCTGCCCGAACTGCGGCGGCGAGCTCGTTCCGCGACCGAGGCGGGTGGCGTCGTGAGCACGATTCGCCATCTCTACCTCCATCTCCCGTTCTGCGCGCATCGCTGCGGCTACTGCGACTTCGTCACGGCGACCGGCCGCGACCACCTGCACGGGGCGTACGTCGACGCGCTCCTGCGCGAGCTCGAGGAGGAGCACGACGGCAGTCCGGTGGACACGATCTTCCTCGGCGGCGGCACGCCCACGTTCACGGCGTTGCCGGAGCTGCTGCGTCTTCTGCGCGCGCTCCCGACGGCGCGCGAGCTGACGGTCGAGGCGAATCCCGAGACGGTCACGCCCGAGCTCGCCCGAGAGCTGCGTGCCGCCGGCGTCAACCGCGTCTCGCTCGGCGCGCAGACGTTCCAGCCGCACCTGCTGCGCGTGCTCGAGCGACGAGCGACGCCCGCGGACGTCGAAAGCGCCTTCGGCCGGCTGCGCGAGGCCGGCTTCGACAACCTCTCGCTCGACCTCATCTACGGCATCCCCGGCCAGACGCCCGACCAACTCGCCGCGGATCTCGAGCGCGCGATCGCGCTCGGTCCCGAGCACATCAGCGCCTACGAGCTCGAGGCGAAGCCCGGCACGCGGTTCACGATCGCGCACGGCGCCGAGCTCGAGCGGCAGGCGGAGCAGATGGAGGACTACTTCGAGCGCGTCGTCGCGACGCTCACCGGCGCCGGCTACCGCTGGTACGAGACGGCCAACTTCTGCCGGGAGGGCAAGCGCGCGGAGCACAACCTCGGCTACTGGCTCGGCCGCGACTACCTCGGCCTCGGCGTTGGCGCCGTCTCGACGCTGGAGGGGGAGCGCCGCCGCAACACGCCGAGGCTCGCGAAGTACCTGCAGGGCCGGTACGACCGGGAGATCGAGCTGCTCGACGACGGGACACGGGCTCGCGAGCGGCTCATGCTCGGGCTCCGCCTGGACGAGCCGTTGCCGCTCCGCGGGCTGCGGCGAGCGCTCGATGCCGAGGGACTTGCGCGCGCCGAGCGGCTCGGTCTCGCGGTCGACGGCGGCGAGACGCTCGCCCTCACGGAGCGTGGGCGCTTCCTCGGCGGCGCGGTGACGGCCGAGATCGTCGCCTAAGACGGCTAAAATCTCCTGCAAATGCTGAAAACGCTGCAGCTGAGCGAACGGCAGAGCGCGATCCTCCGCCGCGTCGTCGAGGAGTTCGTCGGCACCGGACAGCCCGTCGGGTCGAAGACGCTCGTCGAGCGCTCCGACCTCCGCGTCTCGCCCTCGACGGTCCGGGCGGAGCTGGCCGAGCTCGAGAATCTCGGACTGCTCACGCATCCGCACACGTCCGCGGGGCGCGTCCCGACGGAGCGCGGGTACCGCTACTACGCCGACGAGCTGCTCGGACATCTCGAGCCCCACCCGGCCGCGTTTCCGCTCGACCTCACGTCGACGAGCACCGAGGTCGAGTCGGCGCTGCAGGCGACGACCGAGATGCTCTCGCAGGTGACCAGGCTGCTCGCGCTCGTCTCCGCGCCGCCGCTCGAGTCGACGCACGTGCGGCACGTGGAGGTGCTCCTCCTGCAGCCGCAGCTCGTGATGGTCGTCGTCATCACGTCCGCCGGTGGCGTCTCGAAGCGTCTCTTCCACTTCGACGATCCCGTCGACGCCGGCCTCGCCCAGTGGGCGAGCGACTACCTCAACGAGGCGGTGTCCGGCCTCCAGCTCGGCACCGGGCTGCTGCGCCGCCGCTTCGAGGATCCCGGTCTCAGCCAGGCGGAGCGCGCCTTCCTCGCCGCGTTGCGGCCGGCGTTCGTCGAGCTCGTCTCGAGCGAGCAGCGCCTCTACGTCGGCGGCGCGGCAGACCTCCTCGGCGAGGTGCGGACGGAGGAGCTCGACGCGTACCGGAGTCTGTTCGAGCTCGTCGAGCGCCGGGCCGACCTCCTCGAGGTGCTCGGGCAGCCGAGCGCGTCGCCGCGTGCGTACGTCCGTCTCGGCCACGAGCTCGCGCACCCCGCTCTCGCCGAGATCGCGCTCGTCGGCGCGTGCTACGGCCTCGTCCACCGCGCGCTCGGCGCCGTCAGTCTCGTCGGCCCCGTGCGCATGGACTACGAGAAGGCGCTCGGAGCCGTGCGTTCCGCCGCGGTGGAGCTCTCGCGCTTCGTAGAGTCGATCTACGACGAGGCCTGAGTTTCTCCCGCAGACGCCGACGCTACATTCACTGCGATGGCGACCACGGACCGGGACTACTACGAGCTCCTCGGCGTCGGGCGCGCCGCGAGCGAGGACGAGATCAAGCGCGCCTTCAGGCGGCTGGCGCGGGAGCTCCATCCCGACGTCTCCGAGGCGCCCGACGCCGACGAGCGGTTCCGCGAGGTGGTCGAGGCATACGAGGTGCTGTCGAAGACGGAGACGCGCGAGCTCTACGACCGGTACGGGCACGCGGGGCTGCGCAGCGGCGGCTTCCAGGCGAGCCACGTCGACTTCGGGAACCTCGCCGACCTCTTCTCGGCGTTCTTCGGCGACGACGTCCTCTTCGGCGGCCGTGCGCGCGGCGGCCGCGGGCGGGGAGCCGACCTCGCGGCGACGGTGGAGATCGAGCTCGTCGAAGCGGCGCAAGGCGTCACGCGCGACGTGCCGTTCCAGGCGGCCGTCAACTGTGCCCGCTGCGGCGGGGGCGGCGCCGAGCCGGGCTCCGAGATCACGACCTGCTCCACGTGCAACGGGAGCGGGCGGCTGCAGCAGGTGACGCGGAGCGTCTTCGGTGAGTTCGTCCGCACCCAGACCTGTCCGGCGTGCGCCGGCTCGGGCCGCCGCGTCGAGCGGCCGTGCGCCGAGTGCCGCGGCGCCGGCCGCGTGGTCGAGGAGCGCACGCTCGCGGTCGAGATCCCGCCCGGGATCCACCACGGGCAACGGATCCGCGTGAGCGGAGAGGGACATGCCGGGGCGCTCGGCGGCCGCGCCGGCGACGTCTACGTCGAGGTGCGAATCCGGCCGGACGAGCGCTTCGTCCGCGAAGGCGACGACATCTACGCGACCGCCGAGCTGACGTTCACGCAGGCGGCGCTCGGCGCCACGTTCTCGGTGCCGACGCTCGACGGGGAGGAGGATCTCGAGCTGCCCCCGGGGACGCAGCCTGGCGAGATCGTCGTCCTCCGCGGGCGCGGCATGCCGGTCCTGCAGGGACACGGCCGCGGCGACCAGCGGATCCTCGTCAACGTCCTCGTCCCGAGGCGGCTGACCGACGAGCAGCGCCGCCTCCTCCGCGAATTCGACAAGCACACGGACGACGGCACGTACGAGAAGACCGACGGCGGTCTCTTCGACAAGCTCAAGAGCGCCTTCCGCTGAGACGGTACGTCGTCGTCGGCGGCGAGCCCGAGCTCGCGCTCCTGCTCCACATCTTCCCCGAGGGCGTCGAGGAGCTCGACGGCGCATTCGCGGTCTATGCCGAGGAGCCGCCACTCGGCTTCGACGTCGTCGAGGTGGACGACGTCGCCGAGGGCTGGGAGGACGCCTGGCGCTCGTTCCACCACGGCGTCCGGATCGGGCGTTGCTGGGTCGGCCCGCCCTGGGAGGAGGCGCCCACCGACGCGGTCGCGGTCGTGATCGACCCGGGCCAGGCGTTCGGCACGGGGGCGCACGCGACGACGCGTCTCTGCCTCGAGCTCCTGCAGGACGTCGAGCCGGCGAGCCTGCTCGACGTGGGCTGCGGCTCTGGCGTCCTCTCGGTCGCGGCGGCCAAGCTCGGCTTCGCGCCGGTGCGCGCCGTCGACATCGACGACGTGGCGCTCGAGATCACCCGGTTCAACGCGGCCGCGAACGGCGTCGCCGTGGACGTCGGAGGCCGACTGCGCAAGGCCGACCTCGCCGTGATGAACATCGCGCTCGACGTAGTGGAGCGGATGCTTGCGGAGCTTCCCGTCGTGCGGGCGATCACGTCCGGCTACCTCGACCGCGAGGAGCCGAGCGTCGACGGGTGGCACGCGATGGAGCGGCGCGTGCGCGACGGCTGGGCCGCGGACCTGCTCACGCGTGACTGAGACAATCGCTGCATGGAGGTGGTGATCCGTCCACCCCGGCCGGAGGACGCCGACGGGCTCGCGCTCGCCGCGCGCGACCTGGCCGAGCAGTACGCAGCGTTCGAGCCCGAGCGCTTCGCCGCACCCGAGCACGACGCCCTGGTGGCGCACCATCAGGAGACACTCGCCCGGCCGCCGCGCGACGACGTCCTCTGGCTCGTAGCCGAGGTCGAGGGAGATGCCGTCGGCGAGGCAGTCGCCGTCCTCCAACTGCCGTCCCCGCATGCCGCGGTCGAGCCCGGGCTCGACAACCGCCGCCGGCGTGTTCATCTCGACTATCTCGTCGTGCAAGCGCGTTTCCGCGGCCGCGGGATCGGCGGTCGCCTGCTCGACGCGGTGGAGGAGTGGGCGCGGGCGCAGGGCGCCGAGCTGATCGTGACCGACACGAACCTCCGCAGCAACGTCGGCGCGGTCGAGTTCTACGAGCGCCACGGCTACGAACGCCAGGCGGTCGTCCTCCGGAAGCCCCTGACCTAGAGTTCCGCGGCGATGGCCACGTTCTCCGTCCGGTTCCTCGGCTGCAAGGTCTCGCACGTGGACGCCCATGCCGTGCGCGAGCGGCTGCTCGCCGACGGCCACGCGGAGCGGGAGGGAGGCGCCGACGTTGCGGTCGTCAACACGTGCTGCGTGACCCACGAGGCGGTCGCGAAGTCGCGCAAGGAGGCGGCTCGCGCCGCGCGCACGCACCGCCGCGTCTACGTCACAGGCTGTGGAGCGAACGTGGCCGGCGACGCCTTCGCCGGGCTGCCCGGGAACGTCGTCGTCGTTCCCCGCCGGAGCGAGGAGACGCCTGAGCACGTCGCCGGGGACGTCGGGGCGATCGGCTGCGTCCAGGCCGACGCCCGGCTCGACCGCGTCCGGGCTTTCGTCAAGGTGCAGGACGGCTGCTCGTTCTCGTGCCGCTTCTGCGTCATCCCGCTCGTCCGCGGAGCGTCGCGCAGCCGCACCGCCGAGGCCGTGCTCGCCGAGGTGCGCCGCCGCGTCGCCCAGGGACATCGCGAGGTCGTCCTCACCGGGATCAACCTCGGCTGCTACCGCGATCGCGCGGCCGACTACCGCCTGCCCAGGCTCGTCCGCGAGGCCGGCGCGACGCCTGGGCTCGAGCGCCTGCGTCTCTCCTCGATCGAGATCAACCATGTCGACGAGGAGCTCGTGCGCGCCCTGCGCGAAACGCCGACCGCGAGCCGCCACCTGCACGTGCCGCTCCAGTCGGGAGACGACGGCGTCCTCCGCGCGATGGGCCGGCGCTACTCCGTCGCGACGTATCTGCGCCGCCTCGAGCCGTTCCGGGAGGAGTTCAACCTCACGAGCGACGTCATCGTCGGTTTCCCCACCGAGGACGAGCGCGCGTTCGAGAGCACCCTCCGCGTCGTCGGCGAAGCCGGCCTCACGAAGGTGCACGTCTTCCCGTACTCGCCGCGGCCCGGCACCGGGACCGAGGCCGACGACCCCGTGGCTCCGTCAGTGAAGAAGGAGCGGAGCGCGCGGCTGCGCGCCGCGTCCCACGACGCATGCCTCGACCACTGGCGATCCAAGGTCGGCTGCGACGACGTCGTCCTCGTCGACCGGCCCGGTCGCGGCTACGGCGACGACTACTCTCCGTGGCTCGTCCCGGAGTCGGCTCCGGTCGGCGAGCTGATGGGCGTGCGCGGCGCCGCCGTGTCGGAGGAGGGGATCCTCGCGGCGTGAGCGACGACTGCCTCTTCTGCAAGCTCTACCGCGAGGGCGACCACGTCGCAGCGACCGACGGCTTCGTGGCGATCCGCGACGTCAACCCCCAGGCGCCGGTGCACCTCCTCGTCCTGCCGGAGCGGCACGTCGACTCGTTCCGCGAGATCGGCGAGTTCCCGCCCGAGGAGGCCAAGCGGATGCTCGAGTTCGTCGCCGAGGTCGCTGCACGCGAGGGGTTGACCGATTACCGTGTCGCCGTCAACGTTGGCCCGAGCGCGGGTCAGACGGTGTTCCATCTGCACTGGCACATCAAAGGCGGCTGGGTGTGAGCCTGATCGAGGAGATCGACGACGAGCTGAAGGATGCGATGCGCGCGCGGGACGCCGAGCGCCGCGATGCGCTCCGCCTGATCCTGCACGCGCTGAAGAGCTCGCAGAAGGAGCTGCAGCGGCCGCTGAGCGAGGAGGAGGAGCTGCAGGTGCTGCAGCGCGAGCGGAAGCGGCGCATCGAGGCCGCCGACGCGTTCCGGGCCGGTGGGCGCGAGGAGCAGGCCGCCGCGGAGGAGCGCGAGCTGGAGATCCTCGAGGAGTTCATGCCGGAGCCGCTCTCCGAGGACGAGATCGACGAGATCGTCGACGACGTCATCGCGGAAGTGGGGGCGACGAGCATGGCCGACCTCGGGCGCGTCATGGCCGACGTCATGCCGCAGATCGCCGGCCGCGCCGACGGCTCGCAGGTCAGCCAACTGGTGCGCGAGAAGCTCGCCTAGCGAGAGGCGGGCGAAGAGCTGCGCTCTTCGCCCGGGGGTTGATCGAACTGCACGAACGGGAGACGCGGTCTCCCGTTCGCTTCGTGCTGAGGGCACACGGG
>JAICSH010000028.1 GCA_025936995.1 Thermoleophilia bacterium | reverse complement strand
GTGCTCGAGAAGACATACATCCCGCAGGTCGACGACGTCGTCGGCGCCTTGCGCGAGCTCGCGGAGTACTAGGAAGGAGCCATGGCCACGGACACCGCTGTCGACGTCGTGATGCCCCAGATGGGCGTGTCCGTCTCGGAAGGGACGATCACGCGCTGGCTGAAGCAGGAGGGCGAGCAGGTCGAGGCCGACGAGCCGCTGCTCGAGATCTCGACGGACAAGGTCGACACCGAGGTGCCGAGCCCCGCTTCCGGGACGCTGACGCAGATCCTCGTCCAGGAGGGCGAGACCGTCGACGTCGGCACGAAGCTCGGGCAGATCGGCGGGGCAGCCGCCGAGACTCCTGCCCCGGAGCCGCCCGAGCCCGAGGCCGCGCCGCCCGAGCCTGCGACCGCGGAGGCCGCGGCAGAGGCCGAGGCGGCGTCGCCCGCCGAGAGCCCCGCTCCCGCCGCGCCCGAGCCGTCCGCCGCTCCTCCCGCCGTCCAGCCTGCGGCGCCGACCGGCAACGGCAAGGCGTTCGTGTCCCCGGTCGTCGCGCGCATCGCCGGCGAGCATGGGATCGACCCGTCCCAGGTGCCCGGCACCGGCACCGGCGGACGCGTGACCAAGAAGGACATCCTCGCCTTCGTCGAGTCCGGAGGCACCCAGCAACAGCCCGCGCAGCAGCCCGCGCAGCAGCCCGCCGCCGAGGCGCCCGCACCGCAGCCGCAGGCCGAGGCCGCCGCTCCGGCGGCGCCGGCCCAGGCTCCGCCTCCACCGCCGAAGCCTCCCGCTCCGGCACCGGTCGCCGCGGGCGAGACGCTGCCCGGCGAGACCGTCGAGCCGATGACCGCGATGCGTCGCGGAATCGCCGAGCACATGCGGCGCTCTCTCGACACGTCCGCCCACGTCACGAGCGCGATCGAGGTCGACTTCTCGCGCATCGTGGCCGTGCGCAACCAGCTGAAGAAGGAGTACCAGGCGGCCTACGGCGTCAACCCGACCTACCTCGCCTTCGTCGCGAAGGCGTCGGTCGAGACGCTGCGCGAGTACCCGTACGTGAACGCCGAGATGCGCGGCGACTCGATCGTCACGCGCAACTTCGTCAACCTCGGCATCGCCGTCGAGCTCGCCGAGGGCAAGGGACTGATCGTCCCGGTCCTCCGCAACGCCGAGGGCCTGAACCTCCTCGGGCTCGCCCGCGGGATCTCGGAGATCGCCGCGAAGGCGCGGAACAAGCAGCTCGTGCCCGACGACGTCCAGGGCGGCACGTTCACGATCACGAACCCGGGCGGCTACGGCACGTTCCACGGGACGCCCGTCATCAGCCAGCCGCAGTCGGCGATCCTCGGCACGTACGCGCTCGTCAAGCGCCCGTGGGTGGTCGAGGACGAGCTCGGCCAGGACGTGATCGCGATCCGGCCGCTGATGAACATCACGCTCACCTACGACCACCGCCTCGTCGACGGCGCACTCGCGGGCCGATTCCTCCGCGACCTGCGCGAGCGGCTCGAAGGCTGGGAGGGCGACGGCGAATAGGCTCGTCCCGTTCCTCGGCTACGAGGACGCGGCCGCCGCGATCGACTGGCTCTGCGCGGCCTTCGGCGCGACCGAGAACGCCGCCGTGCGGGCGACCGACGCGAACGGGACGGTCATGCACGCCGAGCTCGACCTCGAAGGGTCGACGATCTTCCTTTCCACGCCGGCGGGCTACGTCGGCTCGCGCAGGCATCGCGAGAGCTGCGAGATCGAGCGCGGGATGCACGAGAACGCGTGGGTGATCGACGGGCTGTTCGTCGAGGTCCGCGACGCCGAGGCGCACCACGCCCGCGCGGCCGGGGCGGGCGCGACGATCCTCCGCGAGCCCGAGGAGCCCGGCATCGGCTACCGCATCTATACGGCCGAGGATCTCGAGGGCCACCGCTGGATGTTCGGCGAGCGGCTCCCCGAGTAGGGGCCCTCATCGGCCACACGGCGCAGGCGGCCGTCGTGCGGACGGAGTTCTCCGACGAAGAGTGCTGGCGTGCGGTGTGCCAGGCCGGCGTCTACCGCGGCTTCGAGTAGCCGGGAGGTCTCTAGGCGACCGCGGCCAGCACGGAGACGAGCGGCTGCGGGACTTCCTCCGGCTCCATGGCCTCGACGAGGAGCGGCGGATAGCGGTGCTGACGCCCGCCGTTCTGGAGCCAGCGCCGGAGCTGCCGCTCCACGGGCCGTCCGCGCCAGTAGAGCTGGTTCTGGAAGTTGCGAAACGTCTCCAGCTCGTCCTGCGCCGCGACGACCTCCTGGGCGCGGTCGGGGCCGAGCGCACGGATCAGCTCGTCCTCGAGATCCCTGACGCAGACGTGCGTCGCGTCGCCGAGGACACGTCGGAACCACCGTTCCTCGCCTGCGTCGCAGAGACCGGCGACGCGCTTCTCCTCGTAGCCGGCGTAGGCCCGGCGGATCGCCTGCGCGCCGCCGATGGGAACGATCTCGATGCCGCCGAGGTCCAGCTCGAGCCGGCGCGCGACCGCCTCGAGCGCGACCCGGTCGGTGACCCCTTCGACGAGGACGACTCCGCCCATGCCCGCCACGCTAGCCTGACCTCGTGGCGACCGGCGGCTACCTCCTCCAGCTCGGCGAGGTGCCGTACCTCGAGGCCTGGGACCTGCAGCGCGCCCTGGCCGGCGCCGTCTCGCAGGGGGCGATCCCCGACACCGTCGTCCTCCTCCAGCATCCACCGGTCGTGACGCTCGGACGGCGCACCGACGAGAGCGCCGAGCTGCACGTCCCCGAGGGCGCGGAGGTCGAGGTCGTGGAGACCGACCGCGGCGGCAAGTCCACGTACCACGGCCCGGGCCAGCTCGTCTGCTACCCGATCCTCGACCTGAAGCGGCACGGCCGCGACGTGAAGCGGTACGTCCGCAACCTCGAGGACGCGCTGATCGGAACCCTCGCGCCGCTCGGCGTCGAAGGGACCCGGCTCGAGGGGCTGACCGGCGTCTGGCTGCAGCGGCCGCCGCGGAAGATCGCCTCGATCGGCGTCCACGTCTCGCGCTGGGTGACGACGCACGGCTACGCGCTCAACGTCGACCTCGACCCCGCGCCCTTCACCGACTGGATCACGGCATGCGGCCTCGAGGACGCGATGTTCACGACGATCGCCCGCGAGCTCGAAGCGCCGGTGACCGTGGACGAGGTCAGGCCGCACGCGGTCGCCGCGCTGGAGGACGTCTTCGGGCTCGAGCTGGAGGAGCTGCCCGCGGAGGACGGCGCCGGCCTCTGGCCGCAGCCGGTACACGCACAGCTCGCGACGAGCCGCTAGCCCAGCCAACCCTCCCGGAACGCTCCCTCCCGCCGGTCGGGGAACCGCGCGTAGGCCACGTCCGGATCGGTCGTCTCCTCTTCGGTGGAGGCGTCGTGCTTCATCGCGACCTCAGAGTACGGGTAGCCGCCCCAGTCCGGACCCGCCTGGTGCTCGCGCGCGCCGATGGCGAGAATCGCGGACGGTCCGGTGCCTGCGCCGACGATCGTGTGCGGGACGGGCGCAGGAGTGTGGACGTAGTCCCACTGGCGGAGCGGATGCTCCTCGTCCTCGACGATGAGGAGCGCCTCGCCCGAGAGCACGAGGAATCCCTCCTGGTCGGCCTCCCAGTGGTACATCGACATCGGCTGCCCGGGCTCGAGGACGAAGACGTTGGCGCCCACCTGCGCGCCGTCGTCGTCGACGAGCTCGGTCACGAACCCTCGCGGCCCGCGGTCCCACCACTGCATGTCCCGGAAGTTGCGGACGAACCAGCTCACGGACGGACTATGCCCGAAGGCCGTCCAGCACGACACCGAGGTAGCGGCGCCACTGACCCGCCGGGGCGCTCGTCAGGGCCGAGCGGACGAGGAGCTGGACGTCGAGCGGTTTGACGTCTGCCCGCACGGCGCCCGCGTGCTGCGCACGCGAGACGACCTTCGCGACGAGCCGCGTGAGCTCGGCGGCGCCCGGCTTCTCGCCGCAGTGGACGACGCAGCGGTGCAGCCCCGGCGTGCTCATGCTCAGCTCGGCGACGCGGCGGACGAAGTCGAAGAACGCCTCGCCGGGATCGTCCGAGGCGAGCGCGTCGCGCGCGAGCTCGCACATCTGCGCGAAGTGCCGCTCGACGACGGCGTAGATCAGGTCGTCCTTCGTCGGGAAGCGGCGGAAGACCGTCCCGTGGCCGACCCCGGCCGCGTGCGCGATCTCGTCGATGCTCGCGTCGGGCCCCGACGCGGCGAACGCCTCCGCCGCCGCGTCGAGCACCCGCTCGAGATTTCGTCGCGCGTCCGCGCGAAGCTCGGTCATCCGGCGGCGAGAGCAGGCTCGCGCTCGGCCTCGGCCTCGATCCGGGCCACATGCCGCTTGCGCAGGAGCGCGAGCATGACGCCGAGGCTCAGAGCGACGAGGACGCCCGCGCCGGCAAACGCGTAGTGGAAGCCGTGTACCTGCGCGGCGGCCGATGTGCCGTGCGTGTGCCCGGTCGCGATCGTCGTGAGAATGGCGAGCCCGAGCGCCCCGCCGACCTGCTGCGACGTGTTGAAGAGCCCGGAGGCGAGCCCCTGATCCTCGTCGTCGAGCCCGGTCGTCGCCACGAGCGTGAGCGGCATGAAGATGGCGCCCATGCCGAGCGAGCCGACGATCATCCCCGGCAGGACGTCGATCGCGTACGAGCCGTCGACCGGCATGCGGGCGAACAGGACCATCCCGATGACGGTCAGCACCATGCCGGCGGCAGCGACGGGCCGCACGCCGATCCGCGGCGCGAGGCCCGACGCGAGACCCGCCGAGAGCATCACGCCGGCCGTGAACGGCAGGAACGAGACGCCGGCCTTCAGGGGTCCGAAGCCGAGGATCTGCTGGATGTAGAGCGAGTTGAAGAAGAACATCGCGAACATGCCGGAGAAGGCGAGGAACATGGCGACGTTCGCCGTCAGGAGCGAGCGCACCCGGAAGATCGAGAGCCGGACGAGCGGCTCCGCCGAGCGCTGCTCGATCGCGACGAAGGCCGAGAGCAGCGCGACGGCTGCGATGAACGAGACGACCGTCGTCGTCGAGCCCCACCCGTGCGAGGCCGAGTTGACGAGCGCGTAGACGAGCGCCATCAGGCCCCCGGTGACCGTGACGGCGCCGGCGAGGTCGTAGCCCCGATGAACGTTCTCGTCCTTCGACTCCGGCACGAGGCGCGTCGCGGCCAGGAAGGTGAGGATGCCGACCGGCACGTTGACGAAGAAGATCCAGCGCCACGAGAACGACTGCGTGAGCGCACCGCCGAGCACGAGCCCGACGGCGGAGCCGCCGATCGCGATCGCGGCCCAGACGCCGAGCGCCCGCGCCCGTTCCTTTCCTTCGGCGAACGTCGTCGAGATGATCGAGAGCGCGGCGGGCGAGATGAGCGCCGCGCCGAGTCCCTGGAGCGCCCGGAAGCCGATCAGCTCACCCGAGCTGGTTGCGATTCCGTCGAGCAACGAGGCGGCCGTGAAGACGACGAGCCCGACGAGGAAGAGCCGCTTCCGTCCCAGGAGGTCGCCCGCGCGCCCGCCGAGCAGCAGGAAGCCGGCGAAGACGAGCGTGTACGCGTTGATCACCCACTGCAAGCTGGCCTCGTTCTTGAAGCCGAGCGAGGACTGGATGTGCGGCAGCGCGACGTTCACGATCGTCGCGTCGAGCACGACCATGAACTGCGCGAGGCAGATGATGACGAGTACGACCCAGGGATTCGTGGAATGGCGGCTCATTCAGCTCCTTACGTAAGCGGACTGCACAGTCCGTTTCAGGCTAGCAGCGGTCGGTCTCCCTACGCCACCTAGACTGGAACGCACCCATGGAGTCATCGCTTCCCGTCGCAGAACGGCCCCGCCGTCCCGAGTGGATGAAGGTGCGCGCGCCGTCCAAGGACGGCTCGTACTTCGACGTCCAGAAGCTCGTACACGGGCTCTCGCTGCACACGATCTGCGAGGAGGCGCGCTGCCCGAACATCTCCGAGTGCTGGGGCCGCGGCACCGCGACCTTCCAGATCCTCGGCGACACGTGCACCCGCGCCTGCCGGTACTGCTACGTCCACTCCGGCAAGCCCGAGTCGCCGCCCGACCCGCTGGAGCCGCTGCGGCTCGCGCAGGCCGCGGCGCAGATGAAGCTCAAGCACGTCGTCGTCACCTCGGTCGACCGCGACGACGTCCCCGATCGTGGCGCGGCCCACTACGCCGCGACGATTCGCGCGCTCAAGGCGAAGCTGCCCGGGGCCTCGGTCGAGGTCCTGACGCCCGACTTCCTCGGCGGCGAGGAGGAGGCGCTGCAGACGGTGCTCGGCGCCCGCCCCGAGGTCTTCAACCACAACATCGAGACGGTGCGGCGCCTCCACGCGCGGATGCGCGGCGCGAAGGCGAGCTACGACGGCGCGCTGTCGCTGTTGCGGCGGGCCAAGGAGATCGCGGACTATCCCGTCCTCACGAAGTCGGGGATCATCGTCGGCCTCGGTGAGACGAACGACGAGGTCGTCGAGACGATGCGCGACCTGCGCGCGAACGGCGTCGACGTCGTCACGATCGGCCAGTACCTCCAGCCGAGCGCGAAGCACGCGCAGATCGATCGCTGGGTCCATCCGGACGAGTTCCGCTGGTTCCGCGAGCAGGGCGAGGCACTCGGCTTCGGCTCCGTCTTCTCAGGGCCGCTCGTGCGCTCGAGCTACCGCGCGGACGAGCAGCGTCACGCAGCCGAGACCGGCCGCGGCGCCGTCGCGTACTAGTAGGCCCCCGCGGACAAAATCGCTTCGCCTTGTGAAGCAACGATCTGCTCTATAGGATCGCCCGGTCAATCTCAGGGGCACGATCCCGGGACGTACCGGGACCGGGGCGAAAACGAAGGGGGAGGTACTCGTGCGAAAGGCAGCTCTTGGTGTCTGCGTGGTTGTCGCGGTGGCACTCGTCGTCGCGACGGCCGCAGCCACAGGCCCGAAGGCAGCGACCGCAAAGAACCTGGGCACGTGGACGAACGCCGTTCAGGGCCAGCTGTTCAAGGCAGGGACGGCAAGCGTCAGCGGAGCCGGCCCCGCCTCGACCGTTCAGACGGGTCTGCCGAACGAGATCGACTCGGCGACCCTCGGCGATGCCGACGCGAGCAACGGCGGCGGCGGCGATGACGACGCGGGCACGAGCCGCACGCTGCCCGGCGCCGTCAGAGGGAACGGACATGCCATCAGCGCAACTGCCAGGTCGAAGGCGAACGGCGAGCTCGGCACCAACTGGCAGGGCCTGAACTTCCACGACCAGCGCTTCGCGAACAACGGGAACCAGTTCTCCGTCGAGCCGCCCGACCAGGGGCTCTGCGCAGGCAATGGCTTCGTGGTCGAGGCCGTGAACGACGTGGTGCAGGTCTACGACACCGGCGGCAACGCGCTGCTGAACGGTGGCAACGCCGTCGACCTCAACACCTTCTACGGATACCCCGCCGCGATCGACCGCGTCGGAGGGACGGGCGACGGCCCGGAGATCACCGATCCATCGTGCATCTACGACGCCGGCGTGAACCGGTTCTTCCTCGTGGTGCTGACTCTCGACCGCGTCGGGACGACGGCGACGATCGCCCAGACGGACCATCTCGACATCGCGGTGAGTAATTCCGGCGATCCGACCGGGAGCTGGACGATCTACAAGCTGCCGGTGCAGGACGACGGCACCGACGGCACTCCGGACCACGGCTGCTTCCAGATCCTGAGCGGGCATCTGGTTCACGGGGCATGCCTGGGCGACTATCCGCACATCGGCTCGGATGCGAGCGGGATCTATCTCACGACCAACGAGTTCTCGCTCCAGCCGGGGGCTCCGGGCTTCTTCGGCTCGCAGATCTACGCGATCTCGAAGCAGGCGCTCGTCAGCGGCGCGTCGTCGATCCCCTTCGAGCACCTCGACACGCTGGGTGCCGGTCCCGACGGCGCAGGCTTCACCGTGTGGCCCGCCCAGTCCGCCGGCGCGCACTACGACTCGGATAACAACGGCACGGAGTTCTTCCTGAGCTCGCGCGCCGTGTTCACCGACGAAGGCACGAGCGACAGCATCCTCCAGTGGGCACTGACGAACACGGCATCGCTGAACAGCGCGACGCCCGACCTCGCCGGCACCATCAGGGATGTCCCCGTGGAGGAGTACGCCGTCCCGGGGCTCGCCAGGCAGCCCGCCGGCAACCACCCGCTCGAGGACTGCATCGCGGACACGACGGTTCATCCAACCTGCAACACGACGGTCGCAGGGATCGGCACGCACAACGCCGCGACGTTCGCGAACCACTCGCTCAACGCGAACGACTCACGGATGCAGCAGGTGATGTACGCCAACGGGAAGTTGTGGGGCGCCCTCGACACCGAGGTGACCGTCAACGACGTCGACCGTGCCGGCATCGCCTACTACGTGCTCAACCCGAACTCCGGGCACGTCGTCGTCCAGGGCCAGCTCGGCTCCTCGGACACCGACTACACGTATCCGGCGATCGGCGTTCTCCAGAACGGCAGGGGCGTGATGGCGTTCACCCTCACCGGTGATCACGACTTCCCGAGCGCCGCGTACACGAGCATCGACGCCAACGTGGGTGCCGGGCCGGTCCAGGTCGCCCACGAAGGTGACGGCGCCTGGGACGGCTTCACGCAGATCGTCGCGTTCGGCGCGGGACGCCCGCGCTGGGGCGACTACGGAGCTGCCGCACCGATGGGCAACTCCATCTGGGTCGCGTCCGAGGACGTCGAGCAGACGTGTGACTACGCGACGTACTTCGCAGACCCGACCTGCGGCGGAACCCGTGGCGCGCTCAGCAATTGGGCGACCCACATCAGCCAGGTCACGCCGTAAGACCGCATCGCAGCGGGGGCCGCACCGCGCGGCCCCCGCTCGACTACTCCTCTACCGAATCCCGGTGTCGATGAAGACGTTCAGCGTCGACATGCGCCCGCGCGAGACGCTCGCCGAGAGCGGTCCGTAGGTCGCTTTCGCGACGCCGGCGATGCGGACGGCGTAGCGGCCGGCCGCGAGATGGATCGAGTAGCGGCCGCGGGCATCCGTGCGCACGCCGTGCGCGACGCCGTTGCGGACGAACACCACGCGCGCGTTGGCCACCGGAGCGGAGCAGGAAACCTCCGCCTGGCACACCGGCTGTGTCGGCCCGCGCCTCACGGACCCTCGGACGCCGCTCCCGACGGTCGAGGCGCTCGACGCCGTCGGTGCGACGACGAGGATCGCGAACGCCGAAAACAACAGGATGCGCTTGACGTTTCTCATGCATCGCATCCTTCCGCATCCGCCCCCGGATCAACCGTAAGGAAGGCGTAAAAAGAGCTCGCGCACGCGGTCGCCGACCCGCTCAGGCGTCGTGCGGCTTCGCCATCGCCCGGTAGTCGAGCGCCTCGTCCAGGACGGAGTCCTCGACGCCCTTCTCCCGCGCGACCTCGCGGAGCGAGCGGCCGGATGCGGCGGCATCCTTGACGATCTCGGTCGCGCGGTCGTAGCCGATGTACGGGTTGAGCGCCGTCGCCGCCGAGAGGGTGAGCTCGGCATAGCGCTCGCAGTTCTCGCGGTTGGCCTCGATCCCGTCGACGCACTTCTCCGCGAAGAGCCGGCACGCGCTCGCGAGCAGTTTCACCGAGTCGAGGATGTTGCGCGCGAGCAGCGGCACGAAGACGTTGAGCTCGAAGTGCCCCTGCATCCCGCCGATCGCGATCGCGGCGTCGTTGCCGATCACCTGGGCCGCGACCTGCGTCACGACCTCCGGCATCACCGGATTGACCTTGCCCGGCATGATCGAGCTCCCTTTCTGCAGCTCGGGCAGCGCGATCTCGGCGAGTCCGGCACGCGGCCCCGAGCCGAGGAAGCGGATGTCGTTCGCGACCTTCGTCAGTGAGACGGCGACGGTCTTCAGCGCTCCCGAGACCTCGACGATCCCGTCGCGCGCAGCCTGCGCCTCGAACGGATCGGCGGGTGCGGCGATCTCCAGCCCGGTCTCGCGCGCGAGCACGTCGCGGACGCGCGCGGCGAACTCCGGGTGCGTGTTGAGCCCGGTCCCGGTCGCGGTTCCGCCGAGCGGAATCTGACCGAGCCGCGGCAACGCGTCGCGGACGCGTGCGATGCCCTGCCGGACCTGCGCCGCGTAGCCCCCGAACTCCTGTCCGAGCGTGACCGGAACGGCGTCCATCCAGTGTGTGCGACCGGACTTGACGACGTCGTCGAACTCCCGCGCCTTCGCCTCGAGCGACGCTGCGAGCTTGTCCATCGCCGGGAGGAGGTCACGGGTGATCTCGTCGAGAGTCGCGAGGTGGACTGCCGAGGGGAAGACGTCGTTCGAGGACTGGCCCATGTTGACGTCGTCGTTCGGGTGGACGTCCTCGCCCGCGAGCGTCGCGATCACCTCGTTCGCGTTCATGTTCGACGAGGTCCCGGAGCCGGTCTGGAAGACGTCGATCGGGAACTGGTCGTCGAGCTCGCCGTCGGCGATCCGGGCCGCTGCGGCCGCGATCCGCTCCGCCTTCTCCTTGTCGAGCAGGTCGAGGTCGGCGTTGACGCGCGCGGCGGCGCCCTTGATGCGGCCGAGCCAGCGTGCGACGGGGGCCGGAATCGGCTCGCCCGAGACCGGGAAGTTGATCACGGCCTTCGTGGTCTCACCTCCCCACAGCTCCTGCCGCCGCTCCGTCTTCGCCACGAGGCGAGTGTAGGGAAGTGCAGCCGGGTGGCGCCGCGGGAAACTACGCGACGGACGGGAGCCGGCGCTCGGCACCGGACCGCTTGATCGTCGTGCGGCGCTCGGGCTCGGCCAGCTCGAGCACGGGGGCCCAGCCGAGGTAGCCGCATTCCGGGCACTCAGGGGACTCGAAGTGCTTGAACCGGTCCCGCTTGGCGACGCGCGTGGTGCGGCACTGGAGGCATTCGACGACGAGAGACTCCACGTCAGGTTCATCGGCTCCGCGGGCCGAACCGATGTCCCCCGATCGGGTGCTGCTAGCCCGCGCCGCTCGCGATGCGCTCGGCCGCCGCCAGCAGCTCGTCCCAGGAGCAGAGCTTGACCCGCGGACGCCCGGCCCTCTCGCCTGCGGCGCGCTCGACCTCGTCGATCGCCGTCCAGCCGTCGTACTCGACGACGCGGACTCCGCGCTCGGCGAGCAGCGCGTCGACGGCCGCAGCGGTTGCCTCCGGCTTCGGCTCGAGCCGTCCCGCCGCCGCGTCCTCCAGGAGGAGCTGCACCGTCTCCGCGGCGTCCTTTTTGTTCGTGCCGATCACGCCGGTCGGCCCCCGCTTGATCCAGCCGGCGCAGTAGACGCCCGGCTCGACGCGACCTCCCTCGTTGGGAATCGTCCCGCTGCCGGAATCGAAGACGACGCCGGGGAGCTCGACGCCGTGGTAGCCGACGCTGCGGAAGACGAGCCCGCACGACAGGGTCTCGCGGTCGTCCGTCGGCACCGCGCGCTCGTTCGCGTCGAGCTCGTTGCGGACGAGCTCGATCCCCTCGACGCGCTCCTCGCCGAGGATCGCGACCGGCGACCGGAAGAAGCGAAAGACGACCCGGCGCCGCTTTCCCTCGGGCTCGCGCGCGGCCAGCTCGTGCAGCACCGCGACGTTGCGCTCGGCGTTCGTGCCGTGCGGCTCCGCGCCGTCGAGATCGGCGGAGTCGACCAGAACGTCGGCGCCCGCCAGCTCGCCCATCTCCTGGAGCTCGGGGGTCGTGAACGCGGCCTGGGCAGGTCCGCGGCGGCCGACGACGACGATCTCGCGCAGCGGCGAGCTCGCGATCGCGGCGATCGACGCATCGGTCGCGTCCGTCGGCGCGAGCTCCTCCTCGGTCAGTGCGAGCATCCGCGCCACGTCGAGAGCCACGTTCCCGTTCCCGATCACGACCGCGCGCTCGACCGAGAGGTCGAAGTCGAGCTGCTGGAAGTCGGGATGGCCGTTGTACCAGGCCACGAGCTCCGTGGCCGCCCAGGAGCCGGGCAGGTCCTCGCCCGGAATGCCGAGACGGCGGTCGGTCTGCGCGCCGACCGCATAGATGACCGCGTCGTAGCGGCGGACGAGGTCGGCGTGGTGGATGTCGCGCCCGACCTCGACGTTGCCGAGGAAGCGGAACCCCGGCTGGTCGGCGATCCGCTCGAACGCGCGCGAGACGGTCTTCAGCTTCGGGTGGTCCGGAGCGACGCCGAGCCGGACGAGCCCCCAAGGCGTGGGCAGCCGCTCGATCATGTCCACCTCGACCGGGGGGTCGGCGCTCAGGAGCGCACCGGCGGCGTAAAAACCGGCGGGGCCCGATCCGACGACGGCGACGCGCATTACGCGCGCGACTCTAGTCGCGTCTGCCGGGATACCGGTCTTCGAGCGTGATCATCACGCGGCGGAGGAGCGAGTTCAGCTGCTCCTTCTCGCGGTCGGTCAGCGCCGCCGCGAGCAGGGTCTCCTTGGGTGCCTGGATGGCCATCGCCAGCTCGTGCTTCTCCCGGCCCTTCTCGGTCAGCTCGACGATCACGCTCCGCCGGTCCTCCGGATCGCGAAGCCGGCGGACGAGACCTTCCTTCTCGAGCGCGTCGAGCCGGCTCGTCATCGCGCCGGTCGTCAGGTCGGCGCGACGGGCGAGCCAGCCGGCCTTGCGGCGGTAGGGCTCGCCGGTCCAGCGGAGCGCCGTCAGCACGTGCCAGTCGCTGACGGTCAGCCCGAGCTGCTCGAGCGTCTCGTTGTGCATGCGCTTGATGCGGTGGTTGATGCCGCCGATGCGGTCGACGATCCCCTCGACCGTCAGGTCGAGGTCGGCCGGCAGATCGGCGCTGATCTCCTCGAGGAAGCCGTCGACGTGGTCCTTGTCGCGGGTCTTCTTCTTGGGACCGGGCATGTGCGAAGTGTTCATCAAATTCCTCTTGACGTCAAGATAGCGCGTTGCTAATCTCTCGCTATCAAGATACTTGAGATCGAGAGGAGGAGAGCGCCACGCATATGTATCCGGCAGATCCGCATTTCGCCCGGCTCGTGCACCATGAGCACGAGGAACGTCTCCGCGCCGCGTTCCACACCCAGACCTCGAGGAGGCCCGTATGGCAACCACTGAGACTTCGTACCGCGTTCTCTCGCTTCCCCAGGAGGGACGCGAGGGTGACGGCGAGAGGGTGTTCATCCCCCTCCGCCGCACGCTCGAGATAGGCGCCTTCGGAGCGGGCGCCATGTATCAGGCCAGGGCCGGCGAAGAGATCGTCAACGAGCACGACGAGCTCGGCCCGGGCGCCGACAAGCAGGAGGAGCTCTACGTGGTCGTGCAGGGAAGCGCGACGTTCACGCTCGGCGGTGACGAGGTCGAGGCACCGCAGGGCACGGTCGTCTTGGTCCAGCCGGAAACGACCCGGAAAGCCGTGGCGACGAGCGACGAGACGGTCGTGCTCGCCGTCGGCGGGCGGCGCGGCGAGGCCTACCGCCTTCCGCCCGGCGCAGAGCTCTACGACTTCTTCGAGCACTACAACGCGAAGGACTACGTGGGCGCGCTGGAGGCCTGTCACGTGGCGCTCGAGAAGTTCCCCGGAAACGCATTGATCCTCTACAACATCGCCTGCATGCAGAGCTTGCTCGGGCGCGGCGACGAGGCCCTCGAGACGCTGGGCACGTCGGTCGAGATGTGGCCGAAGTTCAAGGAGAACGCGCAGAAGGACGACGACTTCGCGCCGATCCGCGAGGACCCGCGCTTCGTCGAGCTAGTGGGGTAGCACCAGCAGCGTCAGTGGGCGCAGCCGGAGCCGCAGCCGGCTGCGTCCTCGGGCGCCTCACCCTCGGCCACCTGGAACGAGTGGCCGCACCCGCACGAGGCGACGGCGTTCGGGTTCTCGATCTTGAACCCGGACTCCTGAATCGTCTCGAGGTAGTCGACCTGCGCGCCCATGAGATACGGCGCGCTGAAGGGATCGACGACGACGGTGACGCCCTCGCACTCGAACTCGTGGTCGCCCTCCTGGGCGCCGCGGTCGAAGCCGAGGCCGTACTGGAACCCGGAGCAGCCGCCGCCCTCGATCGCGACGCGCAGCACCGACACGTCCTCCTCCGACGCCATGAGGTCGCGGATCTTCACTGCCGCGGCCGGCGTCAGCGAGACGATGCTGTCGGTGCGCTCCTGGATCTCCATCTGCGTCGCATCGTAGCAACGTGACTCCCGGCTACCCGGTCTCGCGCGTACCGCCGCGACAGCCCGACTTTGTAACAGCCGCTGCAGGCACGGTTGCGTGGAATCGGTACCTGCAAGTGCACCCTCGCGACATTGATAACGTCAGCGATTCGGTGAGTGCTTCGGGCTGCGCGAACGGGTAAGGGGAGACGCGCGAAGTAGATGCTGCATAGCTGGCTGCCATTCCTGATCTACGGGATCCTCGCGCTCGTCATCCCGGGCTCGATGATGTGGATGTCGTTCAAGTTCGCGCAGCGGCCGGCGGGCCGCACCCGCGCGCGCACCGTGCCGTTCGAGTCCGGGGTCTCGACCGGCCCCCTGCCGCGACAGCGCTTCAGCGTCAGCTTCTACCTGACGGCGATGCTCTTCATCGTCTTCGACATCGAGATCGTCTTCCTCTATCCGCTCGCCGTGCAGCTCCACGCGCTCGGCTGGTTCGGCTTCGCCGAGCTCGCGTTCTTCATCGTCATCCTCCTCGTCGCGTACGTCTACATCTGGCGCAAGGGAGCGCTGAACTGGTGATGCGCCGTGGCTGACGAGAAGCCCACGCGCCTGCGCGACTACGGACTCCAGTCGGAACGGCTGCTCTGGCCGACGAAGGGGCCGTCGCGCTTCGAGGAGGAGCTCGGCGCGGAGGAGATCGAGCGCGCGCTCGGGATCACGACGCTGGAGAAGGCAGTGCGCTGGGCGCAGACGAAGTCCATGTGGCCCGACACGTTCGGGCTGGCCTGCTGCGCGATCGAGATGATGTCGATCGTCTCCGCGCGCTACGACATCGCGCGCTTCGGGATGGAGGCCTTCCGCTCGTCGCCGCGCCAGGCCGACCTGCTCATCGTCTCGGGCCGCGTCGCGCACAAGATGGCGGAGCCGATCCGCCAGATCTACGACCAGATGCTCGAGCCGAAGTGGGTGATCGCGATGGGCGTCTGTGCGAGCTCCGGCGGGATGTTCAACAACTACACGATCCTGCAGGGGGTCGACCGGATAATCCCGGTCGACATCTACATCCCCTTCTGCCCGCCGCGGCCGGAGGCGCTGATGGAGGGGATCATCCGGCTGCACGAGGCGCATCTCGCCGGCGTGCCGCCCGCCTACGAGCGCGTGGGAGTCGCCACGTGAGCGGATGGGCACGCGTGCCGGGCTACGTCTCGCACCGGGACGGGCCGGAGATGCCGACGGTGACGGTCGAGACGGAGCTCATCCGCGAGGCCTGCGAGCACGCGCGTGACCAGCTCGGCTTCGACATGTGCGTCGACGTCGTCGCGACCGACTACCTCGGCTGGGGCGGCGAGGGCGTGTCCGGCTACATCGGCACGTCGACCGGCCGCGACCTCATGCACCCGATGACGCAGGGACTCCAGGTGCTGCCCGAGCTCAAGCCGAAGCGGTTCTCGGTCAGCTACCACCTCCTCGCGCTGCGCCAGGGCGCGCCGCGGGCGCGGCTCCAGTGTTGGGCCGACGAAGGCGAGCACGTGGCAAGCGTCGTGTCCGTCTGGCCGACATGCGACTGGCACGAGCGCGAGGTCTACGACCTGATGGGGATCGTCTTCGACTCCCACCCGAACCTCGAGCGGCTCCTCCTGCCGGAGGACTGGGAAGGCCACCCGCTGCGCAAGGACTACCCGATCGGCGGTGAGCCGGTCCGGTTCAGCGACGCGGAATGAGCGCGACCGTCCCGCCCCCCACCACCCGTCGCCGCTGGCCGGTCGTCGCCGACGACCAGTACGACGGCTCGCGGATCCCGTCGCGGATCCCGACCGTCCTCGAGATGCCGCCCGAGCTGCGCGACACGGAGGACGTCCTCCAGGTCAACTTCGGCCCGAACCACCCGTCGACGCACGGCGTCCTGCGCCTGATCGTCGACCTCCACGGCGAGGAGGTCGTCGGCGTCTCGGCCGTCGTGGGCTACCTCCACACCGGCTTCGAGAAGTCGATGGAGACGAAGACGTACTGGAAGGACGTCACGTTCCCGGAGCGGATCGACTACGTCGGCTACCAGAACAACGAGCTCGTCTTCGTCCTCGCGGTCGAGCAGCTGCTCGAGCTCGAGACGCCCACGAAGGCGAAGTGGATGCGGATGCTCCTCTGCGAGCTCAACCGGATCCACTCGCATCTCGTGTTCCTCGGCACGTCGGCGCTCGAGCTCGGGGCGATCTCGATGTTCTGGTACTGCTTCCGCGAGCGGGAGACGATCCTCGACCTGTTCGAGCTCGTCACGGGGCAGCGGATGCACACCCGCTACTTCCAGATCGGCGGGCTCGCCGAGGACATCCCGCCGGGCTTTTTCCCCGAGTGCCGCAAGTTCGTCGAGTGGATGCCGCACGCGCTCGACGACTACAAGGGCATCCTCGACCGGAACGAGATCTGGCTCGAGCGCACCAAGGGGATCGGCATCCTGTCGGCCCGCGACGCGATCGCGCTCGGACAGACCGGCCCGATCCTGCGCGCCTCGGGCGTCGACTGGGACCTCCGCCGCGACCAGCCGTACCTCCACTACGACCAGGTCGACTTCGGTGTGCCGGTCTACCCCGAGGGCGACGTCTACGCCCGCTACCGCGTGCGCCTGGACGAGATGGCGGAGTCGACGAACATCGTCCGCCAGTGCCTCGACAAGCTCGAGCGCATGGAGGGGATGCCGTGGATCGCGGACGACCGCAAGGTCGTGCTGCCGCCGCGCGAGGAGCTCCACACGTCGATGGAGTCCCTCATCCACCACTTCAAGATCGTCACCGAGGGATTCCGCGTTCCCGAGGGCGAGATCTACGTCGCGGTCGAGTCGCCGCGCGGGGAGTCCGGCTGCTATCTCGTCTCGGACGGCGGCCCGAAGCCGTGGCGCGTCCACTTCCGCGCGCCGTCGTTCGTCGCGCTCGAGGCGACGGCGACCTGCCTCGAGAACACGCTCATCGCGGACCTGATCGCGGTCGTCGGCTCGCTCGACGCCGTCATGGGGGACACGGACCGGTGAGCTTCTACGACGAGGTGCAGGAGCTGCGCGGGCGGTATCCGGAGGACTCGCGGTCCGCGGTGCTGCCCGCGCTGCGGCTCGCGCAGGAGAAGCACGGCTGGCTCTCCCGGGAGGCGCTCGAGGAGACCGCGGACGCGCTCGAGGTCACGCCGGCCTTCTGCTACTCGGTCGCGACCTTCTACGACATGCTCCATCTCGAGCCGGTCGGGCGGCACACGATCGACGTCTGCACGAACCTCCCGTGCGCGCTGTGCGGGGCGCAGAGCGTCGTCGAGGCGTTCGAGTCGGAGCTCGGGATCCGCGCGGGCGAGACGACGGCGGACGGCGAGATCACGCTCCGCGCGGTCGAGTGCCTCGGCGGCTGCGGCTACGCGACCGTCGTCGCCGTCGACGACCGCTACCGCCAGCACGTGACCGCGGAAACCGTGCCCGAGATCGTCGGAGAGATCGATGGCTGAGCACAAGGTCCTTCTGGCGGGCACGGACGAGCACGACCTGACGCAGCTCGCCGAGTACCGGGCGATCGGTGGCTACCGCGGCGTGGAGAAGGCGCGCGCGATGACGCCGGACGAACTGATCGACGAGCTGCAGAGGGCGACGCTGCGCGGCCGTGGCGGCGCCGGCTTCCCGATGGGGCGCAAGGCGTCGCTGATCGACCGCAAGAGCGCGAAGCCGAAATACCTCGTCGTCAACGCCGACGAGTCCGAGCCGGGCGCCTTCAAGGACCGCGAGGTGATGGCGCGCGCGCCGCACCGGCTGATCGAAGGCTGCCTCATCTCGGCCCACGCGATCGAGTCGCGCGACGTCTTCATCTACATCCGCGGCGAGTACCTCACGGAGTACGAGATCCTCACCGCCGCGGTCGAGCAGGCGCGCGAGGCCGGGATCCTCGGCGACGTGCAGATCACCGTCCACCGCGGCGCCGGCGCGTACATCTGCGGTGAGGAGACGGCGATGCTCGAGTCGCTGGAGGGAAAGCGCGGCCAGCCGCGGCCACGGCCGCCGTTCCCGCCGATCCAGGGCCTGTACATGGCGCCGACGCAGATCAACAACGTCTGCACGATCGCGACCGTCCCGGTCATCCTCGAGCTCGGCGCGGAGGAGTTCGCGAAGACGGGCGTCCCGAGCTCACCCGGCACCGCGATCTTCTCGATCTCCGGCAACGTCGTGCGGCCCGGGAACTACGAGCTCGACCTGGGAACGCCGATGCGCGAGCTCATCTACGAGCACGCGGGCGGGGTCGCCGGCGGCCGCGAGCTCAAGGCAGTCGTCCCCGGCGGCTCCTCGGTTCCGGCGCTGACGCCGGACCAGATCGACGTGCCGCTCGACTACGACTCGCTCGGCGCGATCGGCACCTTCTTCGGCGCGGCCTCGCTCATCGTCGTGGACGACCGTTGCTGCATGGTGCAGCTCGCCCTCCGCTCGACGAAGTTCTACATGCACGAGTCGTGCGGAAAGTGCACGCCGTGCCGGGTCGGGACGCGCTGGATGGTGCAGATCCTCGAGTCGATCGAGAACGGCACCGCAACGCACGCCGATCTCGATCTGCTCGACAACATCGGCGACAACATCCTCGGCAAGGTGCTGTGCGCGCTCGGGGAGTTCGCCGTCTACCCGGTCGCGAGCTACCTCCACAAGTGGCGCGACGAGTTCGTCGCCCACATCGAGCAGGGCGGCTGCCCGTTCCACGGCTCGTCGTCGCTCGACGGGATCCTCGCGCCGTCCGACCAGCACGCGCAAACGCCGGTGGGCGAGGAAGCACTCGTATGAGCACCGAGCTCGTCCGGGTCACGATCGACGAGCGGGACGTTCATGTCCCGAAGGGGACGGGCATCGTCGAGACCGCGCTCGCGGCCGGGGTCGAGATCCCGGTGTTCTGTTACGAGCCGCGCCTCGGCGCGCCGATCGGCGCGTGCCGCATGTGCCTCGTCGAGGTCGAGGGAATGCCGAAGCTCCAGACCGGTTGCACGCTGACGGCGCAGGACGGCATGGTCGTGAAGACCGCACGCACGTCGACGAGGGCGGCGCAAGGCCAGAACGGGACGCTCGAGTTCATCCTCGTCAACCACCCACTCGACTGCCCGGTCTGCGACAAGGGCGGCGAGTGCCCGCTGCAGGACCTCACCTTCCGGTACGGCCCGGGCAACACGCGGATGAGCTTCGACAAGCTCACCTTCGAGAAGCCTGTCCCGATCTCACCCACGATCTCGCTCGACCGCGAGCGCTGCATCCTCTGCTACCGCTGCACACGCTTCAGCGAGAGCGTGTCGGAGGACGGGCAGCTCGTCGCCGCCAACCGCGGCGCCCTGTCGGTGATCACGACGTTCGAGGACGTGCCCTACACGGGCGCTTTCACCGGAAACGTGACGGAGCTCTGCCCGGTCGGCGCGCTGCTGCCGACGCAGTACCGCTTCGAGGGCCGGCCGTGGGAGATCGTCGACGTGCCGACGGTCTGCGGCCTCTGCCCGGTCGGCTGCAACGTCCACGCGACGGTGCGCGAGGGGAAGGTCAAGCGGATCCTCTCCCGCAACCACCCGGAGATCGACGAGGGCTGGATCTGCGACAAGGGCCGCTTCGCGTTCACGCACCTGCGCGCGGAGGACCGCCTAACGCAGCCGCTGCAGCGCGTGCGGCGGCACGGCCTCGAGCCCGTCTCGTGGGAGCAGGCGGTGGACGAGGCCGAGCGGCTGCTGCGCGGCGCCCGCGGCCGCATCGTCACCGCGCTCTCGGGTTCCGAGACGGTCGAGCATGCCTACGCGCTCGGGAAGCTGCTGCGCGTCGGCCTCGACTCGCACCAGGCGATGCTGCCGGAGGAGATCTCGGGCGGGCTCGACGCCTACCGGCTCCCGCTGTCCGCGATCCGCGACGCCGACGTCGTCGTCGTGCTCGGCGACGTACCGATCGTCGAGCGCGCGCCCGTCGTCGATCTCTGGATCAAGGCCGCGCGCCGCAACGGCGCCCGGGTCGTCGACGACGCGAACGATCCGGCGGTCGCGGAGGCCGAGCGGGTCGTCCTCGTGTGGTCGGGCCCGGGAGGCCGCGGGGGCTCGACGGTCGCGAAGCTCGCCGAGAAGCTCGGCCTCGCAGGACGCGAGGGCTGTGGAGCCTTCTACCTCCCCGAGACCCCGAACGGCCGCGGCGTGGCCGACGCCTGGGCCGCCTGCTGCGACGAGGAGGGCGAGGCGGTGGAGTCGATCGGGCTGCTCGTCGTGTCGGGAGACGAGGCGGCCGCCGACGAGAACGTCCGCGCGCTCGCCGAGCAGGCCGAGGCGACGATCGTGCTCTCGATGTTCGGCGGACTGAGCGCCGGCTGGGCCGACCTCGTCCTGCCCGGCACGGGCTACCTCGAGCGCGACGGGACGTTCGTCAACCTCGAGGGGCGACTGCAGCGCCTGCGCCGCACCGTCGATCCGCCTTGCCCGGACGAGCTCGAGTGGATCGCGCAGCTCGCCGCACGGTTCGAGGTCGACGTGGCGCCGTACACCGCGGCCGTGTTCGCCGAGGTCTCCGAGCGCGTCTACGGCGGGCTCGCGTTCGGCGAGGTCGGCGAGCGGGCGCCGCTGCGCGGCTACCCGGAGGCACCGGAACGGATCGGCCGCGAGGCGCTGCCGGAGCCGCCGCAGAAGGCTCGGCGCGGCGAGATCCGCCTCGTCGCCTACCGGCCGCTCTTCTCCGGCGCCGCGGTGGAGCGGGTGACCGAGCTCCAGTTCCAGCGGCCGCAGCCCGAGCTCGAGCTTTCGGCCGACGACGCGCGGCGCCGCAAGATCGCGACCGGCGACCTCGTCACGGTCGGCTCCAACGGGAGCGCGATCACGCTGCCGGCGCGCGTGAACCGCCGCCTGCGCGCGGGTATCGCCCGCGTCGCGCTCGAGCACGCGAACGGGCTGCACGGAGTCGTCGAGGTCGCGAAGGCCGAAGCGGAGGTGACGGCGTGACTCCGCAAGAGCCCTGGTGGATCGCGCTGATCGAGGCCGTCGTCATCGTCAACATCGTCCTCGGCCTCTTCGCCTACCTGACGCTGATCGAGCGGAAGGTCATGGGACGGATGCAGCTCCGCTACGGCCCGAACCGCGCCGGGCCGTATGGGCTTTTACAGCCGATCGCCGACCTCGTGAAGCTCGTCCGCAAGGAGGCGTTCTCGCCGGCGTCCGCGATCGAGCTCCCGTACATCCTCGCGCCGGTCGTCTCGGCCTTCACCGCTATCGCGGCCTTCGCCTTCATCCCGTGGGGGCCCGGCTGGACGGTGCACGGCTGGCGGATCAACGGCGAGATCGCGAACGTCTCGATCAGCCTGATCGCGATCTTCGCCCTCGGCTCGGTGGGGATCTACGGCTTCATCGTCGGCGGCTGGGCGTCGGAGTCGAAGTTCTCGATCCTCGGCTCGATGCGGACGTGCGCGCAGCTCGTCTCGTACGAGGTGTCGCTCGCGCTCAGCGTGCTCGGCGTCGT
>JAICSH010000009.1 GCA_025936995.1 Thermoleophilia bacterium | reverse complement strand
GTCGCCTGCGCGTTCCGGAAGCCGTGGATCTCGCCGAGGTCGAGCGCGTCGTCCCACGCCTTGCGGCAGTGGCCGAGCAGGTCGGCCGGGACGGAGTCGGCGTGCTCGATGTTGCCGACTGCCGCCCGGTGCTTCGCGATCACGCCGACCATCGGCGCGCGGTTGACCTGGTAGCCATCGAACGGCCCCATCCGAGCCGCGATCTCCGCCGACTTGCGGTAGGCGCGACCCGTCATCAGGCCCGTGATCGCCGCCGCGTAGGCGCGTCCCTCGTCGGAGTCGTACGGGAGCCCGCGCGCCATCAGGAGCGCGCCGAGGTTCGCGTAGCCGAGCCCGAGCTGGCGGAACCGCTTCGCGTTTCGCCCGATCTCGGGCGTCGGATAGGACGAGTAGCCGACGAGGATCTCCTGCGCGAGGAAGACGACGTCCACGGCGTGCTCGAACGCCTCGACATCGAGCTCGCCGTCCTCCCGGCGGAACTTCATGAGGTTGAGCGAGGCGAGGTTGCACGCCGAGTCGTCGATCGACATGTACTCCGAGCAGGGGTTCGACGCGTTGATGCGGCCCGTGTTCGGGAGCGTGTGCCACGAGTTGATCGTCGTGTCGTACTGGACGCCCGGGTCGGCGCACTCCCAGGCGGCTGCTGCGATGTCGCGGAGCAACCCGCGCGCCTCGACCGTCTCGAGCACGGTGCCGTCGGTGCGCGCAGTGAGGTTGAACTCTTCGCCCTTCGTCGCCGCCTCCATGAAGGCGTCGCTGACACGGACGGAGTTGTTCGCGTTCTGGTACTGGATCGACGCCCAGTCCGCCGAGTCGAGAGACATGTCGTAGCCGGCCTGCTCGAGAACGCGTGCCTTCCGCTCCTCCTTGGCCTTGCACCAGATGAACTCCTCGATGTCCGGATGGTCGACGTCGAGGACGACCATCTTCGCCGCGCGCCGGGTCTTGCCGCCCGACTTGATCGTGCCGGCGGACGCATCGGCGCCGCGCATGAACGAGACCGGGCCGGAGGCGTAGCCGCCCTTCGACAGCTGCTCCTTCGACGAACGCAGCCGCGCGAGGTTGACGCCCGAGCCGGAGCCGCCGCGGAAGATCACGCCCTCCCGGCGGATCCAGTCGAGGATCGACTCCATCGAGTCGTCGATCGAGAGGATGAAACAGGCAGAGCACTGCGGCGCGGCCTCGAAGCCGACGTTGAACCACACGGGGCTGTTGAACGAGGCGTACTGGTTGACGAGGATCGCCTTCAACTCGGCCTCGAACGTGTCGGCCTCGTCGGTGTCGGCGAAATAGCCGCCTTGCTTGCCCCAGGCGACGACCGTGTCGACGACGCGCCCGACCATCTGCTTCACGCTCGCCTCGCGCTCCGGCGAGGAAAGGCGTCCGCGGAAGTACTTCTGGGCGACGATGTTCGTCGCTGTCTGCGACCAGAACTTCGGGAACTCCACGCCGCGCTGCTCGAAAACGGGGCCGTCGCGGCCGGGGATCACCGCGTCGCGCGTCTCCCATTCGATCTCGTCGAAGGGATCGCGTCCCGGGATCGTGAAGAAGCGCTTCACGCCGAGCCGGGCGCCCTCCTCGACGACCGTGTTCACGACCTCCGAGGCCGCTTCGCTGTTCTGAACCTGCTCGACGCTTGCCATCTTCCCCTCCCGGAACTCTAGTCGGCGACCGCTGCTGAACCGCGCCGCCGGAACGTGACTCCTCCGGCGGGGGAGCGGGACCATAGACCCCGCATCGGACGGAATCAGAAGGGGCTCTGAGACGCTAGTTGGCGCCCAGGATGAGGACGAGCTGGTAGCGCCGGGACCCGGCCGGTGGCAGGCCGTCCAGCGGCGACACGACCCTGATTCCCGAGTCCCTGGCGAGCCGCTCCGCCTCGCCCGCCCAGCCGCGCCGGTAGAGGACGAGCGAGGTTGCGTAGTCCCGGTTGGAGGCGTTCGTCGCCGTTGCCGACCGGTAGCCGCGCCCGAGGAGCTGCGCCGCGGTCGCGCCCGCCACACCCGACGCTCCGTTGCCGTTGAGGACGAGCACCGAGACGCGCGACCGCGGGCGCAAGGGGACCGGGGGCACAAGGGCGTGATGCTTAGGGGACGCGGTCGCCGCAGAAGCTTGCGTGGCCGCACGCGGCGCGTGGAGAGCCCGCCCCGCCTCGAGCACGACGAGGACGCTCGCGGTGACGATCGAGAGCACGGCCCCGGCGACCACTGCGGTCCGCCACGGGAAGGGACGATCGAATGGGTGGGCGTGCTCCACGGAACGTCACGGTTCGCGCTCCGATCAGCCGCTCCTTCCCGGCGGCGGCGTATCGTCCCCGCTCGTGTTCGTGTCCTTCGAGGGAGCCGACGGCTCGGGCAAGTCGACGCAGGCGGGGCTGTTGCGCGCGGCCCTGGCCGCCGACGGTCGCGACGTCGTCCTCACGCGTGAGCCCGGGGGGACGGAGCTGGGCGAGGCCGTGCGCACGCTCGTCCTCAACGGGCCGGTGATGGGGGCCTGGGCGGAGGCGGCGCTGTTCGCGGCCTCGCGCGCGGAGCATGTGGAGGAGGTGATCAGGCCGGCGCTCGGGCGCGGCGCCGACGTCGTCTGCGACCGCTACGTGGACTCGTCGCTCGCGTATCAGGGGATCGCGCGCGGACTTGGGGTGGAGGCAGTGCTGCGGCTCAATCTCGCCGTGACCGACGGGCTGCTTCCCGAAGTGACGTTCCTGCTCCTCCTCGATCCGGGCGTGGCGACCGGCCGTCACGTCGACCCCGACCGGCTCGAGCGGGAGGGAACCGAGCTGCAGGCGAAGGTCGACGCTGCCTACCGCGAGCTCGCAACGCTGTTTCCGGAGAGAATCGTGGCTGTCGACGCGGCGCGGCCGCCGGAGGAGATCGCGAGGGAGGTGTATGAGCGGCTTCGAGACCGTTCCTGAGCAGCACGAGGCCAAGCGGCTGCTTGCAGCTGCGCTGCAGGAGGGGCCGGCGCACGCCTACCTCTTCCACGGGCCCGCGGGCGTCGGCAAGCGCGAGCTCGCGAGGCGCTTCGCCGCCGAGCTCCTCGGCGACCATGCGCGGGTCGAGCGCGGCAGCCATCCCGACCTCTATGTCCTCGAGCCGCTCGGGGAGCAGATCCGGATCGACGACGTCCGGGAGCTCCGCCGCGACCTTCACATGCGGCCGTTCGAGGCCGAGCGCCGCGTCTACCTCGTCCTCGGCGCGGACTCGCTGAATGAGGACGCCGCGGACGCGCTGCTCAAGGACCTCGAGGAGCCGCCCCCGTACGCAGTCGTCGTGCTCGTCGCCGAGCGGATCGGCCCCCTGCCCGAGACGATTCGCTCCCGCTGCCAGCTCGTGCCCTTCCGCCGCCTGTCCGAGCCCGCTGTGCGCGAGGCGATCCACAAGCGCGCTCCCGGGCTCGGTGAGGAGGAGGTGACCGCGCTCGCCCGCGTCGCCGGCGGCCGGCTCGGCCGCGCGCTCCAGCTTCTCGACCCGGGAGCCGCCGGCCGGCGCGAGGCGCTGATCGAGGTCGCGCGGGCCGTCTACGTCGACCCGGACTTCGAGCCGGCCGACGGCGCCGAGAGACTCCTGGCCGGAATCGCCGAGCGCGGGACGGAGGCGCGGGAGGCTGCAGAGGTGCAGGTCGAGGCGCTCGAGCTCACCGGCCGCGAGGCGGAGCAGCGGGTGCGGCGCGCGCAGCGTGGTGCAGAGCGCGAGGAGTTGCTGGCGCTGCTCGAGGAGCTCGAAGCCTGGTACCGCGACCTCTTCGTCGTCGCTGCGGGAGCCGAGTCGACAGCCGTGCACGTCGACCGGCTCGCGGAGCTGCGAGCGGACGCGACGCTCGAGCGGATGCATGCGGCCGAGGAGGCGTGCGAGCTCGTGCGCGCGGCATGGCGCGAGGCCGAAGAGCTGCAGGTTTCGACGTCCCTGGCGCTCGAGGCGCTACTGATCCGGCTTCGCGGGGAGCTGGCGGCTACCGCGACGCCGGTCTAGAACCACGAAGGGCCGGGATCGCTCCCGGCCCCTCGGGGTGTCTCTGTACTCGCCTCAGCCTTAAGCGGCGAAGACGAGCTCGTCGCCGAGCGCGAGCTGGAGCCGCGCCAGGGCGTCGCTCTCGAGCTGGCGGACGCGCTCCCGCGTCAGGCCGAGCTCCTTGCCGATCGTTTCCAGCGAGGCCGGCTCCGAGTCGAAGCCGAAGCGAAGCTCGATGATCCGGCGCTGCCGCTCGGGCAGGTCCGCGACCGCGCGCTGGACGCGCTGCCGCCGCACGGACTCGACCGCCTCCTCTGCGGGGTCGACCGTCGACTCGTCGGCGAACAGGTCGCCGAGCTCCGAGTCGCCGTCCGAGCCCAAGCCCTGGTTCAGGGAGACGGAGTCGACCGCGTCGAGCGCCTCCTCGACGTGCTCGAGCTTGAGCCGCGTCGCCTGGGCGAGCTCCTCCGCGGTCGCCTCGCGGCCCAGCTTCGCCTGAAGCTCGGCCGAAGCGCGGTTGAGCTTGATCCGGCGCTCCTGGACGTGAACCGGGATGCGGATCGTCTTCGACTGATTCGCGACGGCACGCTGGCAGGCCTGGCGGATCCACCAGGTCGCGTACGTCGAGAACTTGTAGCCCTTGCGCCAGTCGAACTTCTCGGCGGCGCGGTTGAGGCCGATCACGCCCTCCTGGATCAGGTCGAGGAGGGGCACGTCATGCCCCTGGTAGCGCTTCGCGATGGAGACGACGAGGCGGAGGTTGGAGTTGATCATCTTCTCCTTCGCCGCCAGATCGCCCCGCTCGATGCGCTTGGCCAGCGCAACCTCGTCCGCGGCCGTGAGCAGCTTGTGCCGCCCCGCCGCGTCCATGAAGAGCTGCAGCGGGTCGAGCGTGCCCGTGACCGGCGCGGATGCGGCCGGACGCGTCTCCTCGGGAGTTTCGTCGCGCACGACGACGTCGCGCTCCTCGAGTGAGGCGCGGAGAGCCGTGAGGTCGTCCTCGGTCAGCTCATGCTCGTCGGCCAGCGCTTGGATGTCCTTCTCCTCGACGAAACCGCGCTCGGCGGCCTCCTCGAGCAGGCGCTCGACAGGCGAGAGGTCATGCAGGTGAATCGTGTCGCTCAGTGTGTTGTTCCTTTCCCTCGTGATGGGCTGCCGGATGTTGGCGCCCCGGGCGGCGTAATTCGGCTCACCACGCGGCGCCGCCACCCAACCAAGTTATAGAACGGCGTTGCACCGAAGTCCATTCCCAAACCAGGTGTTTTTCTATTTCCGAACAAACTCTCATTCCCTGCTCACGCGGGAAAATTCACCGGTCGACGGCCCGGCCCGAGACCTCACCGAGCGTGATGCGGAGAACAACGACGCCCGGTCCGGGCGGCCGCGGCTCCGGCACGCGCCCCGCGGCGCGCGCGAAGCGCTCCCGCAAGAGCGCCAGGGCGGGCTCGACGGCGTCGCCGAAAAGCTCTTCGCACGTGCCCTGGGCGATCACGCTTTTCCAGCTGCCCTTCCCGTCCGTGTCGTACTCGTCCACCTCGACGCAGACCGCAGGGTTCTCCCGCAGCATTCCGGTCTTCCGCCCTTCGGTCGTCACGGCGACTACGGCGCCGTCCTCGTAGGCGTAGATCAGCGGGACGACGTACGTGACGCCGTCGGCGTGGCAGCCGAGGCGCGCGATGCGCTGCCCCTGAAGGAACTCGTCGGTCTCGGCGCGTGAGAGCTCGCGCGGAATCCCTCTGCCCGCAACGGGACTGGCCATCTTCGTCTGAGCGTAGACATACTGGAAACAGTCGTGTTGCGCGTATGGGTCTTGGGCACGGTCGTCCTTGCGGTCGCCGTCGCGGGTTTGGCGGGGGCGGCTGTTCTGGCCTGGCCGACCGTCGGGATCGCGGCATCGCCCACCGGCCTCGCGAACGTCTCGCTGCCCGGCTACGCGGGCCACGTGGAGCAGGTGTCGGTTATCGGCGCGGACGGGAAGGAGGTGCCGGTCGGCGTGCGTCGCGGCGTCGTCTGGCCGCATGTCCGGCTCACTGCCGGCGAGCGCGTGGCCGTCACCGTAGAGGTCCGTCGGCCGAGCTGGATCGGCTGGCTCGTCGGGCGTCATGCGGAACGGAAGGAGACGCTCGTGACGCCGGTGGCGCACGTCCGCTCGACCTTTCTCCGGCCGAAGCGCGGGCAGGTCGTGGCCGTTCGTTTCGCCGAGCCGGTGAGCCGGGTGCGGATCGGCCGTTCGACCCATCCGAAGCTCGGCGCCGGCCGCAGCGTCGTTCCGCTCGGCGTCGTCGCAGCGGGAGCGGCGAGCACGGGCACGCGGACGGTTTCGGTCGCGGCTCGGCGCTGGGAGACGCTCTCCGAGCCGGTCCGCGTCTCGTGGTTCGTCGCCGGGGCCCGGACGAGACTCGTCTCGGATCCCGCCGTGGGGAGCCGGCTCCGGCCGCACGGCGCCCTGACGCTGACGTTCGCCCAGCCGGTCGCCGAGGTGCTCGGCTCCCGGCTGCCCCTTCTCCAGCCGGCGGTGCCGGGTCGGTGGAAGCAGGTGGACACACACACCCTCACCTTCCAACCAACCGGCTTCGGCTTCGGTCTCGGAGGCACCGTTCGTGCGCGGCTCCCCGGGCAGACGCTCACGTGGACCGCGGCGCAAGGGTCGACGCTCCGCCTCCAGGAGATCCTCGCCCGCCTGGGGTATCTCCCGGTTCGATGGCGACCTGCCGCCGATCCACCCCCGACGATCGCAACGGAAGTCTCGGCGGCGGTCTCGCCGCCGCCGGGCACGTTCTCGTGGCGATATCCGAAGATTCCGCCGTCCCTGCGTGAGCTCTGGAAGCCGGGTCACTGGAACGTCGTCACCCAGGGTGCGGTGATGCGGTTCGAGGACGAGCACGCTCTTGCCGCCGACGGCGTCGCCGGCCCACAGGTCTGGCGCGCGCTGATCCGCGACGATCTCGTGGGTCGCCGGGTGAGCGCGGGGTACAGCTACGTCTTCGTCCACGAGACCGTCCCGCAGTCGCTCAGCCTCTGGCACGCGGGTCGCGTGGTCCTCACCTCGCCGGGGAACACCGGAATCGCCCAGGCGCCGACCGCACCCGGGACGTGGCCGGTGTTCGAGCACATCTCGGTCGGGCGGATGAGCGGTACGAACCCCGACGGCACGCACTACGACGATCCCGGCGTGCGCTGGATCAGCTATTTCCACGGCGGCGATGCCCTCCACGCCTTTCCCCGCGCGTCGTACGGGACTCCTCAGAGCCTCGGCTGTGTCGAGCTGCCGGAGGACGCCGCGGCCCAGGTCTGGCCGTACACGCCGATCGGCACGCTCGTCACGATCGAGTCCTGAGTGTGAGGCAGGAGTAAAAGTCGACCTCGGTCGCGGTGGCACTCGGGCAGAATCCGGCGGCGTGGTGAATGTCCGGGGTCTCACCGGGCTGTTGGCCGGTCTTGCAGCCCTTCTGGTCGTGACGGGCGCCGAGGCGGCGCCGAAGCCCGTGCCAGGACAGCGGGCGGCGCTGGCGGCGGTTCAGGCTGCGGTGAAGGACGGCCGGCTCGACCGTGCGGCCGCCAACAGGGACCGCGCGGAGATCGCCCGCGCCGCGCACCTCGTGCGAGTGTTGCCCCGCGGGCGGTGGGAGCACGTGCAGGTCGCGCTCGAGCAAGCGGCGGCGCTCGGCAAGAGCCTCACGGCCCCCCGGGCGCTGGCGGTATTCGGGCAGTTGCGGGCGAACGACGACTACTTCGCCCACCACGACCCGCCCCGGACCGGCACAGGCACCGACATCACCGACGCAGACGGGATCGTCTATCGCTACTTCGCCGGACGCTGCTTCGAGTTCCATCCGCTCGGCAACGCCTCGGCGCTCAACGCCCGGATCGCGGCGAAGGACGTGGCCGGGGCAGATCGCCTCGCCGCCGCGCTCACGGCCCGAGGCGTCTCGCGCCGCGGGGGCGCGATCGTCTGGGAGTACTACTTCCCGTTCGGCGGGCGGCCGCCGTGGGTGTCCGGGATGGCTCAGGCCGTCTTCGCGCAGGCGTTCGCACGTGCCGCGGCCATCCTTCCCGACGAGTCCGCGGACCTGCTCCGCGAAGCGACCGGCGCATTCCGCGCCGTTCCGCAGCTCACGACGAAGGTGTCGGCCGGCCCCTGGATCCGGCTGTACTCGTTCAGCAAGAACCCGGTCCTGAACGCCCAGCTGCAGTCGGTGCTCTCGCTCGAGACTTATGCGCAGGCGACCGGCGACGCCACGGCGGCGACGCTTGCCGCGCAGATGCAGCAGGCGGCGGCGGAGACGCTCGAGCAGTTCGACACCGGCTACTGGTCGAACTATTCGCTGGCGGGGAACCCCTCGCCGCTCTCGTACCAGAAGTTCGTCGTGCAGCTCCTGAGGAAGCTCTCGCCCCTCGATCCGCGCTTCGCGCAGGAGGCGGACCGGTTCGCCTCGTACCTCGAGCAGCCCCCTGCGTTCAAGCTCGCCAACGCCTCCGTCGGCTCGGTCCGCTTCTGGCTTTCCAAGCCGGCGTTCGTGAGCGCGTCCACGCCGGCCGGCTCCTCCATCCGGCTGAGCCTCGGCGCGGGCTGGCACACGCTCCGCTGGCACGAGCCGAAGCACGTCGGCTTCTACCGGGTCACCGTGTCGGCCGTCGACTATGCCGGCAACCGCGCGTCCTTCCAGGCGCTGCCGATCGTCCGCGCGCCGAGCGCCGGAGCGCGGTTGACGCGTGCACGGCACGCCTCGGCAGCGGGCTCCCCGACGGCCCCGCCGTCCTTCGCCACAGGGGTCTCGATCGACGACGCGAGCCAGGCTGCGCTGGCCGGGTCGCTCGGACTCGGTCTCGTACGCATGACGGTCGGCTGGCAGCCCGGCCAGACGGCGCCGGATCCGGCCGTCGTCGCCTCGCTGCAAGCTCTCCCCGCGGGCACCGGGCTCGTGCTCGACCTCAGCGCCGCCCAGCTGCCGGCCGACGACCCGGGCCGGGCCGCGCTCGCGCAATACGCCGTGTCGCTGGCGCAGCAGGTGCAGGCGCTCCACGACCTCGAGCTCACGCCCGCACCGACGCTCGACTCGGCTCCCGCGTACGCGGATGCGCTCGCCGCCCTTCGGACGGCGGTAGTCGCGGCGAGGGCGGACGTGGCGGTGGGGGCGTTCTTCGACGGCTCGGTTGCTCCGCAGCGGACCGCGGTCGCGCTCACGCAGGAGCTCGCGCGCGTGGGTGCGCACCTCGACTTCGTCTCGTTCCGGCCGGCGGCCGCGCCCGGTCCGAGCGCGTGGGCGGTCGGGGAGCTCAGGCGGCTCGAGTCTGCGCTCGGAAAGGGCCTGGGAACCCCACCGCCGATCCTGCTCGACGCGATCGGTGCGGGCTCGACCGTCCCGGCGTCCGAGCTCGCCGCGTACACCGGAGGCCCGCCGCCCCCCGACGGCGCAGTGCCGCCGGACGCGCAGGCTTCCGCATACGCCGCCGCGATCGGCGAGGCCTCGTGCTCTCCGGGAGTCAGCGGCGTCCTGCTCGACCGGCTCGTCGACAACGGAGCGGTGCCGCAACCGGCCACCGGCCTCTACTACGCGAGCGGCAACGCCAAGCCCGCGGCCGGCGCTGTCAAGACCGCGGTTCGCTCAGTTGTCCGCGGCGCGGTTGTCTGCCCCGGGCTCGCGGCGCCCGTTACCGCGACCACGCTCACCTTTCCCACGCAGCTCTCGAGCTCTGCGCCGGTATCCGTCGCACTCGGCTGCGACCGCGACTGCCTCTATCTCGTCACGCTCGACCGTGCGAACGGCCGGCCCGTCGTCGCTCGGCGCGGCACGCTCAACGGGGGCGATCCGGCGAAGACGATCACGGTGCCGAGGCGCACCCTGCCCACCGGGAGCTACCGCCTCGACGTCCGGCTCGTCAGCCGCGTCGACCCGGGTGCATTGACGCGCCGGCAGAGCCCGGCGCTCACGGTGAGCCCGTAGCATCGGGGCATGGCAGACCCGATCGCGGAGCTACGGAACGTCGTCGCTTCGACCCCGCCGGCTCCCGCTGAGATGGCGGCCTATCTCGAGAAGGTGCGCGACCGGGCGTATGCCGTCGTCGACGGGGACATCGAGGCGCTACGAGCGGCGGGCTTCTCGGAGGACGAGATCTTCGAGCAGACGGTCGCCGTCGCGATTGTCGAGGGCCTGCGCAGGCTCGACGTCGCCGGCGAGGCGATCGGATGAGGCTCCCGGTCGTCGACGAAGGCCACGCTCCGCCGGAGGCTGCGATGCTGGCAGCGATCCGGGAGCGCACGGGCGGCGAGCCGCTCGGCGTTTTGAAGACGCTGCTCTACCGGCCGGAGCTCTTCGGCGAGCCGTTCTCCGAGGCTCTCGACGTCGCGATGCGCGGGCCCTCGGAGTGGAGCCCGGGTGAGCGCGAGCTGTTCGCGGGCTTCACGTCGCTGCTCCGGCAGTGTCCGTTCTGAGCGGGTTCCCACGGCGCGGTCGCGTCGTATGCCCTCGGCGAGGAGGTCTGGCGCGCGGTCGTCGCCGACTGGCGGACGGCTCCGCTGCGTCCTGAGCTCCGCGCCGCGCTCGCCTTCATCGAGGTGCTCACGCTGAGGCTCGACGAGCTGACCGATGCGGACGTCGAGGCGGCGTATGCCGCGGGTGTCTCGCGGGATGCGCTGCGCGATGCCGCGACCGTCTGCGCGCTCTTCAGCATGATCACGCGGCTCGCGGATTCCCTCGGCTGGGACGTCCCGGACCCGGACCGGCTGGCGGCGCGCGCGCCTGCGATGCTCGAGGGCGGCTACTCGTTCGCCGCGATGCGGCGGCGCTAGCCCCAGGAGGCCTCGCTCGCCGGCCGCAGGGCCGTTTCGAGGATGCGCAGGTGACGCGGACGCTCGAGCGCGAAGACGACGACCTCGGCGACGTCCTCGGCGCTCATCATCCCGGCGAGCGCGTCGCGCGTCCGCCCGCGTCCCTCCTCGAGCGCGAAGTCGGTCGCGACGCCGCCCGGGCAGACGTTCGTGCAGCGGATGCCCTGCTCCCGGAGCTCGTGGTCGAGCGCGCGAGTGAGCCCCACCTGCCCGAATTTCGAGGCGCAGTAGACGGCCTCGTACGGAAGGCCGCGCCGTCCGGCTTCGGAGGCGAGCGTGACGACGTCGCCTTCGCGCCCCAGCATGTGCGGCAGCGTCGCGCGAATCGCGTAGACCGTGCCCTTGAGGTTGACGTCGAGCATCTCGTCGAGGTGCTCGCGCGAGAGGTCGAGGAACGGCCCGTAGGCGCCGACACCCGCGTTCGGGACGACGATGTCGATGCCGCCGAAGCGCTCGGCGGTCGCGTCGCAGAGGTCGACGATGGCGTCGAGGTCACGGACGTCGCAGGGACGCGCGACGGCGCGCTCGAGCCCGAGATCGTCGCCGCTGCGGGACGCGAGGCCGAGGTTGCAGCCGCGCTCGTGGAGCATGCGCGCCACGGCGGCTCCGATTCCGCGGCTCGCGCCGGTGATGACGGCGGTCTTTCCGTTGAGGTCGGTCAAGGCTCCTCCAGGGGTCTGAGGGTCGGGTAGAGCCGGCGGAAGCGCCGGTAGCCGTGCTCGTAGTCCCACTCCGGCTCGATGCGGCGCTGCGGCCGGACGCACCGCGCCACCGCTTCGTCGGCGTCGGAAAAGACGCCCGCGCGGACGCCGGCGAGGAGCGCGGCGCCGAAGGCGGATCCCTCCTCCGACTCCGTCGTCTCGAGCGGCAGGCGCAGCACCGAGGCGAGGATCCGGAGCCAGAGCTCGCTCCGCGCGCCGCCGCCAGAGACGCGGCCGGTCGCTGCCCGGGCCCCGAGCTCGTTGAGCAGCTCGAGCGAGTCCCGCAGGCCGTAGGCGACGCCCTCGAGCATCGCCCGCCACAGCGCGCCGCGATCGTGGCGGACGGAGAGGCCGGCGAACGCACCGCGCGCGTCCGGGTCCGGGTGGGGAGTCCGCTCGCCTGCGAGGTACGGCGCGAAGAGCAGGCCGTCGCTCCCTGGAGGCCACTGAGCTGCTTGTACCTCGAGCTCGGCGAGGCCGGCGCCGAGGACGCCCCGGAGCCAGGCCGCCGAGCCGGCCGCGCTCAGCATCACGCCCATCGCGTGCCACGTGCCCGGGACGGCGTGGCAGAACGAATGGAGCCGCGCCTCGGGATCGTGCCCGTAGGCGGAGAGCGCGGCGAAGACGACGCCGGAGGTGCCGAGCACGACGGAGACCGACCCGGGGCGGGCGATCCCGACCCCGAGCGCCGCTGCGGCCTGGTCGCCGGCGCCGGCGATCTCGGTCGACTCGTGCGCAGGCGGGAGCCACTCGAGCGGGATCTCGAGCGCTGAGCAGACCTCCTCCGACCAGGCGCGCCGGCGGACGTCGAAGAGGAGCGTTCCCGAGGCGTCGGCGACGTCGGTGGCGAGCTCCCCGGTCAGCCGGAGGCGCACGTAGTCCTTCGGCAGGAGCACGTGACGGATGCGGCTGTACAGCTCGGGCTCGTGCCGGCGCAGCCACAGCAGCTTCGGTGCCGTGAAGCCCGTCAGCGCACGATTACCGGTCAGCTCGACGAGCCGGGCGAAGCCGACGCGCTCCTCGATCTCGGCGCACTCGGCGGCGGTGCGCTGGTCGTTCCAGAGGATCGCCGGGCGGAGAACGCGGCGCTCGCCGTCGAGGACGACGAGCCCGTGCATCTGCCCCGACAGCCCGACCGGCCCGTCGGGCAGCCGGGCGAGGACGTCCTCGGCCGCGCGCCACCAGTCCTGGGGCTCCTGCTCCGACCACCCGGGCTGCGGCCGCGAGAGAAGGTAGTCCGCGGTCGCCGTGGCGAGCACGCGACCGTCCTCGTCGATCGCGACGCCCTTGACCGCGGAGGTGCCGACGTCGAGGCCGACGAGAGCCAAATTATGCCTCAGACTTGGGCACCGAGCGCGGCGTAGACGAGCTCGTAGGCTCGGACGGCGTCCTTCGCGTGCTGTGCTCGCCGCAGCTCCGCCTCGTCGATCCTCGCGGCGATCCCGTCGATGAACCGCCACTGGAGCACCGACCGCTTCACGGCGCCGACCGCGTCCTCGGTGTACGGGTAGAGATCGAAGCCGAGCCGCTCGCCGTGCTCGCCGTAGCCGGCCCTGCGTAGCTCGAGCGCAAGCTCGAGGGTCTCCATGAAGGCCGTCGCGCCGACCATGTTGTCGTCGTCGAAGGTGCCCCACCCCGAGTTCGCGTGCTGATGGCCGAGCAACCCCTCCGCGGCGAGGAGCGCCGCGTACTCGGCGAGGCTCTCGCCGTTCATCAGCAGGTGCTGCCAGTCCATGTTGACCTTCACGTTCGAGATCCCGCGGGCGCGCAGGGTGTGGATCACGTGCAGCGTCATGCCGACGTTCCGCATGAGGATCTTCATTGCCGGCTCGGAGTTCTTGTGCTCGAGGAACACCGTGACGCCGCGCTCGGCCGCGTGCGCCGCCGCCTCGCCGATGCCGTCCACGAAACGGGCCCACGACTCGGCGTACGGCGTCTGGAACGGGTAGTTGTAGCCCTCGATCCCGGGCCAGATGATCATCTGCGCGCCGACGTCGGCGGCGAGGTCGATCGCCTCCCGCGTCAGTCGCAGCGCCTCTCCGCGGGTCGCGTCGTCCGGTGAGCAGAAGCCTCCCTTGCCGAAGCGCGGATCGAGATGGAGGCCGCTGGCGATGCAGTAGACGCCGTGCCCGTCTAGCGCGTCGCGGACGGCGTCGAGGTTCTCGCGCGAGAGCTCCTGCGGGTAGTGGAACTCGTAGTCGTCGATCAGCTCCCCGAGCCCCTCGACCGCGGTGCGCACCTTCTCGACAGTCGTGGCGCCGGCGAGCTCGGGCTTGTAGCCGCCCGGGTTGAACCGCGTCGCCATGCCTCCGAAGGCCCAGATCCCGAGGCTCGTCTTCATCGAGCCGACCCTATTGGATCCGCCTCGTCACCGCCTTTGCACCAATCCGGCGGGGGAGTAGTATCTGGCGCGCCGATCGACCGGAGCTGGACACGGGTGGATGGGAGTCTTCTCGTGCGTGTGAAGGGGCGGCACAGCCAAGAGGCGCCGAGGGCGCTCTCGTAGTGCAGAAGCGAACGGCACGAAGGAGGAGAGGGTGAAGAAGTTCGGGAAGAAGGGTCTGGTCCTCGTGCTCGGCGCCGGGATCGCCGCCCTGGCAATTTCCGCAGCCGCGGTTGCGAGCAACACGAAGAAGACGTCGAGTGTTCAGGTTTGCGTCCTGCTGCCGGACACGAAGTCGTCCGTCCGCTGGGTGCAGTTCGACAAGCCGCTTCTCACGGCGGCGTTCAAGAAGGCCGGCGTCTCGGCGTCGATCAACAACGCGCTCAACGACCCGCTGAAGCAGAAGTCACAGGCGCAGGCCTGCCTCGCGGCGGGCGCCAAGGTCGTGATCGAGACGTCGCTCGACAACGGCTCGGCGTCCTCGATCGAGAAGCTCTTCACGGACAAGGGCGGAAAGGCGATCGACTACGACCGCCAGGTGATCGGCGGCACGGCCTCGAACTACGTCACGTTCGACGGCAAGGCCGTCGGCGCGGCGCAGGCCAACGGTGTCATCGCTGCGATGAAGGCGAAGGGGACGTACAAGAAGTCGAGCACCGTCGCCGAGCTCTGGGGCGGTCAGACCGACCAGAACGCGTTCTGGTTCAAGAGCGGCAACGACGCCGTCCTCAACCCGCTCTTCAAGAAGCACACGTTGAAGAAGGGCCCGCAGAAGTTCGTCCCCGACTGGGACGCGAACAACGCAGCGACCATCTTCAACCAGATGCTCGTCCAGACGAACAACAAGATCCAGGGCATCATCGCGGCGAACGACAACATCGCCGGCGCGGTGGTCGCCGACCTCAAGGCGAAGCACCTGAAGCCGATCCCGCTGTCCGGTCAGGACACGACCGCGCAGGGTGTCCAGTACATCCTCGCCGGTTGGCAGTCGGGAACGGTCTACAAGAAGGTGTCGCTCGAGGCGAACGCCGCCGCAGCTGCGGCGATCGCACTCCTTCACGGGAAGACCGCGAAGTCGAACGGCTTCCGGTTGAACGGCAAGAAGAAGGAGCCGACGCTCACGCTGCCGGTGACGTGGATCACGAAGAAGAACTACCAGCAGCTGTTCACGCAGAAGTGGCTCAAGAAGAGCGAAGTGTGCATCGGGCAGTACAAGAAGTACTGCAAGTAGCGCGTTCTCTGTGAGATGGTGGAGGCGTCCAGACCGGGCGCCTCCACCACGCTCCTGCCCAGGCAGCGACCCGTGATGAGCGACACACCACTTCTCCAGATTCAGGGCATCACGAAGGCGTTCGGTTCCGTGCAGGCGCTGGACGACGTCGACCTCGAGGTTAGGCCCGGGGAGGTCGTCGCAATCGTCGGCGACAACGGCGCCGGCAAGTCGACCCTCGTCAAGTGCATCGCCGGCACCCACACCGCCGACAGCGGCCGGATCCTGTTCGAGGGGCAGGAAGTGCACATCCACGGCCCGAAGGACGCGGGCCGCCTCGGGATCGAGGTCGTCTACCAGGATCTCGCGCTCTGCGACAACCTGGACGTCGTCCAGAACATGTACCTGGGGCGTGAGCTCAACCGTGGGCAGATCCTCTCCGAGGCGCCGATGGAGCAGCACACGACCGAGACGCTCAAGTCGCTGGCGGTCACGACGATCAAGTCGGTCCGCCAGACGGTGGCGACGCTCTCGGGCGGGCAGCGCCAGTCGGTCGCGGTCGCCCGCGCCGTCATGTGGAACTCGAAGCTCGTCGTCCTCGACGAGCCGACCGCGGCGCTCGGCGTGGCGCAGACCGAGCAGGTGCTCGCGCTCGTCCGGCGTCTCGGCCAGCAGGGGCTGGGAGTGATCCTCATCTCGCACAACCTCCACGACGTGTTCGAGACCGCCGACCGCATCGCGGTGCTGCGTCTCGGGCGGAACGTCGGCGTGTTCGAGCGGCTGAAGACGACGCAGCAGGCCGTCGTCGAGGCGATCACCGCCGGCAAGCCGACCAAGGTTGCCGGGATCCCGTCGGCCGCGCCCGCCGGAGCCGGGGCGTGACGTCGGCGGAGGTCGTCGGCCCGGATCGCGCGCCGCCGCTCGAGGAGGAGCAGCTCCCGGGTGGGTTCCGCGGCGCAATGGAGCGCGCCCGGCTCAACCTGCGCACCGGCAACCTCGGGGCGCTGCCGATCATCGTCGGCGAGATCGCCGTCGTCATCCTCTTCGGCTTCACGGCGACGAACTTCTTCACGTCCGTCAACTTCGTCAACCTGATCACGGAGTCCGCGGGCACGGCGATGCTCGCGTACGGCGTCGTCTTCGTGCTCCTGCTCGGCGAGATCGACCTCTCGATCGGCTACCTCGCGGGCATCGGCGCCCTGATCGTCGCCGAGCTCCAGCTGCCGGGCAGCAGCTGGCAGATGAACGGGATCCTCGCGATGCTCGTCGCTGTCGCCGCCTGTGCCGTGATCGGCGGCGTCCAGGGCTCGATCGTCGCGTTCGTCGGCGTTCCGTCGTTCGTCGTCACGCTCGGCGGCTTCCTGATCTGGCAGGGGGTGATCCTGAACAAGCTCCAGCAGCGCGGCACGATCATCATCCAGGACCGCTGGATCAACTACACGGACGCGTACATCTTCTCGCCGACGTTCGGGTGGTTGATCGCGGCGATCTTCACGGCGCTCTACCCGGGCAGCGTCCTCTACAGGAAGATCGTCGCGCGCGGCACGCAGATCGCCCAGCAGAGCTGGACGAGCGCGACGCTGAAGACGATCGGGATCGGGATCGCGGCCTTCGGGACCGTCGCAGTCGCGAACCACGGCAAGATCATCGAGACGCCCGAAGGCCTGCCGCTCGCGGGACTGATCGTCGTCTTCTTCTTCGTGGTCCTGACGTTCCTCGCCAAGTGGACGACGTTCGGCCGCCACGTCTACGCGGTCGGCGGCAACGCCGAGGCCGCGCGCCGCGCCGGGATCAGCGTGCCGCGCATCCGGGTGCTCGTGTTCATGATCTCGGGCGCGACCGCCGGAGTCGGCGGCATCATCTTCGCCGCCCAGGTGAACTCGGTCGCGCTGACGTTCCCGCCGGGCAACCTGCTCCTGAACGCGATCGCCGCCGCCGTGATCGGCGGCGTCAGCCTCTTCGGCGGGCGTGGCGAGGTGCGCGGCGCCCTGCTCGGCGCGATTCTGATCGGCACGCTGCAGAACGGCCTCAACACGCTCAACATCTCGAACGGCTGGATCTACATCGTCACCGGGCTCGTGCTGCTCGGCGCGGTGACGCTCGACACGGTCGCCGTGCGGCTGCAGGCGCGCTCCGGCCGCTAGTACCGCCGCAGCTTGCGGAGGACGAGCGACGCGACGCGCCGGCCCAGAGTGCGGCCCGCGGCCATGTCCGACGGAACGTCGATCCCGCCCGCGAGCGGCGCCTCGGCGGCCCGGCGAATCTCACCCGCGTACGCGCGGCCGGTGAGCGTCTCGAGCACGCCGCCGGCCGCGTAGGCGAACGCGCTCCCCTCGGCGACGCCGCCGGGAGATGCGGGCGTGTCGACCGGCGGCGACCACGCCGCTCCTGCGATCCACCGTCCCCGGGAGCGCACCTCGACCTTGCCGTCCCGGAGCTCGACGAGACCGGGGACGAGCGGCAGCCCGTCGGCGCGGTAGTCGCCACGGCCGCGGACGCTCGACTGGCCCTGGAAGGCGAGGTAGCGGATCATCGAGATCGGCCGCGGCGCCAGGTCGGCACGCTTCGCGCCCCACGTGGCGACAGCGGCGTCGTTGAGCGCGGCGCCGAGCCCGAGATAGAGGCGGACGTCCTTCGCGAGAGCCCCGGGCGCCTCGCGCGCGGCCAGCGTGGCCCAGTCCAGTGGCGACCACTCTCGCGGCGCACGTCCCTTTGCCGTCGCGCGCAGCACGGCGACCGCTGCGCGCTTGTAGGCGCCGCCCGACGGGTCACCGAGCGGCGCCGTCCCCGGATCGAGCGGCCGCTTCGGGAGCGCGAAGCTCCGGACGCGTCCCCACTCCGCGCCGATGAAGCTCTGCACACCGGCAGGCACCGCGGTCAGGCTGTGCGGCTGGATCGTCCCGAGCGCGAGCGGCTGCCAGAACGTCGCGTCCTCCACCGTGGAGCCGGCCGCGTGGACGATCAGCGGCTGGTTGCGCGACGTGAAGCTCGGGTCGGCGTAGTGGAGCGACTCATTCGAGCCGTCTCGCCGGCCGGCAGCGATCACGGCCTCGGCGACCTGGTTCCCGATCGCCGCCGGCGAGCGTCCGACACTCGTCGTGAAGTCGGGCGAGTAGCAGAGCGCACGCATCTCCCGCGTGAGGAGCGCGAACGTGCGGCTCAGGTTGGAGTCGAAGGACGACTCCCAGAGGAGCACCCGGTAGGCGGCGTAGCTGACCGCGACGTCGTCCGCGCGCGCCTTCCACGCCTCCCACATCGCCGTGGACAGGTCGAAGAGGCCGCGCGCCTGAACCGGCTCGCTCGCGGCACCGGAGCGGAGCGCGGCGACCGCTGTCTCCGTCCAGACGGTCGCGATCGAGCGGCGCGTGGTGGGACGCGTGCAGCCGGCGAGCCGGTACGACGCCGGCGCCGCGGCGCGCGGAAGCGGGTGCGGCGGCACTGCGATCTCGACGATCCGGTCGGCGCGGACATTCCGCAGGACGCTCCGGCCGCCCCATGGATAGCGGACGGTCACGCGCGCCGCGCTCGGCTCGAAGCCCAGGCCGAAATGAAGGCGCTGATCTTCGGAGGACAGATAGCTGCCCCCCGCGCGAACCTCCTGCGACAGTAGCGTCTTGCCGCTCGCGGGGACGACGGTCACCACCGCGCCGGGGGTGAATCGCGAGAGCCTCACGTCGAGCCAGTGGCCGGCCGGGCCGCCCGGCCTCAGGAGGAGGAGCTTGCCACCGATCGAGTTGACAGCGATCTCCATCCGGCCGTCGTTGCCGGCGTCGGCCGCCGCGAGTCCGCGCCCGTTCACGCGCAGGCCGGCCGGCGCGAGGCCCGGCGCGACGCCGTAGCCCGTGGCCTGCTCCCCGGCCAGCGGCGCGACGACCTTCAGCGGGCCTGCGTCCTTTTCCAGGCTCGTCACGGGGATCCCGCCGGTCGCGAGCACGAGGTCGGACCGGCCCGAGTTCGCCAGGTCGACGAACGAGTCGCCCCAGCCTGCGAATCCGGCGCCGAGGGCGGGGTCGTAGTCCGGGCGCGCATTCGCGAACGAGGAGGGGCTTCTCCCCACGAACGCCGCCGAGGGCTCGTTGCGCGAGTTGGTGACGAAGAGGCGGAGGGGAACGGCGCCGCCGCCGTCGACCGCGACGCCCATGCCGGCGTACGGATCCGCCACCCCCGCGGGTGCGGCGCGGTTCTCGAAGCGGAAGCCGAGGCCCGCGGGGTCCGCCCTGGCCCCGCCCGGCCACGGGACGTCGACGTAGAACTGGTTCGGATCCTCGTCGTTCGCGACGTAGAGATCGGGCCGGCCGTCGCCGTTGACGTCGAGGAATGTGGCGCCGAGGCCGTGCGAGAAGGAGGAGGATTCGAGCCCCGCCTGGACGCCGACCTCGCGGAAACGGTCGCGGCCTTGGCGGGTTCCTTCGTTCAGGTAGAGGAGGTCGCGAACACCGACGAGGTTCGTCGGGAAGCCGGCGAGCGAGTTCGGCACCTGGTCGAATGGCCGCGCGTAGCCGGCGACGAAGACGTCGGGGCGGCCGTCGCCGTTCACGTCGGCGACGGCGACGCCCGTGTACCAGCCGGACGCGGTCATCCCCGAGGCGCGGCCGCCTTCCTCGAACGTCCCGTGGCCGCGGTTCCAGAGCAGCTCGATCCCGCTCGTCGTCGTCACGACGAGGTCGGTCCGGCCGTCGCCGTTCAGGTCCGCCGCGACGCAGCCGTCGCCCTGCACCGCGAGCCCGGCGTGAGCCTTCGCGGTGACGTTGCGGAAACGTCCGTCGCGGTTCTCGAACAGCTGCGTGCGGGGTAGACCGCCGTGCGCCTCCCACTGCGTCGCGTCGGCGCTCGAGTACGAGTTGACGGCGAACAGGTCCTCCCAGCCGTCGCCGTTGTAGTCGAGCCAGCAGATCCCCCCGCCCATCATCGCCGTGTAGTCCTTCGATACCCCGTAGCGGAACGAGTCCTGGCGGAAGTCGAGGCCGACCGCCGGCGCGACGTCGGTGAGCCGCAAGCCGCGGAGCACCGTGCTCACGGGGGCAGCCGCGACCTGGCGCGGCTCCACCGCCGAGGGCAGCGCCCAGTGCCCGCCTGCGGTCTGGTGGAGGCTGTACGTGAGCCCGGCGAGCTGCACCGTCGCGGTCGGCGGGCCCTGCTCCTCGCCCTGGACGAGCTGGATCCGGAGCGGGGCGCTCCCTGTGGACGGCTTCGCCGCCAGCAGGTCGTGGGCGATCAGCTGCGCCGTGTGGAGGTCGAGCTTCGTCTGGACGCCCTGCCCCGGCAGGATCGTGAGCGGCGGGAGGCCCCCGGGCGGGAGCGTGCGCGACGCATCCGCGACCGCGGGCGCATTGCCGACGACGATCGCCGCCACGGACACTGCAACGGCGGCGGACGCGAGGCCGACGACGAGCCGCCGATCGACCGGCCTCGTCACGAGGCGCAGCAGCGGCAGCGCGAGGCAGACGATCGCCAGCGCGCCGAGCAGCGCGACCTTCGCGGCGAACTCCGAGGTCGTCGGGGCGATCAGCACGCCCGCGAGGAGTCCCAGGGAGACCGCGTACGCGATGCGTCCCCTCGGCGAGCGCGGCGCCGTCTTCGGGTCGGTGATCATGAAGAAGAGGAAGACGAGCACCTCCGGCGAGGTGATGAGGACCCACCAGAGGTGGAAGCCCGAGATCGGGCCGAGGTGCCAGCGCGCGGTCATCGTGTGGCCCGAGAGCGCGAGCACCCCGATCGCCGCGGTGAACGAGATCCAGAAGCCGAGCGCGACGCGCAGGAGCTTCAGCCGCCGGAGGATCGCGAACCCCCCCGCCACGATGATCGCGAGCGCCAGGGCGAGCCACGCCGAGGTCGGTCCCCACCAGAAGTCGAGCGGCGCCGCGCGGCTCCTGCCGAGCGCGAGGAAGCAGACGACGAGGCCGATGTTGGACGGGTTGAAGATGTGCTCGCCGCGCCACCGGATGACGTGCTTCGAGAGCAGCGAGATCGCTGCCGCCACCACGAAGATCCACCACCCGCGCAGGCTCCACCAGTCGCCGTGCGCCGTGCCAGGGACCCGCAGGACGAAGGCGACGCCGTTGCCGGTGAGCAGCGCGCTCGCCGGCCAGAGGATCACGCGCTGGGTGCGCATCGCGATCGCGACCTCCAGCACGGCCGAGGTGCCGAGCGCGAGCAGGATCTGCGCGATCGAGAGCTCGAAGTGGAATCCGGCCTGCCCGATCACCTGCAGAGACGTGATCGTCGCGGCGAGATGGAGCCGCGGATCGCGGAGCCCGGGGAGCACGACCGGGTACTGCGTGTCCCGGATCTCGAGCGCGGCCATCCGGCGACCCAATCTAGCTGCCTTGCAGGGGCATTAGCATCTCCGCATGAGACTGGAGCACGCCCGCGCGATCGTCGACTACGTCGTCGAGAACGCGTCCGGGCCCGTCTCGGTATTCGTGGCCGACGCGCACGGCGAGATCGTGTGTGCTGCGACGATGGACGGCGCAGCGCCGGACACGCGGCTGAACGCGCAACGGAAGGCGTACACGGCAGCGCGCAGCGACGCGCCCACTACCCGCGGGCTGGCGGAGAAGGTGAAGGACGACCCGGTCGAGCGCGCGAGCTTCGATCCGTTCTTCACGTTCTTTCTCGGCGGGGTGGCCGTGTTCGAGGGCGAGAAGCGCGTGGGCGCCGTCGGGGTCAGCGGCCTGCCGGGCGAAGAGGACGAAGCGCTCGCGTTGGCCGCTATCGGACGATCCGCGGATCGCTGAACACGTCCGTCTCGTCGCGGCTGCGCGTCGAGAACTCGGAGACGACGGCTCCTCGCGCTCCGGCCCGGAACCGGTGCAGCGTGTCCGGCGGGATCGTGAGCTGGTCGCCCGGCCCGAGCTCGACCTCGCCGACCCCGTCGACCCAGAGGACGACCGAGCCGGCGCGGCAGCGGAAGGTCTCCTCCTTCCCGGGATCGTCGCCGACCGGCGGATGACGGTGCTCGGGGAAGACCTGGTGCGGGAAGAGCACGAGCTCCTTCGCGCAGACGCGCTCGGTGTTCACGTACGTGAGGATCTGCAGCCCGGTGCGTTCGAGCTCGCCGAGCCCGAGATCGGCCACCTCGATCTGCCCGCGCTCGGCCGGCGTGAGGACGATGCCCGCGTCAGCCAGCATCGCTGCGGCCCGCTCGCGCGCCTCGTCCGGGGTCACACCGACACGGGCTCGTGCTCCGTCGCCGAGCGGTGCAGCGCCCCGAGCGTCCGCGCCTGGGCGAGGGCGTCCTGCCGCCCGAGCAGCAGCTCGGCCTCGCCGCGGATCGCGTCGCTCAGATTCTCGAGCTCGAGGCGGTACGAGTCGGCGGGTTCGAGCTCGATGCGCTCGACGGCCTCGTCGTCGCGCCGCACCTCGATCACCGGCCGGTTGCAGTGCCAGGGGTCGTCGAGGAAGAGCGAGCCTTCGCTGCCGATCGCCTCCAGCTCGTCGCGCGACGCGAGGGCGGTGCCGCAATCGAAGGTGGCGATGACGTCCCCGGGGAAGCGCAGCGTGCCGGTGAAGACCCAGTCCGTCCCCGAAGGTCCGTACCACGCCTCGCCCCAGACCCGCTCCGGCTCGCCGGCGAGCAGGCGCGACCCCGAGACGTTGTAACAGCCGACGTCCATCAGGGCGCCGCCCTCGACGTCGGTGCGGAGGCGGATGTTCTCCTCGTCGTACAGCCCGTAGGAGAACGCGGAGCGGACGAGCCGCAGCTCGCCGATCGCGCCCTCCCGCACGAGCTCCACGAGCTTCGCGGTCTGCGGGTTGTGGCGGTACATGAACGCCTCGCTCAGCAGCCGGCCGTTCCGCTCGGCGGCGTCGAACGCGGCGTCGACCTCGTCCGGATGTCGCGTGAAGGGCTTCTCGCAGAGCACGTGCTTGCCCGCCTCGACCGCCTTGATCGACCACTCCGCGTGCAGCGTGTTGGGCAGCGAGATGTAGACGGCCTCGATCTGGGGGTCGGCGAGCAGCCCGTCGTAGGAGCCGTAGGCGTGTGGGATCTCCCACTCGCGTGCGTACGCCTCGGCGCGCGCGCGGTCGCGGCTGGCCACCGCCACGAGCTCGACCTTGTCCGACTCGTGCGCGCCGGGAATCACCTTCGAGTTGATGTCAGCCGTGGAGACGATGCCCCACTTCACCTGCGCACCCACGCGCGTACTATCGCCCACGTGGCGAGGATCGGCGTGGGGATGCTCGGCTACGCGTTCATGGGCAAGGCCCATTCGAACGCGTTCCGGAAGATCTCCTACATCACGTGGCCGCCGCCGCTCGAGCCAGAGCTGATCGGGATCGCGGGCCGTGACGAGGAGGCCGTCGGCGGGGCCGCGCGCCGCTTCGGGTGGGAGTACGCGACCACCGACTGGCGCGACCTCGTCGCGGACGAGCGGATCGGGCTCTTCGACAACGGTGGCCCGAACTCGCTGCACGCCGAGCCGACGATCGCCGCAGCGCGGGCCGGCAAGCACGTCGTCTGCGAGAAGCCGCTGGGTCGCGACGCGGGAGAGAGCTACGAGATCTGGAAGGCGGTCGCCGGGACCGGGGTCAAGCACATGTGCGCGTTCAACTACCGGTTCGTCCCGGCGGTGCGGCTCGCCCGCGAGATGGTGGAGGCGGGCGAGCTCGGCGAGGTGCGCCACTTCCGCGGCCGCTACCTGCAGGACTGGGGCGACGACCCGTCGCTCGACACGTGGCGCTTCGACGTGGACGCGGCCGGCTCCGGTGCGCTCGGCGACCTGATGACGCACGTCGTCGACCTCGCGCGCTTCCTCAACGGCGAGATCGAGACCGTCTCCGGCTTCGCGCACACGTTCCTGCCGGGGCGGAAGGTCGACGACGCGGTCGAGGCTGCGGTCGGGTTCGCGAACGGCTCGGTCGGCACGCTCGAGGCGACCCGCTTCGCCCACGGGCGCCGCAACGCGTTCCAGTGGGAGATCAACGGCACGAAGGGCTCGCTCGCCTTCGACATGGAGCGGCTGAACGAGCTGCAGGTCTTTCGCGCCGACGGCGACCGCGCGAGAGGCTTCAAGACGGTGCTCGTCTCCGAGGCCGAGCATCCGTTCTGGGAGCACTGGTGGCCGCCGGGACACATCGTCGGCTGGGGCGACACGTTCGTCCACGAGCTCCACCACTTTCTCGCAGCGGTGGCGGGTGAGCACGAGGTCGCGCCGTACGGCGCCGACTTCGAGGACGGCTATCGCGCCTCCGAGATCTGCGACGCGATTGTCCGCTCAGGGGAGACGGGCCGGCGCGAGAAGGTCTCGTATCGCTCGGGCTAGACTGGACGCTCTCCGCCGACGTAGCTCAGCTGGTAGAGCACATCACTCGTAATGATGGGGTCGGGAGTTCGAGTCTCCCCGTCGGCTCTCCGGATTTGCAGGGATTTCTTGTCGAAGCGGCTCTGCTCAGAGGGCCGCTTTTCCGTCGTGGGGTCTACGCGGGGTCTACGCGCGGCGGCGGCTCGTGCCGTGCGGATTGCCTGCGTTATCGGGACGCGGCGGCGGCGTGAGGCGTCGCGCATGACGTGTGCGTAGGTGCGGGCGGTGAAGCCTGGGTCGGAGTGGCCCAGGTGCTCGGCGACCTCGTTCAGCGTCCGGCCCTCGTACAGGAGCAGCGTCGCGCAGGTGTGGCGGAGGTCGTAGCTGCGGAAGTAGCGGACGCCGGCGCGCTCGAGCGCGGGGATCCAGACGCGGCGGCGCCAGTTCTGGCGGCGCAGGTGGCCGCCGGCGGCGTCCGGGAAGACGAGCGCGTCGGTGGGCGGGCGGCCCTGCGCGAGGTGGAGCGCGACGAGCTCACGCGCGACGGGCGTGAAGAACTCGGGCTCTCGCGCCCGCTGCGACTTCGGCGTTGTCACCTCGCCGTCGGAGAGCGCAGTGCGCACGACGAGGCGCTTGCGAGCGCGGCCGCGGTCGTCGAGCACGTCGCCCCAGGTGAGTGTGTACGCCTCGCCGGGTCGCAGGCCCTCGTAGGCGAGCACGCTGACGAGCGCCGCGTTCTGCTGGTCGAGCTGCCGGCGGACCGCCTCGACGACCTCCGGCGTCCGCGCGTCGATGGTGGTGGCGCGGCTGTGGCTGAGCCTGCGGGTGCCGAGGACCGGGTTCCAGGCCAGGCGGCGCCACTCGACGGCGCGGTGGAAGACGCCCTGCAGCAGACCGAGCGCTCGGTTGACGGTTGGGACGCCGGCGCCGTCGAGCCGTAGCTGGGCGCAGTAGCCGTCGATCGTCTCGCGGGTGATCTCGCGCAGGCGTTTGCGGCCGAGGTAGGGGACGATCCAGCGGTCGAGCAGCGTCGTGTAGCCGGCGAGCGTGTTCGGGCGCAGGTGCGTGACGGCGTAGGTGTCCCACCACTCGACGAGGAACTCCTCGAGCGTCGCGTTGGAGCCGATCACCTCGGAGGCGAGCTGGCCCAGCTGCCGCGCCCGCCGAAGCGAGGCCTCGAAGAGCTCGGCGTCGCGGCGCCGGTCGAAGGTGCGCTTGCGGCGTCTGCTGCCACGGCCGCTCTCGTACCAGCGGACGACGTAGACGCTTTTGCCGTCCTTACGCCTGAGCCGCTCGATGCTCATGCTGGCGTGAGCGTAGGCGCTCGGCGAAGGAGACGCGGGAGCCGCGTGAGGCGCGGACGCGGTCGGCGAGCGCGGTAGGGGCTGCCGCCGGCTGCCGCTTCTCCCGCTCGGTGAGCGCCGCAACGTCGCCCGGGTCGAAGCGGACGGCGGTGCCGAGGTGGATCGCCTCGAGCTGGCCACGCTCGACAAGGCGCTGAACCGTCCGCGGGTGGACGTGCAGGAGCGCGGCCGTCTCGCACGTCGTCAGCAATCCGGGAGCGAGCGGCGCTTCGTCGACGGCCGGCGGCTCGGGTGGACGCGGCGTCGGGTCTTCGGCGGCCGCGGGCTCCGGGCGGGGCTCGGGCGGCTGCGGGTCGAACAGCGGGAGCGAGAGCTGCTGCTCCGGTACCGACCTGAGGCGCGTAACTTATCAGCCACGCGCTGCTGAGTCAACACGGAGGTAGAATCGTCGGCGATGACGGCAGCGCAGATCATCCGCGAGGCGCGCCTGCGGGCCGGCCTGACGCAGAGCGAGCTGGCGGCGCGGCTCGGCCGTGAGCGCGCACAGGTCGCCCGCTGGGAGGTTGGCGGCCAGGAGCCTAGCTTCGAGAACCTCCGCGCGGTCGTGGAGGCGTGCGGCTTCGTCCTCAGGATCGAGATCGGCGAGCGGGAGGAGACGCCCGCGCTTGACGCCGAGCTGGAGACGAGCCTGCTCGAGGCCCCCCAGCAGCGCGTCCAGGCACTTCTCGAGCGTTTGGAGGGCCAGGCGTGACCAAGCAGCCGCCGTTCGATCCCTACGCGCTCCTCGTGGCGCTCGACCGTGAGCGCGTGAGCTACGTCGTCGTGGGCGGCTTCGCCCGTGTCGTCAACGGGAGCGGCGAGACGACGCGCGGGCTCGACATCGTCCCCTCGCTTCGTGAAGAGAACCTGCGCCGGCTCGCCCGCGCCCTCGAGCAGCTCGAGGCACCGGTGAACGGTGGCCAGCTTGCCTCGGCCGATCCGGTGACCGCGTCGACGCGCGCGGGCGAGCTGCGGATCGTGCCGGAGCCGTGGGGGACGCGTGGCTACGACGATCTGCGCCGCCGCGCCGGACGCGAGAACCTCGGCCGCGGCCTGCGGCCTGCCGTCGCCTCCGCCGTCGACTGCGTCCGCATGCTGGAAGCGAGCGAACGCGAGGTCGACGCCGACCGTCTCGTGCGGCTACGTCGGATGATGGAGCTCGAGCGCCAGCTCGTCCCGGAGCGCGGCCTCGGCATCGAGATCTGAGCCGTTTCAGCGCGGCGGATCGGGAATCCGGAGCTGACGGCAAATCGCCCGCGCGGTCCCGAACGGGATCTCGCGGTGCCGCGGCACGGTCACCGGCCGCTCCGCCTCCGGGCTTCGCCAAACGTCGTGGCGCGACCCGTGGCGGACCCGTTCGCAGCCGTTGGCCACGAGGTGCCGCTCAAGCTCGCGAAGCGACGTCACGGACCGGAGTATCCCGCGGCGGGCGGCGTCGAAGTACCCTGTGGGCATGGACCTGCATGTCGTCTTCGAGCCGGACGAGCAGGGCTGGGTGCGCGCGACGATCGAGGAGCTGCCCGGCGTGATCACCTGCGCGCCCACGCTCGACGAAGCGCGCGAGCTCGTCCGCGACGCCCTCGACGAATGGCTCGCCGCACTCACGAGCGAAGAACGAGCCGCGATCGGTCCCGACGCCACCCGCGAGACGCTCACACTGAGCGTCGCGTAGCTACTCCGCGAACGTCCGCGATGCCGGCCGGTTTCGGGCCGCCATCTGCCTCACTAGCCAGCGAGACACAGATGCACTCTGAAAGTGCTGCCGTCTAGCGAGGCAATCTGAGCATCGAGATGTATCTGCGTCTCGCCATGTTCGCGGGCGTGAGGACGCCGGCGCAGGTACGTCAGCGGAAGACGCGCGTTTGCCCCGGCCCGATGGCGAGACGAACAACTTCGAGCAGGCCGGACTGCCCGTAGATCCTCAGTCTGGCGCTGCGGTCGGTGACTATCCAGGCAGCATTGAACTGTCCCCAGGTGTGGCCGCGCTCGTAGATCGGGCTGGGCGGGAATCCGGGAGCGCTCAGGACGATCCGGCGAACGTCACCGCGCGCGACGCCGACGAGATCGAGCGGGTGTTTGTTCCTCGCCGTCCCGGGTGCAACCGGCCAGTCGAGGCTCGTCGCAGCGATCAGAGCGGGCGAGTGCCCGAGATCGCTTCCCGGCCCGCTTCTGCCCGGGCATAGCCACTCGACCTTCGCGTTTCCATCGAGCATCGCGCCGAGACACGTGCGCGCGGGATCGTTGGCCGTCGGCGCGGCGAGAATTGCGAGAAACCGGCGCCTCGTGGTGTGGACCGCATCGACGACTCGAACGCCTGGCCACTGAAGGCCGGAGCGAACCGCCGACGTTCTGGCTCTTGCTAGCTCTTTCGCGGTAGCCCCGGCAATGGGATATCCCTGGATCCGCTCCCCCGGGCGCCATCCCGGTGTTCCCTCCTCCCAGAACCAACCGGCTGATCCGGAGGCGTCTCGAGCCGGCTGCTTCGCAGGGATAGGGATATTGCGGGTCACGCCCTGAGCGCCAGCCGGGTTGGTGTGCCGCCAAGCATGCGCGCTCGTCTGCACATTCAGCAGGAAGAGCGCGCAGCCCGCCAGGGCAACCCCCACTGCGGCGATCTGGACAATTCGCACTCTCGTCATGGACGACGTATCGGCAGCCGCATTGGCATCGCTTAGCCGCAGGGGCAGCTTGACTGCTCATCAGCTGGAGGGTGTGAGCCGATAGATGGAGGGATGTTTAGGCGGCTGATCGCAATTGCAGGATGTGCGTCAGCGCTCGCCGCCATCGACCTCGCGGCCAAGGCTCTGTGGCCGCCGCCGCCGGAGCTGTTTCACCACCGCTCAGCGGCGTGGATTCTCGGTTCGTTCATCCTTCTGACGTGCTGCTTCGTGCTCGCGCTTCGATCGTCGCCCATCGTGTGCGCGGCTGCTGCGACCTGCGCGGGGGGTCTCGCCGGCAACCTCGTATCCGCCCTGACGCACGGTGGCCGGATTCCTGACCCGTTCCTTCTTGGCGGAACCGCTCACGGCATCGCATTTAACCCCGCCGACGTCTTCTTCGTTCTGGGTCTTAGCGGGCTAGTTTGCGCGTCGATTCAACGCGTGGCGACGTCTACCGCGTGGCCGTCTCGGTGGAGGGCCCCCCAACGAACTGGGGACGCGGAGAGACCTGGAGAGAGTTCACGGGCGCGGGCGCGGCAGCGCGCGGCGCCCATCTCGAGGTCTACGGGAAATCGGGGCTAGTCGAGGCGCTTCCGCTCCGCGCGCGTCCCGGCCAGCACCGGGTCATCGCGAGGTCTACGCGGGGTCTACGCCTCTGTCGTTTGAGGTCTTCGGCCGCCATCGCCGTGGCGTCAATCCCTCGGAGCCATGCGGCTTAGCGCGACTAGGCACGTCCTCGGACGACAGCTGATCAGCCCTCGTAATGATGGGGTCGGGAGTTCGAGTCTCCCCGTCGGCTTCGAGCCCTCGTTGCATCCGGCCGAGGCCGCCGGCCGGGAGCGGGAGTCCCGGCCGGCGGCTCCGGTTGCTACGCGGACAGGAGGCGGTTGAAGAACGAGCGGTAGCGCGTGAGCGCCACACGTAGGTCTTCGGTCGAGACGTCGTCTCCCTCGTTGTCCCACTGTGCCTCGAGCCCGGAGCGGGTTTCGGAGAATCCTGAGGCAAGCTCCTGCATCAGCTCGGCGACGAGTGTGTCGGCCTGCTCGACTGCCTGACGGGGTTGGTCGACGAAGCTCGCCTGGATCTCGTGCCACCGCTGCTCGAAGCGGCCGCTCTGATCCGAAGGCAACAGCGGCGCGGTCGCTTCCATGTCGGCGTCAGCGCGATCGGTGGTATGTGCACCCTGCTCGACTCCGCCCGCATCCGGTTCTTGCTCGCGCGTGAGCGGTATGTCCTGGGCAGTTCCATCGTCACCGTGGCGCGGTTCGGCAAGGTCACGGGTGGTGAGATTGTCCTGTTCGCTCATAGTCTCGTCTCGCTCCTCGTGGAATCGCTTGTCTGCACGTGCTCCGGTTCCCGGCTGAGGGGCTCCTCCGCGGGATTCATGAGGAGCTCGTCGAACAGGGCGCGGTAGTGCTGCATGGCCTGCCGCAGATCTTCGGTCGAGGCGTCACCCCGGTCGAAGTTGAGGTAGATCGTGTGGCCTTCGCGGTAGTTGGCCACGACGTCGGGGTGGTCGACCGAAACGACGGCCGCCTGCTGCTCGAAGTCGTCGACGGGATAGCCACGCTCGCGCATCACCTCGGCGACGAGCCGATCGGCATGTGCGACGGCGCCCGACGGGTCGTCGACGAATTCCGACTGCACCTGCTCCCACTCGCGGCCGTAGTTCTCGCGCTGACGCGCGGACAGTGGTGTGATCTCGAGCCGCTCGCGAACCTGCTCGCGCTCGCGCAACTCCGACTCTGCCGCGCGACGATCCCCGCGGTCCGCCACGGTGCGCCCGTACTCGGGCCCGAACTTCTCCTGCAGGTGCCGCGACCGCTGGCGATCCACGCCCAGCCACGCCAACCCGACGACCACAAGAACCCCGATTCCGACGATGATCCATGCCCAGACAGGCATCGAACCCCTCCTTCATCTAGACCAGCAATTGAGCGGCTAACGAGCTCGCAACCGAAACAGGTACGCGACGTATTCAGCTCACCTTGTGGTGCGCCTTCCTCCCCGCGGCGGCGCTCTTGTCGGCGGCTCTCTGGGAAGACCGGAAAGGCTTCGCAAGCCAACGACCGAGAGGGCCGGGCGCGTGGCCTGCTGCCCGTGCCCCACCGGCGAAGCCCTGGTCGACGGCCCGTTGGGGCTTGCGCGACAGCCGCGGGGCGAGCAGCGCCAGCAGGAAGAGAACAACACAGATAGCGACAACACCGACGATCAGCACGGTCGGACTCCCTTCGATAGACCTAGCTAGAACGACCGTCGCGGTGGGTCGGATACCGGCCCGACGAGCTAGGCGTCTGCGGTGCGAGCCTCGGACTGAGGCACGAGCGGGATCACGTCGTCCACCAGCGCGATCGTGTGTGCCTCCGCCGTCAGCGCGGCGTCGAGGTCGACCTGTGACGGCCCGATCGGGGAGGTGCAGTACGGGCACATCTGCCAGAGGGGGTCGAGCGGCGCATTGCAGCTCGCGCACGGCTGCCGCAGCGTCGTCGTGCAGACCGGGCACGCGAGGTAGTCGGGCTCGACCGCTATGCAGCAGACGGGGCATGCCGGCTGCGAGCGCGCGAGCTGCTGCTCGAGCGCCTGCAGCTCGGCGCGCCGAGAGCGGACATCCTCGATGGTCTCCGAGGGACGGAAGAGGAGGTAGACGACCGGGCCGATGTACGGCGGGGCGAGTCCGAGCAGCGTCGCCACGAACACGAGAAACGGGTCCCCGATCCGGCGGCGCGCGTCCTTGTACACCCAGAACCCGAGCGCCAGCCAGAAGACGATGGCGAGCGCGATCACGACGTTCCGGGCGATGACGAAGCCCGCGGAGTGGAACAGGTCGTGGATGCTGGTCAGCCCCGAGGAGAGAGCGAGCGCCGTCACGGACGGGAAGATCCCCTGACCGGCGACCCGCAAACGCGAGGTGGTCCGGTTTCTCGAGCGGCCGTATGAAGCACAATGGCGGAGGAGTGGCAGGCGATCAAAGTCGTAACGGGAGAGGGCCGCACCGCCGGCAGCCGGCGCGCGCCGACCTCGAGTTCGAGCGGCTGCTCGCCGCCCGGCACGGCCGCCTGCGCCGCCGCAACCGGAAGCGCCGCAGCATCCTGCTCGTCGGCGCGCTCCTTCTCGCCTCGATCGTCGCGCTCCTGCTCGCGACGGTCGCCTTCACCGGCGGGCAGATCCTGCTCTCGACGTGCAACCTCTCCGACCTGCGCCCGCTGTCGCTCGGCGAGAACTCCTTCCTCTACACGAACCACATGCGTCTGCTCGGGGTCGTCCCGTCGGCGACGAACCGGCAGCCGCTGCCGCTCTCGAAGATCTCGCCGTGGCTGCCCGAGGCCACCGTGGCGATCGAGGACGCGCGGTTCTGGCAGCACGGCGCGCTCGACTACCAGGGCATCGCGCGGGCCTTCTACCAGGACATCTCGAGCGGCCACATCGTGCAGGGCGGCTCGACGATCACGCAGGAGCTCGTCCGCAACCTCTACATCGGCAACCCGCAGCGCACCCTGTCGCGAAAGATCAAGGAGGCGTGCCTCGCCGAGAAGGTCTTCGAGAAGCACCCGCGGAAGCAGATCCTCGCCGACTACCTCAACGAGGTCTTCTACGGGAGACACGCGTATGGCGCCCAGGCCGCCGCGACGACGTACTTCTCGAAGAGCGCGTCCGAGCTCTCGCTCGCGCAGGCGGCGCTGCTCGCCGGGCTCCCGCAGGCGCCGACGACCGACGACCCGTTCCGCAACCCCCACGCGGCGCTCGCCCGCCGGAACGAGGTGCTGCAGGCGATGTGGAAGAACGGCTACATCACCGCGACGAAGCTCCGAGAGGCCACGCAGAAGCCGCTTCTGCTGAAGCCGGGCCACCTCTACACGCAGCTGCATCAGCCGAACTTCTTCGGCTGGGCGACGCAGCAGCTCGCGCTGCTGCCGCACATCGGCCAGAAGCAGGTGGAGCTCGGCGGCCTCAGGGTTCGCACCACGCTCGACACGCGTCTGCAGGGGCTCGCCGCCCACGCGGTCCAGTCGGTTCTCAACTCGGCGAGCGACCCCGCCGCGGCGCTCGTCGCGATCGACCCGCGCACGGGCGCCGTGAAGGCGATGGTCGACTACCTCCCGAGCGGGAAGCGGATGCAGTTCAACTTCGCGACGCAGGGACACCGCTCGACGGGCAGCTCCTTCAAGCCGATCACGCTCGCCACCGCGCTCAGCGAGGGCGACTCGGTCTACTCCACGTTCTACGGGCCGCCCGAGCTCTTCATCACCGATCCGCAATGCGCAGACAAGAATGGACCGTGGGACGTCCACAACTACGCCGACGAGGCGGCAGGAACGATGAACCTCCTCGACGCGACGGCCAACTCCGTGAACACGATCTTCGCCCAGCTGATCGCCAAGGCCGGGGTGCGGAACGTCAAGGCGATGGCCCATCGGCTCGGGATCACGACCAGGGGCGACGACTTCAAGACCGTGTGCGCGATGACGCTCGGTTCGGTCGGGTTCACGCCGCTCGAGATGACCGACGTCTACGCGACGTTCGCCTCGGGAGGCGTCCACCACGCGCCGCAGGCCTTCGAGAGCGTTCGCGGGCCGAACGGAAAGCTGATCCAGAAGCTCAGCGCGTCGGGCCAGCGCGCGCTCGGCTCGAACGTCGACGCGGAGCTGACGTACGCGCTGCAGGGCGTGATCCAGCACGGCACCGGCACCGCGGCCGCCATCTCCCGGCCGGCGGCGGGCAAGACCGGGACGGCCGAGAACTTCCAGGACGCCTGGTTCTGCGGCTACGTGCCGCAGCTCGCGACGTGTGTCTGGGTCGGCTATCCGAGAGGCGAGATCCCGCTCCAGAACATCGAGGGCGTCTACCAGGTAGCCGGCGGAACGCTCCCCGCGGAGATCTGGCACAACTTCATGGGCCCGGCCGTCGCCAACCTGCCTGTGCTGGACTTCCCGACGCCGTCGTTCACCGGCACGGCCATCAGCGGCTCCGGCACGTACGGCTACTCGCAATACAACTCGCCGTACACGACCAGCACGGGGTGAGATTCCGCGGCGCGGGCAAGAGCGCGCCGTGGCTCCCTATCCGCTCAACCGGATCGACGACCTCGTCGGCGACAGGATCGAGCGCGCGATCCACGCGCATCACGCGCGGCGGCTTCGGCGGCGTGGGAGCGCGGGGGCGATCGATCCCGTCGCTGACGGCTGGGCGACCACCGCGTCCTCCGCGCCGCGGCCCGGGTGCGTAGTCGAGCCGCTCGTCGACGGGAGCGAGGCGCTGCCGCGGATCGCCGCGGCGATCTCCTCCGCGCGCTCGCACGTCCATCTGGCCGGCTGGCACTTCGATCCCGGGTTCCGGCTCGAGGAAGGAGGGCCGGCACTACGCGAGCTGCTCGCGGAGGCGGCCGGGCGAGTGGACGTCCGTGTGCTCGCGTGGGCCGGGGCGCCGCTGCCGCTCTTCCACCCGGACCGGCGCGACGTCCGCGACGCGCGCGACGAGCTCGTCCGGGGGACGAGAATCTCGATGGCGCTCGACGCGAAGGAGCGACCGTTCCACTGCCACCACGAGAAGCTCGTCGTCGTCGACGACGAGACGGCGTTCGTGGGCGGGATCGACCTGACGGGGCTCGGCGGCGACCGGCTCGATGCGAGCGACCATCCGCGCCGCGGCGGCCTCGGCTGGCACGACACGGCCGCCCGGCTCGAGGGGCCGGTCGTCGCCGACGTCGCGCGGCACTTCCTCATGCGCTGGCGCGCGGTCGCGGACGAGAACGCGCCCGAGCCGACGGAGAGTGCGGCCGCGGACGGCGGCGGCGTCGAGGTGCAGCTCGTGCGAACCGTGCCGGAGCGGCTGTACGACCCTCTCCGGCAGGGCGAGTGGTCGATTCTCGAGAGCTACCTGCGGGCCTTACGCGCCGCGGAGCGGCTCGTCTACCTCGAGAGCCAGTTCCTCTGGGCACCGGAGGTGACGTTCGTGCTCGCCGAGAAGCTCCGCCGGCCGCCGAGCGACGACTTCCGCGTCATCGCGCTTCTACCGGCCCACCCGAACAACGGCGCCGACGACAGCCGCGGCCAGGTCGGCCTCCTCATCGACGCCGACAAGGACTCGGGCGACGACACGACTCGCTTCCTCGCCTGCACGCTCTACCAGCCCGGTCCGGGCGGCCAGCCGGTGTACGTGCACTCCAAGGCGGCCGTGATCGACGACGGTTGGCTGACGATCGGCTCGGCGAACCTCAACGGCCACTCGTTCTTCAACGACACCGAGACGAACGTCGTCGTCCGCGACCCTGCGCTGGTGCGCGAGGCCCGGCTGCGGTTGTGGGAGGAGCACCTCGAGCGGCCACGGGCGGAGATCGACGGCGACCCGGCCCGCGTGTTCGACGAGCTGTGGAAGCCGCTCGCCCAGGAGCGGTACGACCGGCGCAAGCGCGACGGCTGGGCCGACGGGAAGCTCACGCTGTTACCCCAGGTCTCCCGCCGCAGCGAAGCTCTCTGGGGCCCGCTCAACGGCCTCTTCGTCGACGGGTGATCCGGGCGCTAGCCGAGCGCCTGGACGACGAGGTCGAGGTTGCCTCGCCAGATCTCCTCGGGCGTCGGGGGCAGGACGTCGTCCCAGACGGCCGCGAAGCTGCTTCGCAGCTGCTCCATTCGCGCGGGGCGGCCCATGAACCAGATGTGGAGGTGCTCGCCGCCCTCGCCGTAGCGAAGCACGTGGACGAGGCCCACTCCCTCCACGGAGCGGACGGCCCGCTCGATCCGGCTGATCAGGACGCCGAGCTCGGCCGCGAGCTCCTCGGGTAGGTCGCCCGGTGCGGAGAAGTGCTCGCGCGGCTCCAGCAGGACGACGACCGGGAGGCCGCTCGGCTCGAGCGGGCGCAGCCGCCAGCGCTCGTTGCTCCAGACGTAGGCGTCGTCCGGCGCATCGCATGCGTGGCAGTCCACGCCTCCCGCGCCGTGGCGGGGCTTCTCGCGCTCGACCGGAGCTTCCAGCGTCCTCGGCTGCACCGGCCCGTCGAACGGCCACGTGTCCCACTCCTGCACCGGCGGCGCCTGCAGGCGATCGCGCGTCCGCTCCCAGAACTGCTCCGGCGTCTCGGGCATCGGAGGCCGAGGATAATCACCGGCGTGGAGTGGCCGCCCGAGTTCTACTCCCTCCGCCGCGGTGAGGGCTGTCCGATGTGCGCGGAGGGACGCCCGGACGAGACGCGCTTCGGGATCCGGTTCCACGCCGGCGAGGTAGCCGATGCGTACCTCCAACGCCCCGGGATCCAGCGCGGCTGCTGCACGAGGAAGAGGCGGCGGCGTTCTGGCGCGAGCTCCTCGCAGTGGGCCGGGCGCTCGAGCGCCATCTCGGTCCGGTCAAGCTCAACTACGACCTGCTCGGGAACTCGCTCCCGCACCTGCACGTGCACGTGGTGCCGCGCTACGCGGACGACCCGCGTCCCGGCTGGCCGTTCCCGTTTCCCGACGACGAACCCTCGCCGCATCCCGAGGCCGAGCTGCGCGCGGACGCAGCCGCCTTACGGCAGATGCTCGCGGGCTAGACCCCCGGCGCGCACGGGGATTCGCCGGCCCGGGTCTGGACCGCCGGCTCCATCGATTCGAGGGCCTCGAAGCAGTCATGGCATAGGCCGACCGCCGCCTTCGCCTCGCGGATGAGCAGCTCGCGCTGGAAGACCGGCAGGACGCCGATGGAGAGCATGAAGCTGTTCAGCTCGAGCTCGAGCTTGGTCGGCCCGTGGTCGTGCACCGTCTTCAGCGGCGCCTCGAGCCGGTGCATGTCCGCGATCATGCGATTGGCCCGCTTCATGACCCGGCGCTGCTTCGCGGAGAGATGGCAGCTCGCCGGCCCACTCGCCGCGCGCGTCGTCGTCTGCTGATCTGAACTGCTGCCGCCGCCGCAGCCGGCCGCCACCACGGCCAGCACCACGAGCAGGGCAAGGACCCCTACCGTCACCCTCAGATCTGCCAGGCCCCCTCGCGGATCAACGGAATGCGCCGCCCTCGCGCGTTGACGCCGGTCGCCTCCAGCTTCGCTCCCCCGATCATCACGTCGAGATGGATCACCGATCGGTTCACCCCACGTGCAGGTGTTTCCGAACGCGTGCCGCCGAAACCACTGCCGAACGCGAAGTGCGCGGCGGCGTTCTCGTCGAGCAGCGTGTTGTAGTAGATCCGGCCGGTCTGGCCGATCCGCGACGAGGCGTCGACGAGCGCGACCTCGCCGAGCCGCCGCCCCATCTTGTCCGTGTCGATGTACGCCGCGACGAAGTCCCGATCGTCGTCGGAGTCGGCCTCGAGCCGGACGAGCCGGCCGTTCGAGAACTCCCCCCTGAGCCCCTCGATCAGCCGGCCGCGGAACGAAAGCGGGAACGTGCAGCGGAAGGTGCCGTTCGTCGCGCGCGGATCCGGGCTGGTGAAGACCTCCTCCGTGGGCATGTTCGAGGCGAGCATGCGGCCGTCGACGAGCTCTTCCTGGCCGCCGAGCCAGCGGGTTCCTGCGACGAAGCCGAGGTCGAGCTCCGTCCCGGGCCCGCGGAGCTCGAGGCGAGTGAGACCGAGCTTCGACAGCTTCGCCGAGCGACGACTGAGCGTGCGCACGTGCTTGAGCCAAGCGCTCGTCCCCTTTCCGTCCTTGTCGCCGAGACGGCAGAAGTGGAGAAGATCCCGCGCCAGGCGGCGCTTTGCCTTGAGAGGCTCGAGCCCCGAATAGACCTGTCCGGCCCAGTGGTCGGTCGGCCAGCCGGCGATGACCCAGCGCGCACGCATGTTCAGCTGCGCCCGGCGGAGGAACGCGAGCTGCTTCGCCAGCCGCGAGTAGTCGGTCGCGATCCGCTCGGGCTTCACCCCGTCGAGGTAGCCGGCCTCTCCGTCGCCGGCGATGGCGGCGAGCGCACCGCGCGGTCCGGACACCTCTCTGAGGCGCCGGCGCGACCAGGGGGAGAGCGCTCCGATCGCGTCGTCACTGCCGTGCAGGAGCCGCGCGCGCATCACCAGCGGGTCCGCGGTGACGACGTCGACGAAGCGTGCGCCCGCCCGGTACGCGGAGCCGGCGACGGCGACGAGAAGCTCCCGGTGCTCGGGCTCCCCCTGGACGACGAGCGTGTCGCCATCCTCGATCCCGAGCGACGCCTGCACGATCGCGTCGGCGTAGCGCGCGAGCGATTCAGGGGGCAGCAAGGTGTCGCGGGTCATCGGTAGGCGTAGTGAAGGGATCGAGGCGGTCGCCTGGATCAGGGGGCCGTTTCGAGCGCCTCCGAGACCGTGTCGTGGACGGCGAAATGCCGGTCGAGGCCGGACACCTCCAGCGCGCGACGCGTCTCGAGCCCGGGCGCGGCGAGCCGGAAGCCGCCGCGGTCGGTCATCCTCGAGCGAGCCTCGATCAGCACGCCGAGGGCCGTGGAGTCGATGAAGCGGACCTCCTCGAGATCGACGACGAGCACCTGCGGCTGTGCCGCGCAGGCATCGAGCAGCGCGCTGCGCACCTCCTCGGCGTTATAGAGGTCGAGCTCGCCGGCGAGGGAGACGACGACCGCGCCGTCGCGGCGGTCGACTCCGGTCACCGCGGCTTCGTGTCCTCCGGACGTCCCGGGATCCGGTGCTCGATCGTCGGTCAAGACCTGGCTCCCTTCCTTCTCGGCAGCGCGCGGCGCCGCCCGCCGCTCGTGCGGCCATTCAAGCAAGAATGACCGGGTGGAGCTCGCCGACATCGCAGCACGTGCCACCGGCGAGAACTTCCCCGTCGGCTCGGTTCTCTTCCCGCGTCCCCTGCGGCCGCACATCCGCGCTCTCTACTGCTACGCACGGCTCGTCGACGAGCTTGGAGACGCCTACGAGGGCGACCGGCTTGCGGCTCTCGGCGAGCTCGAGCGTGAGGTCGATGCGGCCTTCGCCGGGGATGCGGCGTGGCCGGTGCTGCGCAACGTCCAGTCGACGATCCGCGAGTTCGACCTGCCGCGCGAGCCGTTCCTGCGGCTGATCGAGGCGAACCGCATGGACCAGCGCGTGACCGAATACGAGACGTGGGCGGACCTGAAGAACTACTGCGTCCACTCGGCGGATCCATGCGGGCGGCTTGTGCTCGGCGTCCTGCGCCGGCTCGACGATGCAGGGCTCGTCGCGGCGAGCGACTCCGTGTGCACCGGGCTCCAGCTCGTGAACTTCCTCCAGGACGTGCCGCGCGATCTCGAGCTCGGTCGCATCTATCTGCCGGTGGAGGACCGGCGGACGTTCGGCGATCCTCCGCTCGACCGGCCGGGCGAGGATCTTCGTGCTCTGTTGCGCTTCGAGGCGCAGCGCGCGGCGGAGCTCCTCGCCGCGGGGGAGGTGCTGCGCGACCGGATCGGCGGCCGGCTCGGCCGCGCGGTCGCTCTGTTCGCCCGCGGCGGGCTCGCCGCTCTCGACGCGCTCGAAGCCGCCGGCTGGGACATCTTCAGCGGGCGGCCGCGGCCGTCTCGCGCCCGGCTCGCCCGTGAGGCCGCGCTCGTCCTCGTGCGATGAGCGTGCAGGAGGCGTACGCCGAGGTCGAGCGCATCACGCGGCGCGAGGCGAAGAACTTCGCCTACGGGATCATGGTGCTGCCGCGCGAGAAGCGGCAGGCGATCGCCGCGATCTACGCCTTCGCGCGTCGCGTGGACGACGTCGCCGACGGCGAGCTGCCGCTCGAGCAGAAGCGTGCGCGGCTCGACGAGCTCCGGGCGGAGCTCGACGGCGATCCCTCAGATCCGGTGTTCGTCGCGCTTCGCGACGCGCGGGAGCGCTTCGGCATCCCGCGCGAGCCGCTGGCCGCGCTCGTCGACGGCGGTCTCCAGGACACGGAGCAGTCCCTCTATGCCCACTTCGGCGAGCTGCGCGGCTACTGCGAAAAGGTCGCCGGCGCGGTCGGGCTCGCGTGCGTCCCCGTGTACGGCTCAAGCGACACGGAGCGCGCGATGACGCTGGGGATCGCGCTCCAGCTGATCAACATCGTCCGCGACGTCGACGAGGACCGGCGGCTCGGCCGCGTCTACCTCCCACAGGACGAGCTCGCCGCCTTCGGTGTCGAGGAGCTCGCGCCGTCGCCGGAGTTCCGGGAGCTGATGGCCTTCCAGGCGGCCCGGGCGCGGGCGCACCTCGCCGAGGGGCTGCGGCTGCTCGAGTCGCTCGATCGCCGGAGCGCGCTCTGCGTGGGCACGTTTGCGGGGCTCTATCGCGAGACGCTCGACCGGATCGAGGCAGCGGGGTTCGACGTGTTCGGCGAGAAGATGTGCCTCTCGACTCCGCGCAAGCTCGCCGTCGTGGCGCGAGGGCTCGTGCGATGAAGGTCGCCGTCGTGGGCGGAGGTCTCGCGGGCCTCGCGGCGGCGCTGGATCTCGTCGACGCCGGGCACGACGTGACGGTGCTCGAGGCGAGGCCGACCCTCGGCGGGGCGGTCCAGACCCTGCCCGAGCGCAAGGGCGATCCGGGTCCGCCTCCGGACAACGGCCAGCACATCGCTCTCGGCTGCTTCACCGAGTACCTCCGCTTCCTCGACCGGATCGGCGAGAGCGGCTCCTACCTCCGCACGCGGCTGGGGCTGCCGGTCCTGGGCACGGACGGGCGGTTCGCGACGATCGCCCCCAGCCTGCCGGCTCTGCTCAGATACTCGCATCTGCCGCTTCGAGACCGGTCTCGTCTCCCGGCGACCATCCTGCGCCTGCGCTCCGCGCACTCGCAGCCGCAGGAAACCTTCGGAGCCCTGCTGAGGCGGCTGGGAGAGACGACCCGGTCCATCGACCGCTTCTGGGACGTCTTCATCCGGCCCGCGCTCAATCTCCCGGCGGACGAGGTCGACGCCGAAGCCGGCCTGTTCACCGTGCGGACGGCCCTGCTCGGCCCGCGCGCGAACAGCGATCTCGTCCTGCCGGCGAAGCCGCTCGGCTTGATGCACGGGGACGCGGCGGGCCGGGCGCTGGGTGACCGGATCCGGCTCGAGCAGCGCGTCGAGACGCTCGACCAGCTCGATGCAGACGCGGTCGTTCTCGCCGTCCCGCCGCGAGAGAGCGCGCGTCTGCTCGGCGAGGCGGAGCCGGCGCTCGAGGACTCGCCGATCGTCAGCGTCCACCTCTGGTTCGATCAGCCCATCCTCGACGCGCCGCTCGCCGCCTTGCTCGGCACCGACGCGCATTGGGTCTTCGATCGCGGCCGCCTGCTGGGCCATGCGCCGCGCGCGCCAGGCCAGTACCTCACCGTGGTGTCGAGCGGCGTGCCCGAGCTGCTCGAGGTGCGCGGACGCGAGCTCGTGGAGCGGATCGCCGGACAGCTCACCGAGCGGCTCGGCGAGGCTGAGCTGCTCTGGTCGCGCGTCAGCCGCGAGCCGTACGCGACGATCGCCCTGCGGCCCGGCGTGCAGCGGCCCGGCGTCGAGACGTCCCACCTGAACATGGCCCGCGCCGGGGCCTGGACCGACACCGGCTGGCCGGCGACGATGGAGAGCGCGATCCGCAGCGGCCGCCGCGCGGCTCAGCACATCTTGAGCGGCGCTTCCGCCAGAGTTACGGCCTGAGATGGCCGCCATCGCCGAGCTGACCCAACTCGACGCCGCGATCGAGCGCGGCACGCGCCGGCTGCTCGAGCTGCAACGACCGGACGGCGTCTGGGCCGGCGAGCTCGAGTCGAACGTGACGATGACGGCTCAGCATCTCTTCTGGCACCACCACCTCGGCCTGCGCACGCCGGAGCTCGACCGGCGGATCGCGAACGAGCTCCTCGCGAGGATGCGCGACGACGGGACGTGGTCGATCTGGTTCGAGGGGCCGGCGGACCTCTCCACGTCGATCGAGGCGTACGTCGCGTGCCGGCTGGCGGGCGTCGATCCCGGCCCGAAGGCGCTCGCGTACATCCGCAGCGAGGGCGGGATCCCGAAGAGCCGTCTCTTCACGAAATGCTTCATGGCCCTGCTCGGGCAATGGCCGTGGCAGCGGATGGTGCCGATCCCGCCCGAGCTCGTCCTGCTGCCTCCGTCGGCGCCCTTCTCGATCTACAACTTCTCCTGCTGGGCGCGCCAGACGTTCGTCGCGCTCGCGGTCGCGCAGTCCCTGCGGCCCGTGCGCCCCGCCGACGTCGACCTGGCCGCGATCGGTGCGATCCCGGGACGGACGCGCACTCCCGGTAGGCCGAACCCCCTGCGCAGGCGAGCAGTAGCCGTCGCCGAGCGGTGGATCCGCGAGCGCCAGGAGGCGGACGGCTCGTGGGGCGGGATCCAGCCGCCGTGGGTCTGGGGGATCATCGCGCTCTCGGCGCTCGGCTACGGGCTCGACGACCCGACGCTCGGGAAGGCGGTCGAGGGCTGGCAGGGCTTCATGGTCGAGGATGGGGAGCGGCTGCGGCCCGAGGCGTGCCAGTCGCCGGTGTGGGACACCGCGCTCGCGGCGCTCGCGCTTCGAGCCTGCGGCGTCCCCGCCGACCACGAGGGGCTGCGCCGGGCCGGCGACTACCTCCTCCGCGAAGAGGTGACGGTCAAGGGCGACTGGGCGATCCGCACGCCTGACCTCGCCGCCGGCGGCTGGGCGTTCGAGTTCGAGAACGACCTCTATCCCGACGTCGACGACACCGCGGTCGTCGCGTTGACGCTGCACGAGCTGGGCCGGGGAGAGGACGCGATCGCCCGTGGCGTCGACTGGCTCGTCGGCATGCAGTCGCGCGACGGCGGCTGGGGAGCGTTCGACGTGGACAACAAGGCGATGTGGCTCTACAAGATCCCGTTTTGCGACTTCGGCAAGGTGACCGACGAGCCGAGCGCCGACGTCAGCGCCCACTCGCTCGAAACGCTCGGGACGCTGGGCCTCGACCGTGAGGCGGCGGAGCGCGGCGTCGAGTGGCTCCTCTCCGAGCAGGAAAAAGACGGCTCCTGGTTCGGTCGCTGGGGCGTCAACCACATCTACGGCACCGGGGCGGCGCTCCCGGGCCTCGAGGCGTGCGGCATTCCTCACGACCATCCATCGGTGCGCCGCGCGGTCGCCTGGCTCGACTCCGTGCAGCAGGAGGGCGGCGGCTTCGGCGAGGACATCCGCTCCTATGCCGATCCGGCGTGGCGCGGTCGCGCAAACTTCGCGACGGCATCGCAGACGGCCTGGGCGCTACTCGCCTACGTGGCCGCAGGAAACGCTGAAGATTCGGCCACCCGCCGGGCGGCAGACTATCTCTGTGCCGCTCAACAAGCGGACGGCGACTGGCATGAGGAGCACTTCACCGGCACAGGGTTCCCCCTCGACTTCATGATTCGGTATCACCTCTACCGCATCACGTTTCCGCTTCTCGCACTCGGACGCCTGAGAGAAAGGTTGGCTGGATGAAGTTCCCCCTCGCCTCGACGGTCTCGATCGGCAAGTACGTCGCCGCGCAGCAGCGCAAGGGCGAGCGCTACCCGCTCGTGCTCATGCTCGAGCCGACGCTCGCGTGCAACATCGCCTGCATCGGCTGCGGGAAAATCCGCGAGTACGAGTCGAACCGCGCGCGCCTGTCGGTGGAGGAGTGCGTCGACGCGGCCGTCCAGTGCCCGGCCCCCGTCGTCTCGATCTGCGGCGGCGAGCCCCTCGTCTACAAGGGGATCGACGAGGTCGTCCCGCAGGTGCTCGAGCTCGGCAAGACGATCGAGCTGTGCACGAACGCGCTCCGGCTCGAGCAGTGCCTCGACTGGTTCGAGCCGTCGAACCGGCTGAGCTTCGTCATCCACCTCGACGGGATGCGCGAGATCCACGACTACGTCTGCGACTACCCGGGCCTCTGGGAGATCGCGATCGACGCGATCAAGACGGCGCGCGCCGCCGGCTTCCGGGTTACGACGAACACGACGATCTTCAAGGAGACCGAGGTCGGCGACGTCATCGAGATGATGCGCTACCTCACCGATGAGGTCGGCATCGACGGGATGCTCGTCGCGCCCGGCTATCAGTACTCGCAGATCGATCCGGCGCTGACGATGACGCGCGACGAGCACGAGGAGAAGTTCCGAGCCATCCGCGCGGCGACGAAGGAGCACGGCTATCGCTGGATCGCCACGCCGATCTACCAGGACTTCCTCACCGGCGAGCGCGAGCTCACGTGTGCGCCGTGGGGCTCGATCACGCGCAACCCGTACGGCTGGAAGGGCCCGTGCTACCTCCTCACCGACGGGATCTTCCCCACCTACGAGGCGCTGCTCGAGGGCATGGACTGGGAGGCGTACGGCCCCGGGAACGATCCGCGGTGCGAGCACTGCGGGATCCACTGCGGCTTCGAGCCTTCGGCGGCGTACGAGGCCTCGAGGAGCCTGAAGGAGACCGTACGGAGCCTGGCATGGACGCTGACGGGCTGACCTTCGCTTGCGCCACGAGCGCCGAGGAGCGGGTCGCCCGGCGGCTCGGCCTCGACGCCGTGCGTGTCGGCGTCTGCGTCGCGAACGGCGTCCCCGACGGGCGTCTCGTCTCGTTCGGGCTCGCCGGGTCGCTCGGTGAGCTGCGCGTGGGCGACGTCCTCGACGCGACCCGGGTCGTCGACGCGAACGGTGCGACGCTCTGGGAGGGTCCGGGGCTCGGCGTCCGCGGCGCCCGCGCCGGCGTCGTCCTCGGCGGCGACGTTCTCGTCCACGACGCGGGCGAGCGCACGCGCCTCCGGGAGGCGAGCGGCGCCGACGCCGTCGACATGGAGAGCGGCGTCCTTGCGCGCAGCGGCCGGCTCGCCGGCGTCCTCCGCGCGATCTCCGACGACGCGGGCAGCGCGGTCGAAGGCGTCGACCGGACGGTGCACGCCGACGGCCGCACAAACGTCGCAGGCCTCCTCCGCTGGGTCGCGACGCGTCGCGGCGATGCATTCCGCTCGATGCGAGGCGCGCTGCGCGCGCTGAAAGCGCTGGAAGAGGCGGTGGCAACGTGAGGGGGCGCGTCCTGCTCGCCGCGCCGCGTTCCTTCTGCGCAGGCGTCGATCGCGCGATCGAGATCGTCGAGCGGCTGCTCGAGCAGTACGGGCCGCCGGTCTACGTCCGCCACCAGATCGTCCACAACGAGCACGTCGTGCGCCGGCTCGAAAAGCTCGGCGCGGTCTTCGTGGAGGACGAGGCCGAGATCCCGGAGGGCGAGATCTGCGTCCTCTCGGCGCACGGCGTCGCGCCGGCGGTGAAGGAGAACGCCGAGCGCCGCGGCCTGCGCGTCGTCGACGCGACCTGCCCGCTCGTGAACAAGGTGCACGCCGAGGCGCGTCGGTATGCCGACAGCGGCCACCTCGTCGCCCTCGTCGGCCACAAGAACCACGTCGAGGTCATCGGGACGCTCGGCGAGCGGCCGGACTCGACCGTCGTGATCGAGTCGCCGGAGCAGGCGCTCGAGCTCGACACGGACAAGCCCGTGGCCGTGATCACGCAGACGACCCTCTCGCTCGACGACGTCGCTCCGATCGTCGACGCGCTCGGGGATCACCTCGGCACGCTCCGACGGCCGCACGCGGACGACATCTGCTACGCGACCCAGAACCGCCAGGACGCCGTGAAGGCCATGGTCTCCCAGGGCGCGACGCTCGTACTCGTGATCGGCTCCGAGACGAGCTCGAACGCGCAGCGGCTCGTCGAGGTCGCCCAGTCGGCCGGCGCCCAGGCCACCCTCGTCGATGGAGAGAGCGAGCTCGATCCCGCGCTCCTCGACGGCCACGAGACGATCGGGCTCACCGCCGGCGCGTCCACGCCCGAGGAGCTCGTCCGGGCCACCGCGGCGAGGCTCGCCCAGGCCGGGTACGCGTTGCCGGAAGAGATCGAGGTCGCGAAGGAAGACGTCCACTTCAGGCTCCCGAAGGAGGTCGCGCAGGCATGACGAGCGTCGAAGTCCCCTACTCGATCGCCGCCGCGCTTCCGTCGCTGTCGGTGATGGACATCACGAACGACGTCTCCCGCGAGGTTGCCGCCTCGGGCGTGAGCTCGGGCATCGCATACCTCCACACCGAGAGCACGCTCTCGCTCGTGCGGGTGCAGGAGAGGGAGACGGGCTTCTTCGAGGACCTCGAATCGCTGCTCGAGCGGGTCGTGCCGTCGAAGCTGCGTTCGCGCGAGCGCCTGGTCGGCTTCCTGCTCGGCCCGCGCTCGGAGCAGGTGCCGTTCGCCGACGGAGCCCTCTGCCTCGGCCAGTGGCAGCGGATCCTGCTCTTCTCGCTCGACGCGCAGCATCGGCCCGACTGGACGCTCACGCTCGTCGGCTGACCGCCCTGTGCGGGCGCGGGAGCTGACCGTCGAGGAGACCGAGCGCCATCTCGGCTGGCGCTACCCGGGTGAGTACGCGACGTACGACCACGACGGCCCGCTCGGCCGGGATCTCGGCTACTTCGCGGTGGAGGACGACGGCGGCGACCTCGTGGGCTTCGGTTGCGTCGGCGCGGAGGCGCGGGTCCCGGGGGTAGGGGAGGAGCCCGGGACGATCGACGTCGGCTACGGGATGGGGCCCGAGCTCGTGGGGCAGGGGCTCGGCCGCGAGTTCGTCGGAGCCGTTCTCGCCTACGCGGTCGAGCGTGGGCCGGGCGCGCGGCTCCGGATGTCCATCTATCGCTGGAACGGGCGCTCCCGCCGCGTGGCGGAGGCGCACGGCTTCCACGTCGTCGGCGAGGCCGGCGAGTTCGACGTCCTCGTGCGCGATCCGCCGCGAAGGGCCGACGGCGAGGAGTACCGTCACGGCTGAGATGCTGGTCCTGAGCCGCAACGAAGTGGAGGAGCTGCTCGATCTCGACGCCCTCCTCGACGCGCTCGCGGCGGCGCACGCCGAGCTGTCCACCGGGAACGCCTCGCTCGTCCCGCGCGTCGGCTCTCGTGCCGGCGACGCCGGGATTCTCGGCGCGATGCTCGCCTACGCCCCCTCCAGCGGCCTCGGCTGCAAGCTCGTCACGCTCTTTCCGGAGAACCGTGACCGCCCCACGCACCAGGCGGTGATCGCGCTCTTCGACCCGGCGACGGGTACGCCCGTGGCGCTCATGGACGGGACGTACATCACGGCGATGCGCACCGCCGCGGCGGCCGCGCTCGCCACCAGGCTTCTCGCGCCGCCGGACGCGCGCGTCCTGGCGATCCTCGGCACCGGCGTGCAGTCGCAGTCGGCGCAGGAGATGTTCCCGCGCGCGCGGGACTTCGCGGAGGTGCGGATCGCCGGTCGCGGGGAGTTCGAGAATGCGGTCCGAGGCGCCGACGTCGTCCACGCCACGACCGCGTCCCCCGAGCCGATCGTCCGCTTCGACTGGCTCGAGCCCGGCGCGCACGTCAGCTCGGTCGGCTACGGCGCGGGCGGCTCCGAACTCGATCCCGCGATCGTCGAGCGCGCGGACGTCGTCGTCGTCGAGCAGCGCGACTCGGCCTTCGCGCCGCTTCCGGCCGGCGCGCCGGAGCTCGATCCGCGCGGCCGCGACGGCGTCGTCGAGCTCGGCGAGATCATCGCCGGGACCGCCGCCGGGCGCACGTCAGGGGATCAGATCACGCTGTACAAGTCGGTCGGCGTCGCCGTCCAGGATCTCGCCGCCGCGGCGCTCGTGCTCGCGGCCGCGCGGGAACGCGGCGCCGGTCAGGAGATCGAGCTGGAGGAGATCAGCGCATGAGCAGCAACGACTTCAAGCCGGGCCTCGAGGGCGTCGTGGCCGTCGAGACCGAGATCATGGAGCCCGATCGCGAGGGCGGCACGCTGCGCTACCGGGGCGTCGACGTCGAGCCGCTCATCGGCGAGTACCCGTACGAGAACATCTGGGGGCTGCTCGTCGACGACGACATCGAGTCCCGCATGCCGCTCCCTGAGCCCTTCGAGCCGGTCGGCATCACCGGACGGGCACCGGCGGATCTCGAGGCGCAAACCGCGCGGCTGTCCGGCCTGTGGGGACTCGGCAAGCTCAACGAGATCTCCGACGACCAGGCGCGCGAAGACCTCGGCCGCATCTCCGGCCAGATGATGTCGATCGTCGCCCGCTCTGCGCGGCTGGCCGACGGGCACGAGGACGAGGTTCCCGCCGAGACCGTCCAGCAGGGGAGCACGGCGGCGGAGAGGTTCCTGCTCCAGTGGCGCGGCCACGCCGATCCCAGGGCGGTCAAGGCGATCGACACGTACTGGATCTGCACGGCCGAGCACGGCGTGAACGCATCCACGTTCACGGCCCGTGTCGTCGCCTCGACCGGCGCCGACTGCGGCGCCGCCCTCTCCGCGGCGGTCGGCGCGCTCTCCGGTCCCTTGCACGGCGGCGCGCCCGCATACGTCAAGCCCATGCTGGAGGAGGTCGCCGCGATGGGCGATCCGGAGAAATGGGTGAGCGACACCCTCGACGCGGGCAAGCGGATCATGGGCTTCGGTCACCGCGTCTATCGCGCGGAGGATCCGCGCTCGCGGATCCTCAAGCAGACCGCGCGGGAGCTCGGGTCGCCGCAGATCGAGATCGCCGAGCGGCTCGAGGAGGCGGCACTGGCGGAGCTCGAGCGGCGCAAGCCGGATCGCCCGCTGAAGACCAACGTCGAGTACTACTCGGCGCTCGTCCTCGACATCGCCGAGGTGCCGCCGCCGCTGGCGCCCGCGATGTTCGCCTGCTCGCGTGTCGCCGGCTGGTCGGCCCACATCCTCGAGCAGAAGCGGACGGGCCGCCTCTTCCGGCCCTCCGCACGCTACGTCGGACCGGGTCTGCGCTCGCTGCAGGAGGTCTAGGCTGCCGATCGTGAGACGCCTTGCGCTCATCCTCGTGGCCGCGCTCGCGCTCGCCGGGTGCGGCGGAGGAGGCGGCGGCGGCCACAAGAGCTCCGATACGGCGCAAATCACGTCCGCCTACGAGAAGTTCTTCTCGGGCAAGACGTCCGTCTCCGAGCGCGTCGCCCTGCTGCAGAACGGCTCGGAGTTCAAGTCCGTGATCGAGCAATTCGCGAGCAATCCGCTGGCGAAGAACGTGACCACGACCGTCTCGTCCGTGACGCTCCAGGGCGCGAACAAGGCGAAGGTCGTCTACGTCGTCAAGCTCGGGGGCGCCGCGCTGCCACAGCAGACCGGGGCCGCCGTCCGCCAGAACGGGACGTGGAAGGTCGCGGACGCCAGCCTCTGCAAGCTCGTCGCGCTGCAGGGCAGCACGCCGTCCGCCTGCAAGTCGTAACGTCCTCGGCGTGAGCGCCCTCGCGCTGTTCCGCGAGCGTCATGCCCGCTCGGCGGCGCTCGCGGCCGTCTGCGCGATCCTCTTCCTCACCTTCGTCGACAACACGATCGTCAGCGTCGCGCTCGCCGACATCCAGTCGTCGCTCAGCGTCAGCGTCGCCGGCCTGCAGTGGATCGTGGACGGCTACATGCTCGCGTTCGCCGCGCTGATGCTCACCGGCGGGACGCTCGGCGACCTGCTCGGGCGGAAGAAGGTCATGCTGGCCGGCGTCGCCCTCTTCTGCGCAGGCTCGATCGTCGCCGCGGTCGCGCCGTCCTCGAGCATCCTGATCGCCGGGCGCGTCGTGATGGGGCTCGGCGCCGCGGCTTCGGAGCCGGGGACGCTCTCGCTCATCCGGCACATCTACCCCGAGCGCCAGGAGCGCGCGGTCGCGCTCGGCGTCTGGGCCGCGGTCTCGGGGCTCGCGCTCTCGCTCGGTCCCGTCCTCGGCGGCGTGCTCGCGGACGGGCTCGGCTGGCGCAGCATCTTCTGGTTCGGCCTGGGCTTCGGCGCCGTCGCGCTCGCGGTCGCAGCCGTCACGCTCACCGAGAGCAGCGACCCCGAGCGGCGAAAGGTCGACGTGCCGGGGCTCGCCACCGGCGCGGCGGCGATCACCGCCGCTACGTTCGCGGTCATCGAGGGGGAGAACAACGGCTACGGGACGTGGTGGATCGTCCTCCTCTTCGCCGCAGCCGCAGTTCTCACCGTCGCCTTCGTCCTCGTCGAGGAACGCGTGCCCGACCCCGTGTTCAAGCTGCGGTTCCTCCGCGATCCCACGTTCACCGCGGCGAACATCGTGGCCTTCGCGACGAACCTCTCCGTCTTCTCGGTCTTCTTCTTCACCGCGCTCTACCTGCAGCTGATCTCGAACTTCTCGGGTTTCCAGATCGCGCTCGTCTTCACCTCGCTCGCCGCCGCGATGATCGTGGCCGGGCCGCTCGCCGGCCAGTGGACGGCGCGGGTCGGGCCGCGGGTGCCGATGGTGCTCGGCTGCGCCCTCGCCGGGCTCGGGCTCTTCCTCGTGGACTGGAAGCTCACGGCGACGACGAGCGTGATGGCGCTCACGTGGCCACTCGCGATCGCGGGGCTCGGCTTCGGGATCGCCCTCGTCACGATGACGGCGGCGGTGCTCACGCTCGTCCCGCCCGAGGAGTCCGGGATGGCGGCGTCGACCGTCAACACGAGCCGGGAGCTCGGCGGCGTCTTCGGCGTCGCCGTCCTCGGCGCGGTCGTGAACGCGCAGCTCACGACCGGGCTCACGGAGAAGCTCGCGCGCCTCGGGATTCCGGTCCAGTTCCGGCAGATCGTGATCCAGTTCGTGACGACCGGCGGCAACCTCACGAACGTCGAGAACAGCCCCGCGGCCAGGGGGCACCTGAAGATCGTGAACGAGGTGCTCATCGCCGCCGAGGTCTCGGCCGGCCACGGCGTGCACCTCGCGCTCGAGATCTCCGGCGGAATCGTCCTCGCCGCGGCGGTCGTCGCCGCCTTCGCCGCCCGGCATAGGGTGGTCCGCGTGGAGGAGGCCGAGATCTAGTGCCGCGGGCGGTTCTCATCGGCGGCACCGGCATGATCGGCCGCGCGGCTGCGCGTGCGCTCGCGGCCGACGGCTGGGAGGTCGTGGCGGTCTCGCGCTCGGGGACGCTGCCCGACGGGCTGGCGGAGCTCGGCGTGGAGTCGGTCACGGCCGACCGCGACGACGACGCGCAGCTCCGCGACGTGATCGGCCCCGGCGCGGACGTCGTCCTCGACACGGTCGCCTTCACGGGCGAGCACGGCGAGCAGCTCAACCGCCTAGACGGGCTGGTCGGCTCGCTCTTGGTCATCTCGAGCGCCTCGGTCTACGCGGACGACGACGGGAATGCGCTCGACGGGTCGGAGGACGGCGAGTTCCCGCAGCTGCCGGTCCCGATCCCCGAGTCGCAGCGGACGGCAGAGCCCGGCGACGCGACGTACTCGACGCGGAAGGCCGAGCTCGAGCAGACGCTTCTCGAGGGCCCGCTTCCCTCGACGCTCGTCCGGGCCTGTGCGATCCACGGCCCGGGCGCGAAGCTCCCGCGCGAGCTCGTCTTCATCAAGCGCGCGCTCGACGGCCGGCGCCGCGTGGCACTGGCCTGGAACGGCGAGAGCCGCTTCCACACGACCTCCGTCGCCAACCTCGCCGAGCTGATCCGGCTCGCTGCGACGAAGCCGGGGAACCGCCCGCTCAACGCCGGCGATCCCGATCCGCCGACGACGCTGGAGATCTGCCGCGCGGTTTGCGACGCGCTCGGCCACGAGTTCGAGCCTGTTCTGCTCCCGGGCGACGCATACGACAACCCGTGGGCCGTGCCGCGACCCTTCGTCGTCTCCATGGACGCCGCCGAGCGCGAGCTCGGCTATCGGCCGGTGACGACGTATCCGGAGGCCGTTCGGGAGACGTGCGAGTGGGTCGCCGGGGAGCTCGAGGCCGGCCGCACGTGGGACGGCACGTACCTCGAGGGGATGCTCGACTACGCCGCCGAGGACAAGGCTCTACGCTCACACGCGTGATCGACCCGGACGAGTATCGAGACCGCTTCCCGATCCTCGCGACCTGCACCTACCTCATCAACCACTCGCTCGCGGCGATGCCGGCTGCGGCGGAGGACAACCTCGGCGAGTACGCCCGAACGTGGCGCGAGCGCGGCATTCGAGCGTGGGCGGAAGGCTGGTGGGAGATGCCGGTCACCGTCGGCGACCAGCTGGGCCGGATCATGGGCGCGCCGCCCGGCTCGATCGTGATGCACCAGAACGTCACGGTCGCCGAGGCGATCGTCCTGTCCTGCTTCACGCGGTCGGGCGGGCGGAACCGGATCGTCTACGAGGAGGCGAACTTCCCGTCGGTGCGCTACCTCTACCAGGCGCAGCCGGAGCTCGACGTCGTCGCGGTCGAGGACGACAACGCGATCGTCGACGCGATCGACGAGCGCACGCTGCTCGTCCCGATCAGCCACGTCCTGTTCAAGAACGGCGAGATCCAGGACGTTGGGCCGATCGTCCGCCGTGCCCACGAGGCGGGCGCATACGTCGTCCTGGATTGCTACCAGTCGGCCGGAGTCGTTCCTTTCGGCCTCACCGAGCTCGGCGTCGACTTCGCCGTCGGCGGGAGCGTGAAGTGGCTCTGCGGCGGTCCCGGCGCGGGCTGGCTCCACGTGCGCCCGGACGTCGCGGAGCGGCTCGAGCCCACGCTGGTGGGGTGGCAGGCGCACGCGCGGCCGTTCGCGTTCGAACCTGAGCTCGAATATGCGGAGGGTGCCCGGCGCTTCCTCACAGGCACGCCGAACATCCCCGCGCTCTACGCCGCGACCGCCGGCTACGACGTGATCGAGGAGGTCGGGGTGCCGCGGATCCGGGCGCGCTCGCTCGCTCACACGCAGCTCCTGATCGACTCGTGCGACACGTCGGGGCTCGAGGTCGTCTCTCCTCGCGAGCCGGAACGCCGCGGCGGAACGGTCACCGTCTCCACGCCCGACCATGCCGCCTGCCACCGTGAGCTCGGGGAGCGCGGCATCGTCTGCGATTTCCGCCCTGATCCGGACGGCGGGATCCGCCTCGGCCCGCATTTCTTCAACACCGAGGATGAGGTGCGGCTCGCCGTCTCAGAGCTGGCCGACATCGTGCAAAGCGGCGCGTACGAGAGGCATCTCGGCGTCGCTACCCCGTTTTGAGGCTCATGCTCAAGTAGCACGGATCGGCTGCCGATTGACCGGTCGTGCGGCGGCTTGTCCTACTCGTTTTCGTGGTCCTGGCGCTCGGCGCCGCGGGGACCGGCGCAGCGCGCTCGACGCAGGCGACGGTCGGCGTCTATCCCTCGGGGACGACGTTCGCCGCCTCCGGGGCCGCTCCGGCGCGCCCGCAGTCGGCCGTGTTCCTCTCGATGCCGATCGGCGGAGTCGACGACGCGACGATCCTCGTCAGCGGCGCACAGAACGTCTCGATCGAGTCGCCGACCATCACGGCGCCGCTCCAGCTCAAGTTCCTCTTCGCCCACTACGTCTCGGTCAACGGGAAGCCGGTGCCCGACGCGCTCCTCCCCTGGGACGGCTCGCAGCGTTCCACCGAGAAGACGAACCAGCCGCTCTGGGTTCAGGTCACCGTCCCGTACGGCACCGCTGCCGGCACGTACACCGGCTCGCTGGTCGTCGACTCGGACGGCACGCGCACCACGGTGCCGATCGCCGTCGTGGTCTCGCCGGTGACATTGCCGGCGCCGAACCAGGCGTCGGGGAGCCTGCTGACGGCGTTCAACTTCTCGCCGCAGTCGTACGGCGCCAAGGTCAACGACCTCTACGGCGTGCTGCCGACGACGTCGCTTCCGGAGCTGTTCAGCTTCTTCGCCTCGTACCGGCTCTCTCCGAACAACTGGGGCTACGGCAACCCGAACAAGCCGTCCGGCTACACGAGCAACCGGCGCTGGTGGCTCGACAAGTCCGGCGAGATGATCGCGGCCGCCGGCGAGCCCTCCCAGTTCGCCTCGATGTGGATCCCGATCTCGAACAACCGCTGGTCTCCGAGCACGTACGTCGGCGGAATGTCGCCGTACAAGCCGCAGCGGTGGTGCGGCTATCTCCGCTCCGTGCACGACTTCTGGCAGAAGCACGACTGGCTCGACTCCTACGCGTACCTGTGGGGGATGGACGAGCCCGGCGCGACGCGGTACAAGGTCGTTCAGCAGCAGGCGGCCGCCGCGCACTCGTGCTTCGCCGGCAGTCACGTGGTCGTCACGGGCCGGCCGACCTCCGACAACCGGTTCCTCTGGAACGGGGGCAAGGACGACGTGGACGACTGGGTCGTGCTCGCGAGCCGCTACTACGGCCAGTACACGACGCCGATGCAGGCCCGGAACCACATCTCACACGCGACGCAGAACCTGGCGCTGATCGACTCGGCCCGCAGGCACGGCAAGCAGATCTGGGCGTACACGTACGACGCGGGCTCTCACTCGACGCCGGGCTTCACCGCCACCGAGTCGCTCTCCGATCCGCGGCTCTTCGTCGACTGGACGGCCCTCGAGGGGATCACCGGCCTGCTCTACGGTCAGGGGACGACGACGTACTCGAAGGGCAACCCGCTCGTGTCCAACGACAGGGAGGCGGGCTCGTACGTCCTCGTCTATCCGGGACGCGAAGGCCCGATCCCGAGCGCGCGCCTCGAGGTGATCCGCGAAGGGATCGAGGACTGGGAGATCCTGAACGTCGTGCGTCACAAGCACGGGAGCGCGGCGGTGACGCGGGTTCTGTCGAGCCTCTTCTCCACGACGTCGGCCGGCGCGAAGCTCGGCTGCACGATCGGCTGCCAGCTCAAGACGACGACGAAGTACTCGTGGCCCACGTGGTCGCAGGACGCGACCACGCCGTCGAGCGTCGCGCAGATGCGCGCCGCCGCGCTGCAAGCCGCGTCTTCCTAGAGCAGCTCTCGCAAGCGTGACGCGTGCGCCGGCGCGTCCGGCTCGTCGTCGTGGCGGAAGTACACGTAGACGGGCCCGTCCGCTGCGGACACCGCGGCGGCGAACGCTTCGTCCGGCGCCTCTCGCCGGCGCAGGTAGCGGAACGGCGCCGGGTGGTCGAGGTCGTTGACGCGGACGGCGCCCGCTTCCGCGAGCCGCGGCTCGACCCCGTCCCACGACGGATGCTCGAGATCGAATGCGAGGCGCAACGACGGGTCGAGCGAGCCGAGCAGGAGCTCCAGCGCGCCGTCGTCCCGCGCCTTCTTGAGCGAGATCCGGATCGGGCCCAACCGGTCTTCGAGGTGTCGCACCCGCGACTCGAACGTCCCGATCATTCCGAGCCGGTCGCCGGGGAGCTTCGGCGCGAACTCGAACCCGTCGGGAACCTGCTCGGCCCAGCGGCGGAACTGATCCTCGGCGGGGATCCGGTACCCGGTCGTGTTCAGCTCGACCGTCGCGAACCGCTCGGCGTAGAACGCGAGGAAGCCGGACGGGTCGAGGCCGCTCGGATAGAAGCCCGGTCGCCAGCTCGGGTACGACCAGCCCGAGGTGCCGACGCGGACGTCTACGGCGAGGTGCGGTCGTTCGCGACGAACGCGTCGTACGTCACGGGCATCTTCTCGGCCAGAAACGACTCGACCGCCTCGGCGTAGCGCCGGATCTCGCGCTGCGCGGTGTCGGCGGCCCTCAGCGAGACGAAGTTCATGAGCGCCCGCGCGTTGACCGTCCAGAAGAACTCGGTGTACGCGCCGACCGGCAGGACGCAGCGGGCGATCTCCCGCGCGATCCCGGCTTCGACGAGCTGCTCGTAGGCCTCATACGCGGTGCGGTAGACCGACTCGAGCGTCTCGCGCGTCGACTCCGCGAGCTCCGGATCCACGCTCTCGAAGGTGTACGCCCCCGGCTTCCCGACCTGGCTGCGCACGTCCTCCGGCGCCGGGACGTAGAAGTCGTCGGTCGCCTTCGCGTAGCGCATCGAGAACTCGTTGAAGGAGCCGATGCGGTGCCGGAACCACTCGCGGGCGACGAAGATCGGGCAGCGGACGTGGAAGCGGAAGCTGTTGTGCTCGAACGGCGTGCCGTGTCGCTCACGCATGAGGAAGCGGATCAGCCCTTCGTCCGAGGCGTCCATCGCATCCTTGCGCCGCGCGAAGGAGACGCGGGCCGCGTTCACGACCGACAGGTCGTCGGCCATCACCGCGTCCAGGCGCACGAAGCCGTGGTCGAGGACGGGACGGTGGTCCGGGATCGCCGGTGTCTCGGTCACTGCAGCCACGGGGTCGGGAAGGCTACGGCTCGCGCCGGATGGAACGCTCGATACTAGGCGGAAACCGGGCGGAGCACGGTGTTCCCGGGCTCCTGGCCGCCTGCTCCCGGCCGGGTCACGACCCAGGAGTCGCCCTTACGGAGCGAGTACGGCGCGTTGAGCGTCAGCGACAGGCGGGAGGAGCCGTCGACGCGGAACGTCCCGCACGAGCCCCAGGGCTTGCCGTCGCGGACGAGGTAGACCTCGTAGTACGTGTGCGTGGGCAGCTTCGGCAGGCCGGAGACGGTCAGCGTCATCGGCCAGTTCCCCGCGTGGGAGTGCCAGACCTCGAGGGTCGCGTGGGCCTGCGGCGCGAGCGACGTTCCCGCGAGCTGCAGCGTCCGGGCCGTCCGGGCCGCCGACGTGGAGCTGCCGTGGTCATCCGCGACGGCGAAGCCGGCGGCGAAGACGCCCGCGATCGCCACGGTCGCCGCAAGCAGCACGAGCGCGCGCCGCTTCACGACTCGCCGCGGCTGCAGGCGGGCGACTCCGAAGCCCGGCGCCTGCTCGAGCTGCGGCGTCAGCTCCGGCGGCGGACCCGCCTGGACGAGCAACTCGTGCACGCCGCGCAGGCGCTCGCGCTCGGCGCCTGGAGTCTCTGCGCCGATCAGCTCGTCGAAGTTCGGCTCGCGGTTCACTGCAGCTCTCCTTCCAGCACCGACGCGAGCCGTGCCAGACCGCTGCGCGTCCGGGTCTTCACCGTTCCCAGCGGGACGCCGAGATATTCGGCGACCTCGCTCTGCGACATGCCGCTCCAGTAGGCGAGCTCGATCACCTCGCGCTCCCGCGGCTGGAGCTCCTCGAGGGCGCGGTGCACGCGCCAGGAGACGAACGAGTCCTCCGCCTGCTGCGCGGGGCCGGGCTCGCCGGACGACAGCTCGGGGAGCTCGGCGTCGGCGGACGGTCCGTTGCGGCGCAGCCGGTCGACGATCGCGTTGCGGGCGACCGTGTACAGCCAACCGCCGGCAGCGCCGCGCTCGGGCCGGTACGTCGAGGCCGAGCGCCAGATCGCCGCGAACGCCTCCTGCACGGCGTCCTCGGCGTGCCCGCGGTCGCCGAGCCTCCGCAACGCAAGGCTGAAGACCGGGCGGACGTAGCGGCTGTACAGGATCTCGAAGGCCTCGCGGTCACGGTCGCCGACGCGCGCGAGCAGGTCCGCGTCGGACACCTCGCCGGGCGGGGCCGGGTCCGGTGCGGGCTCGGCAGGAACCGCGCGCAGGCGCGGCTGTGGCACATCAAGTGCGATCTCCATGTCTCCGCCGTTCTTACGCATCCGACGCTCCGCCGGATTGCAGCACCGAGGCCGGTGCTCTGCAACCCCGGGCTAGTTGTGCGCCTCCGCGAAGCGCCGCTCGACCTCGGGCCAGTTGACGACATTCCACCAGGCTTCGAGGTAGGCCGGGCGTTTGTTCTGGTACTTGAGGTAGTAGGCGTGCTCCCAGACGTCGATGCCGAGCAGCGGCACGTCGCTCTGCAGGATCGGCGAGTCCTGGTTCGGGGTCGAGTAGACGGAGAGCCCGGTGCCGTCCCAGACGAGCCAGGTCCACCCGCTGCCGAAGCGCTTCACGCCGCCGTCGTTGACGGCTGTCCGCAGCTCTTCGAACGAGCCGAAGGTGTCCTCGATCGCCGAGCGCAATGCGCCGCCCGGCTCGCCGCCGCCGTCCGGCGCCATGATCTGCCAGAAGAGGGAGTGGTTCGCGTGGCCGCCCGCGTTGTTCCGCACGGCCGCGCGCTTGTCCTCCGGAAGCGAGTCGAGGTTCGTCAGCACGCTCTCGACAGATGCGTCCGCGAGGTCGGTTCCCTCGAGCGCGGCGTTCGCATTCGTCACGTACGCCCCGTGGTGGAGGTCGTGGTGGATGCGCATCGTCTCGGCGTCGATGTGCGGCTCGAGCGCGTCGTACGGGTAAGGCAGATCGGGCAGTTCGAAGGCCATTGCGGCGGCTCCTTTCGCAGCTCTCTTCCCGCACCGGAGGATATGCTCCGCGGTCGTGTCCACGCTTGCGTACAGGTACGAAGAGATCGCGCCACGGCCGCTGCGGCCCGAGGTGTACGAGCTCGACGGCATCTCCCGCGCCGCGGTGGAGGCGCACTACAAGCTCTACGAAGGCTACGTCGGGAAGCGGAACGAGATCCTCGGACGGCTCGCCGACGTCGACCTCGCCGCCGCGAACCAGACCTTCTCCGAGCTGCGGGCGCTGAAGGTCGACCTCACGTTCGCGATCGGCGGCATCAAGAACCACGAGCTGTACTTCGGCCACCTCGGCGGGCCCGGCGGAGCGCCGGACGGCGCATTCGGGAGCCTCGCCGCGCGCCATTTCGGCTCGGCCGGCGCCTGGCTCGCCGACCTCAAGGCGACGGGCCTGGCCGGCCGCGGCTGGGCGTGGACCGCGTACGACTGGGACGAGGGCCGCCTCTTCAACTACATCGGCGACGCGCAGAACACGTTCCCCGTCTGGAACGCGACCCCGCTCGTCGCACTCGACGTCTACGAGCATGCGTACTTCCTCGACTACCAGACCGATCGCGCCTCCTACATCGACGCGTTCTTCGCCAATCTCGACTGGGACGTCGTGAACGGCTGGATCGAGCAGTACGGCATCCCCTCGTAGCGGGGAGGGTCGTTGCTCACCGCAGTGTTCGTCGCCGCCGGCTACCTGGCCGGGTCGCTGACGTGGGGCTACTGGCTCGTGCGGATCTTCCGCGGCGAGGACATCCGGACGAAGGGAAGCGGCAACGTCGGCGCGACGAACGTCCTGCGCGTCTACGGGCCGCGGCTGGGTCTGCCGGCAGCTCTTCTCGACGTGGCGAAGGGGTTCGCGCCGGCGTTCGTGGCGACCGTGGTGGTCGGGCACGGGAGCGGCGTCCTCGCCGGCGCCGCGGCGATGCTCGGCCACTGGCGGCCGCTCTACCTCGGCTTCCGGCGCGGCGGGAAGATGGTCGCGACCGCCGGGGGCGCCTTCCTCGGCGTCGCGCCTCTCGTCGGCGGCGCCGGGGCCGGTGTCTGGCTCGTCGTCTTCGGGCTCACGCGCTACGCGTCGGTCGCGTCGATGGCGTCCGCCGCATCCCTGCCGCTGTGGGCGTGGGTCTTCGGCTACCCGTGGCCGGTGATCGCGTTTGGCGGCGCAGCGGCCGTGGGCGTCGTCTTTCTCCACCGCGCGAACATCGCGCGTCTCTGGCGTGGCGAAGAGAGCCGGTTCGAGCTGCGCCGCCGGCGGAGCGACGCTACGACCGAAGCCAGTCCTTGAGCTCTGTATGCGTCGCCGGGCCGTGGCCGGCGCCGCCCAGCTCCGCGCGCAGCTCGCCGATCGTGCCGTGACGCTCGGCGACCACCTCGTGGGCGTGGATCGTCTCGAAGTTGACCTGCCGCGAGAGGACGAAGTCGCCGTCGTCGAGCCGCGGCAGCTCGTCGAGCACGCTCTTGAGGGCGACCCGCACCGAGTCTTCGACGAAGCGCGGCTGGAGGTGCGCGTGCTCAACGACGAACAGCTCGTCGGGCCGCTTGAGGAGCTCGTAGATCGGCGAGCTCATCGAGCCTTCGACGATCTCCACGAGCCGCTCTGCGTTGAGGCGCTCCGCCGTCCCGACGAGAAGCGTGCCGCGGCCGCGCTGGTTGTGTGTCGCGAGCGGGACGAGCTCGAGGATCCGGTCGACGTCGCCCTCGCCGAATCCCGCCTCGAGGAGCCGGTCGGCGGCGGCGCCGCGGACGAGTCCCTGCGCGCATGGACACGCGTTGATCCCGGTCGCCTCGACGCCGACCACGCGGCGGACGCGCTCGCGGGAAGCGGCGGCGATCCCGATCAGCGGCACCATCTCCTGCGTCGCGAGCTTCGTGACCGGCGTGCGCCGCTCGTAGGGATAGCGCGCCGTGATCCGCACCTCTGCCAGCAAGGCCTCGTGCCGGTCGACGACGCGGCGCGCCACGCGCTCCGCCAGGTCCTCGACGAGGAACGCGTCGTCCTCGACAACGCCTTCGACCGCCTCCTCGAAGAGCTCCGGGAAGCGCGACATGTGGACGCCCTTGCGGCGCGGGTCGAGATCGACCGTGCAGTCGATCGTCGCGGCGATGAGCTTCTCACGGCTGCCGCGCCCGATCCGGACGGCCTTCTGCACTCCGGTGACGCCGACGCTGGACAGGCCGAGCGCGACTTCCGGCTCGGCGGCCTGCAGGTCGGGCGTCTCGGTGCGCTCCATCAGGCTAGGTTAGACCCGTGAGCGAAGACAGCGCCTTCGCCCGCCTCGTGTCACTCGCGTGCCACGACCTGCGAACGCCGCTCGCCACGGTGCACGGCTTCGCGACGACTCTCGCGCGGGGCGGCGGCCTCGAGCCGCCTGCCGACCGCTACGTCGAGATGATCGACGCTGCGTCCGCGCAGCTCGCGGAGCTGATCGACGAGCTGTCGCTCGTGGCCCGCATCGAGTCGGGCCGTTACGACCCGACCCCGAAGGAGGGGAACACCCTCGAGCTCGCGCAGGCAGCCGCGGCGCGGCTCGGCGAGGACCGGGTGCGGGTGACGGGGACGGGAGCCGCCATCGAGACGGACACCGACGCCGTCGAGCGCGGTTTCGCCGCCCTCTTCCAGTCGGCGCTCCGCCACGGCGGGCTCGAGACGGTCGACGTCGTGGTCGACGGCACGGAGCTCACCGTCTCGCGCGTCACTCCGGCGTCCGCGCCGGTCGTCCTCGGAGAGGACCTCCGCGATCTCGGAGCCGCGGTCGCGGTGCGGCTCGTCGAACGCCTGGGCGGTGCCGTCTCCGTCGACGGCGAGACGCTGAAGGTCCGGCTCGCCTAGCTCGCGAGCTGCGCCGGCGCAACGAGCTCGTGGCACGAGCGGCAGCGCGCCTCGTACTGCTCGAGGGCGCCGACGACGATCGTCGCGCCGTCGGCAGGAGCCGGCGCGCCGTCGACGAGACGCTGCGTCATCGTCGCCGGCCCTCCGCAGCGGTGGCAGACGGCCTGCAGCTTGTCCACGAGCTCGGCGCGGCAGAGAAGCTCGGGCATCGCGCCGAACGGGAAGCCGCGGAAGTCCTGGTCGAGACCGCACGCGACGATCCGCATTCCTGTCTCCACGAGCCCGTCGAGGATGAGCACGATCTCGGGCGGGAAGAACTGCACCTCGTCGACGCCGATGACTTCGTAGCCCTCGACGAGACCGGGGATGTCGGCCGGATCGTCGACGGCGACGGCGCGCATCTTGGCGCCGGCGTGGCTGACGACGTGCGCGATGTCGTACCGGTTGTCGAGTCGCGGCTTGACGATCAGCGCGCGCTGCCCGGCGATCTCGGCGCGGCGCAGGCGACGGATGAGCTCCTCGCTCTTGCCGCTGAACATCGGACCGCAGACGACCTCGAGCCAGCCGCCGCGATTCGGAAAGAGCCTGATCACGCGACCGACCCTAGTGAGTCGGTCGGCCAGAGGAACTCCGCCTGTCTTAGCCCCCGGCCTTTCGTGTGTGCGGGGTTCCCGCGGTTCGAGCCAGAACCAACAAGCACCGGCCTCAGTTGGCCGGGCCGACGGACTCCTTGGCGTGCTCGAACTCGTACTGCGACAGCCGGCGGAGGCTGACGATGCCGAGCAGGCGGCCTTCCTTCGTCACCGGGAGGTGGCGGAAGTTCCGCTCGAACATCATCTTCGCGGCCTCGTCGATCGGCGTCTCGGGCTCGATCGTGATCACGCTCTCGGTCATCCACTGGCGCACGCGGGCCTCAGCCGCACGAGCACGCTGTGCCACGGCGCGCAGGATGTCCCGCTCGGTGACGATGCCGACGAGGCGCACCATGTCCTCCATGACGACGACCGCGCCGACGCCTCCGTCCATCATCTTCTCGGCGGCCTCTCCGATGGAGGCGGCCGGTTCGACCGAGAGGACGTTCCGGTTCATGATCTCCGCGACGGTTGCCATGACTGGAGCCTAACGAAGACCCCTGCGATTTACCGTGCCTTTACGCAACGGGAGCCACAATTCGATCTGCGGACGAGAGACGCTCGTCCTTGACGCGAATTCAAAGGCGGTTCGAATGCGCAAGGCACTTCTACTCCTGCTAGGCGTCGCC
>JAICSH010000055.1 GCA_025936995.1 Thermoleophilia bacterium | reverse complement strand
GTGCCCCAGATCGGCGGCATGTACGAGGGCGACCGCTCGCGCAAGCAGACGCTCGTCGACTTCGGCTTCCGGCTCCCGTCCGCGCTCGACAACCGGCCGCTCCGCTTCGACGAGTTCCTGCGCAAGGTGCCGCAGCTCGTATTCGTCTCAGCGACGCCGGGGCCGTTCGAGCTCCGGAACTCGACGGTCGTCGCCGAGCAGCTGATCCGGCCGACGGGCATCGTCGACCCCGACGTCGAGCTGCGCGCGACGAAGAACCAGATCGACGACCTCCTCGGCGAGATCCGCGGGCGCGAGGCGGCAGGGGAGCGCGTCCTCGTCACTACGCTGACGAAGAAGATGGCCGAGGACCTCACGGACTACCTGCTCGAGTCCGGTGTCAAGGCGCGGTATCTCCACTCCGAGATCGACACGCTCGAGCGGATCCAGATCGTGCGCGAGCTGCGGCTCGGCGAGTTCGACGTCCTCGTCGGCGTCAACCTGCTGCGCGAGGGGCTCGACCTGCCGGAGGTGTCGCTCGTCGCGATCCTCGACGCCGACAAGGAGGGCTTCCTGCGCGGGCGCACAAGCCTCATCCAGACGATCGGCCGCGCGGCGCGCAACGTGAACGGCAAGGTGCTGATGTACGCGGACAAGCAGACGGAGGCGATCAAGGAGGCGCTCGACGAGACGAATCGCCGCCGCGCCGTGCAGCTCGCGTACAACGAGGAGCACGGGATCGTCCCCCAGACGATCGCCAAGGGCGTCTCCGACATCGCGGAGCTCCTCCAGCTCGAGTCGCCGACGGTGCCGTCGTCGCGTCGCCCCCGCGGGGCGACGAAGGTCGAGGGGATGTCGCGGGACGAGCTCGAGAAGCTCGTCGTCACGCTCGAGGAGGAGATGTACCTCGCCGCCGAGGAGCTGCGATTCGAGTACGCCGCCAAGCTCCGCGACGAGGTGAAGGACCTGCGGCGCGACCTGCAGGCGCTCGAGCAGACCGCCGCGTAGCAATCGGCACCTAGTGTGTCCCGCGGCCGCCGCGCTAGTCTCCGCGCATGGTTGGGGCCGTGGTCGGCGCCATGTTCGTCGCCTTCGTCACCGGTGCGCTGGCGCGGTTCGCGCTGCCGGGGCCCGACCCCATGCCGCCCTGGCTCACCATCGGGATCGGCCTCGGCGGGGCGGGGATCGGGTACGGGATCTTCTACGGCGCCCTCGGGACGGATGCCACCTGGGCCAACATCGCGAGCTTCATCGCCGCCCTCGGTCTCGTCGTGATCTACCGGCGCTTCGTCCAGAAGCGGCCGCTGTGGGGAAAGGACGCCTATCGCTTCCCCGAGCGCGGCTTCGGGGTCGAGCAGTACCGAGAGCGGCTGAAGCGAGCCGGCATCGATCCGGACGACATCGGCATGCACGGGTTCGGCCCCCTTCAGCCGGGCGCGCGGATGCAACAGGCTCCACCTCTCGCGAACGCCCGCGTCGATGCGGGCGGCGATCCGACCGACAATCCGGCTCACTACCTCGCCCTGCTCGAGGAGCTCCACGACTCGGGCGTGCTCGAGGACGAGGAGTACACGGCCGCGCGGATGCGCCTGCTCGAGAGCCTGCGAGCCTAGGAGGAGGTCGGCCCGATGGTGCTCTGGTTCATCCTCGTCCTCGCCCTGGAGGGGCTCGTCATCGGCGCGCTCGCGCGGCTTGCGCTGCCGGGGCCCGACCCGATGGGGATTCTCGCCACCATCGGGCTCGGTCTCGCGGGGACGTTCGTGGGCGGGATCGTCGCGTGGGTCTTCCTCGGCCATGCCGGCGGGATCGTCTTCTCGCTCCTCGGGGCGATGCTCCTGCTCTACCTCCATCGCCGCTTCGTCCAGCACCGGCCGCTCACCGGGCCGGGCGCGCACCGGCTGCCGCCCGGCTAGCGAGCGAAACGGCGCGCGGCGCCGAGCGTCCAGTCGCCGCGCGACCAGCGGAACGTGCGTACGACGATCGCTTCCGTATCGGCCTCGTGGATGTGCAGCCCACGCGCCTCGCCGAGCCGGCGCGGCCGCGGGATCCCGAGCCCGGGTGCGATCGCGACGACAGCCGTGCGCGCCTCGTCGCCGACGACCTCGAACTCGTGCCGCTCGCTCACCGCGGCCTGGTGGATGTGCCCCGCGAGGATGAGGTCGGCGCCCGCGTCCACGAGCGCGCGGAGGACGCGGTTGCGGTGCGAGACCGGCCGCTTGCGTGCCGCCCGCCACGGCGCGCCGATCACGTGGTGATGCAGGACGGCGACGCGGAGGGCTCCCTCCTCTGCCGCGGTAAGTCGCTCCGCCGCCCGGTCGAGCTGCGAGGTGCTCAACGCGCCGCCCTGGTGGCGGAACGGCCTGGCCGAGTTGAGCCCGACGACGTGAAGATCCGGCGACGAGGCGGTGGGTTCGGTCGTCTCCCAGACGCGCTCGAACTCCGTCCACGGACGGACGAAGCGCGCGGGTGTGTACGGAAGGTCGTGGTTGCCGGGCACCGCAAGCACCGGCGCCCCGAGCGACCTCAGCAGCGCCGCTGCGCGCTCGAGCTGCTGCCGCCTGCCGCGGTGCGCGAGATCGCCTGAGGCGACGACGAGCTGCGGCTCCAGCCGCTCGACGAGCCGCGCGAGCGCCCGCTCCACCTCAGGTTCCTCGTGTGTACCCGCGTGCAGGTCGGAAACATGGAGGAGCCTCGCTTTCACGACCGAACGAGGCTATAGATTGGACGCAGTGAGCGAAGACACCGCCGAGATCTTCGACGACCTCTACGTCGGCCTGCGCGCCGGCGGCGCGCTGCGCAAGCAGCGGCGCGGCGAAGAGCTGACCCACGAGGAGAAGGAAGCCCTGAGCCGCTGGCAGCGCCTCTCGACGGCGCGCAAGGCCGCGGCGATCGGCGCCTTCGCCTTCGGCACGTTCGGGCTCGGCTTCACCCTCGGCGGCCTCGTCTTCGGCCGCTGGCGGAGGGGCTAGCCCTTTCCCTCTCCCGTGCCGGCGAAGAGCACCGCCGGCGCCTCCTCCTCGGCGGGATCCCGGCCGCGGACCACGACGTCGACGAGGGTCGCGACGACGGCCGTGATCGGGGTCGCGATCAGGACGTACACCGGCCCGAGCAGGTAGCCGATCGCGACGACCGCGACGAGGACGACGAGCGGCGACAGTCCCACGGCGTGGCCCATGACGCGCGGGCCGATCACGTAGTCCTGCAGCTGCCGCAGGATGAGCACCGCGAGTCCCGCTCCCAGCGCAACCGTCCAGCCCACGGTCAGTCCCGCGCCGACGGCGACCGCGCCGGCGGCGAGCGGGCCCACGATCGGCACGAGCTCCACGATTCCGGAGAAGGCGCCGATCAGGAGCCAGTACGGCTCGCCGTCGAGCCAGAACGCGAGCGACAGCAGCGTCGCGACGATCAGGACGAGCAGGAACTGCCCCCGCACGAAGGCGCCGAGCTTCATGTCGATCAGAACCCACGTATCGCGCGTCACGCGACGGTGCTTGCGTGGCAGAAGCGACTGGACGAGACCGATCGTCGCGTCTCGCTCGAAGATCCAATAGGCGCCGACGGCGAACATGAACAGGATCCCGACGATGACCTCGAACAGCGTCTTCGTCACGGTGATGGCCGGGTGCAGGAGGCTCGCGCCCGACGGGAGCTGTCGCAGGCGCTTGTCGATCGCGCTGAGGATCTCGTGCCGGATCCCGTGCGAATGGACCGCCGCGTGGTGGAGCTGAGCCCGCGACGTCGGCACCTGCCCGCCGATCGCGTGGTCGATCTGCGTGATCGCGACCGGCACGACGAGGTAGAGGAAGAGCCCGACCACCGCCAGGAGGCCGAGGTAGTGGAGGACGACGCCGGCGCTCTTCGGCACTCCGGCCCGCCGGTTGAGCCACTCGACGCTCGGCCGCATCGCCGAGGCGACCACGAAGCCGAGGAAGAGCAGCGCGATGACGACCCGCAGCTTCCAGAGCGCGAGCGCGGCCACGATGATCGCGACGGCGACGAGCGTTGCGGTTGCGGCGCGGCGTGCGGTTCCACCCATCTCCCGAGGGATTCCCTGTCGCAACTAGAACGAAGCCGACGTGGACGTACCTCTGATGGAGGCGCACCGCCACGGGATCGCGCTCGCGAGGCCGCTCTCTCGCGCGTTCGTCCTCGCGGGCGCCGGCGGGGCGTGCTTCCTCGCCCCCTGGACGGCGACGGCGGCCCTGGGAGCGGGCCTGCTCGCGCTTGGCGCCGCGATCGCGGTCGTCGCCGTCACGCGCTGGGACCGGACGCACCTCGTCGTGACGGGGAACGCGTTCGTCGTCGAGCACGGCCTCCTGCGGCGCAACAGCGCCTCGATCTCGCTCAACGGGACGGTGTTCGAGGTCGAGCGGCCGCTGCTCGGCCGGATCCTCGGCTACGGCACCGTCGTCGCCGGCGAGCTCGAGATCGACTGCGTGCCGCGGAGGCTCATGCGCCTGTTGCAACAGCGGCGATAGCCATCACGAACGTCTGTTCGGCCGGATAGAGTGGTCGCCATATGGCTGCCGACGAGCTTGTTGTCCACGGCGCCCGCGAGCACAACCTGAAGGACCTGACCGTCCGCCTGCCGCGGAACCGCCTGATCTGCATCACCGGCCTCTCCGGGTCAGGCAAGTCCTCGCTCGCCTTTGACACGATCTACGCCGAGGGACAGCGCCGCTACGTGGAGTCGCTCTCCGCCTACGCGCGCCAGTTCCTGCAGATGATGGAGAAGCCGGACGTCGACCACATCGACGGCCTGAGCCCGGCGATCTCGATCGACCAGAAGACGACCTCGCGGAACCCGCGCTCGACGGTCGGCACCGT
>JAICSH010000001.1 GCA_025936995.1 Thermoleophilia bacterium | reverse complement strand
GAACTGGCGGATCGCCTCGAGGAACGGCAGGGACTCGATGTCGCCGACCGTCCCGCCGATCTCGCTGATCACGACGTCGGTGGGCTCGGTCTCGGAGGCGCGCTTGATCCGCGCCTTGATCTCGTTCGTGATGTGCGGGATCACCTGGACGGTCGCGCCGAGGAAGTCGCCCTTGCGTTCCTTGCGGAGCACCGTGTCCCAGATCGCGCCGGCGCTGTGGCTCGCGCTGCCGAGGAAGTTCTCGTCGACGAAGCGCTCGTAGTGGCCGATGTCGAGATCGGTCTCGGCGCCGTCCTCGGTCACGAAGACCTCGCCGTGCTGGAACGGGCTCATCGTCCCGGGGTCGACGTTGAGGTACGGGTCGAACTTCTGGAGCTGGACGCGCAGGCCTCGTGCCTTGAGGAGCCGGCCGAGCGACGCTGCGACGATGCCCTTCCCGAGCGCGGAGACAACTCCCCCGGTGACGAAGACGTACTTCGGGGCCCGTGCGCTCACGGGATTTCAGAGTAGCAGCCCATGCGGCTGACCCCCTAACCCGTCGGCGGACGCACGAGCGCGGCGAGCTTCGACAGCGCGTCGGACGGGAACGCGCGACCTACGCCGGCGAACCTCGGCGCCTCGACGGTGAGCGTCGCGGCCGCGTCGCCGTCCTCGGTGGGCTCGAGCCGGAGCTCGGCGTCGATCCGCTCGGACACGAGCTGGAAGGTGACCCGCGAGGAAGGCTCGACGTCGATCACGAGCAGGTCTCCCATCATCTGCGGCCGTCGCCGGAGGCTCGGCTTGCTGCTCGTCGCTCCTTCGACGTGCCAGAGCGCGCCGGGGGCAAGTGCACGCCGCACCGTCGGCTCGACGCGCTCCACCCCGGGCCACCAGTCGGCGAAGCTCTCCGGCTCGCCGAGCACCGCCCACACCGCGTCGACGGTCGCCGGGAGGACGCGGCTAGCCGCGTACCGCGGCAAGGAACTCCTGTCCGCCGAGCATCCGCTCCAGCTCGGCTTTCCGCTCCTCGTCGCCGAGCTCCTCGATCCGCGTGTGCGTCGGATCGCCGGGTGTCTTCTCGACGCGGAAATGCCGGTCGGCGAGCGCCGCGATCTGGGGGAGATGGGTGATCGTCACGACCTGAGCGTGCTCGGCGAGGCGCTGCAGCAATCCTCCGACCGCGTGCGCGGTCTCGCCGCCGATTCCGGCGTCGATCTCGTCGAAGACGAGCGTGTCCCCTCCGGCCACGGCCGCGATCGCGAGCGCGATCCGCGACAGCTCACCTCCCGACGCGGTCTCCGCGACCGGGGCGAACGGGAGACCGGCGTTCGGTCGGACGAGGAAAACGGCGTCGTCGGCGCCCGTCGACCCGGGCTCGGCGCGCTCGCGCAGCTCACAGATGAACTCGCCGTCCCCCATGCCGACGCCGCGCAGCTCGGCCGCGACGGCGTCGGCGAACGCGGGAGCCGCTGCGTTCCTCTCGGCCCGAAGCTCGAGCGTCAGGCGGTGGACGTGTTCCTCGGCCTCGGCGAGCTCGCGCGCCGCGACCTCGGCGGGGTCGGATCCATCCTCGACGGCGGCGAGCTCCGCTTGCGCCTCCTCACGGCGCGCGAGCAGCTCGTCGTAGGTCGCGCAGCCGAACCGGCGCTTCGCGTCCGCGATCCGGTCGAGCTCGGTCTCGAGCTGCTCGAGCCGGCCTGGATCCCCCTCGAGGGATGCGAGGAACGCATTGAGATCGGAGGCGGTCTCGCGGAGCCGCAGCTCGACGTCGCGCAGCTCGTCTCCGGCGCGTTGCAGCTCCGGGGCAAGCCGTTCGAGGGGCGCAATCGAGCGCTCGGCGAGCGCGACGTGGCCGGTCGCGCCCTCTCCCTCGTCCGGAGCGAGCGCGGCCGCGGCCGACGAAGCGCCGGCTGCAAGATCGGCGACGTGCCGGTGCCGCTCGCGCTCGGCGCGCAGCCGCTCCTCGTCCCCGGGCTCCATGCCGTCGGTGTCATCGACGACGGCGCGGAGCTCCGCGAGCCGCGCCTCGGCGGACGCGGCGTTCGCCGTCAGCTCGTCGTGACGGCGCCGCGCGGCCTGGAGGTCGCGCCACGCGACACGCGCAGCGGCGCGGCGGGCGAGCTGCTCCTCGCCGCAGAAGCGGTCGAGCACCTCGAGCTGGTACGACGGCCGCGCGAGGCGGCGCTGCTCGAACTGACCCGACATCGCGACCACGCGCTCGACAGCCGCGGCGACGTCCTCGCGCGCTGCGGCGCGCCCCCACGCGTAGGCGCGCGTGCGTCCGTCGGCGAAGACCCGGCGGGAGACGACGAGCGCGTCCTCGTCCTCCGGCCGCAGCTCGTCGAGCGTCTCGAGCTCGTCCGGGAGGTCGACCTCCGCCTCGACGTACGCCTCGTCGCCGGCCGCGCCGACGTACGAGTCGTCGCCCTTCGCGCCGAGCAGGAGGCCGAGCGCCTGGGCGAGGATCGTCTTGCCGGCGCCGGTCTCCCCCGTGATCGCGTTCAGCCCGGGAGCGAGCTCGAGCTCGGCCTCGCGGATGAGGACGAGGTTCTCGATGCGGAGCCGCCGGAGCACGCAGCCGATCGTAGACCCGCCGCACGACGCTGCCCATTGACTCTTTCGGTCATACACTCGCGCCATCGACGCGCTCGCCGCTGCAATCCAGGCCCTGACACAGCCGCTCAGCGGAGAAGAACGCGAGTACGGCTGGACTGAGCGCTCGCAGGAGCACTGGCTCGCGTATCTCGACGGACTGCAGCAGGGGCTCAGGGTGGCGACGTATCCCGAGCGGGCGAGTGTGCTGTCTCACCTCGCAGGCTGGCTGGGCCACGACGGGATAGACGCCCGTTCGCCCCTTGCGGAGAAGGTCGCAGAGGCACAGGCCGACCTCCGCGAGCGCTTCGGCAACGCCCGCTACTAGTAGCTCGTGAACGTCTCGCGGTAGCGGCCGAAGAAGGTGGTCTCCGGCAGCGTCGCGAGGAGGCTCCGCTCGTCGCCGAGCCGGATCGACAGCGCGCTGTCGGGTGCGAGGTCTCCGCTCCGATGCCCGTCGGCGAGCACGGTTGCGCCGACGTCCCGCGACGCGTTGCGAACAGTCAGCTCCGCGCCCCGGGGGACGACGAGCGGGCGCGCGTGGAGCGAATGCGGCGCGATGAACGTGATCGCCATCGCGTCCAGGCCCCGTACGAGCACGGGTCCGCCGTTCGAGAGGTTGTACGCCGTCGAGCCCGAGGGCGTCGAGCAGATCATCCCGTCGCACGAGACGACGCCGAGATCCTCGCCCGCGATCTCCCAGCCGAGCTCGATCATCCGGCCGAGCGTCGAGCTCGTGGCGACGACGTCGTTGACGGCGACGAACGACTCGCCGCCGAGCCGCGCCTCGAGCGTCGGCTGCTCGATCGTCCGGTACTCGCCGGCGAGCACGCGCGCGAGATCGTCCTCGAGCCGCTCCGGTGCGATCGAGGCGAGGAAGCCGACCCGCCCGAAGTTGATGCCGATCACCGGGACCTGGGTGCCGAGCAGCCGCGCGAGCGCGCGGAGGATCGTCCCGTCGCCGCCGACGGCGATCGCGAGCTGCGCACGCTCCGGCTCGTCCACGAGCTCGACGCCCGCCCGCTCCGCCACCGCGCCCACCCGTCTGACCGCGTCCTGGACGTCGATGCGGCCGTGCACGACGACCGCCGCGGACTCAACCGGCGAGTGCGTGCTCGATTCGCTCGTCGAGGTCATCGGGAAGCGTCGGGTGCTCGGAATCCACGAGATGCAGGAACATCTCCCGGTTCCCCTTCGGCCCCGGGAGCCCGGAGTCTACGACGCCGCGGACGCTCGCACCCCACGACAGCGCGTCCTCCGCGACTTCGCGGACGACCCGCCGCCTCACCTCGGGATCGCGGACGACCCCTCCCTTGCCGACGTCGGCGCGCCCTGCCTCGAACTGTGGCTTCACGAGCACGACCGCCTCCCAGCCCGCCGCGCAGAGACGGAGGACGGGCGGGAGCGCGAGCCGTACCGAGATGAACGAGACGTCGCACACCACGAGCTGCGGTGCGAACGGGAGCTCGGTGAGCTTCCGGGCGTTCGTCCGCTCCAGCACGGTGACGCGTGGGTCGGAGCGGAGGCGCGGATGGAGCTGCCCGTAGCCGACGTCGACGGCGATCACGCGCGCGGCGCCTCGCTGGAGGAGGACGTCCGTGAAGCCGCCCGTCGAGGCGCCGACGTCGACGCAGTCGAGGCCGGCCGGATCGACGCCGAGCCCGTTGAGCCCGTGTGCGAGCTTCTCTCCCCCGCGCGAGACGTACGGCGGCGGACGCTCGACGTCGAGCGCGGTGTCCTCCTCCACCTGCTGGCCCGGCTTGTCATAGCCGCGCACGAGCCCGGCGAGCACGAGCGCCTGCGCCTGCGCGCGTGACTCGGCGAGCCCGCGCTCGACGAGGAGGACGTCGAGCCGCTTCTTCACCGCCGCGTGCAGACGTACGTCGCGTAGATCCCGCGCCCCACCTCGCGCTCCACGATCTCGAGTCCGGCATGCACCAGCAGCGGCTCGAGCAGCCACGCGAAGGTCGAATGCTCGTCCCGCACGTGCGCCTCGAGCTCGCCGCGCGTCCAGCCCTCCGCAGGAGTGGGCGCCGCGCCCGCGAGCCACTCCTCGATCCGGCTGTCCGCCTCCCGAGGCTCGAAGTCGTAGACGAGATCGCGGAGGACGAGCACGCCGCCGGGCGCCAGCAGGTCGTGGACTCTCGCGAGCGCCACGCCCTTCCAGACGTCGCGGAGATGATGGAGGGCGTTGCGGGAGTGGACGAGCTGCGGCGGATCGCCCTGGTGCTCGTAGGTGAGGAATCCCGCCTCGACCCACTCGACCGCCTCGCTCCGGCCGCGCGCGATCTCGAGCATGGCCGGCGAGACGTCGACTCCGACCACACGCCGGGCCTCGGCCGCAGCGGCGGCGGCGAGCAGGCCGGTTCCGCAGCTCAGGTCGACGAATGTCGTCTCGGGTCCGAGCCCGTGCCGGCGCAGGTGCACGAGCGCGCTCTCCACATCGAGCCCGGTCTTCGCGTCGTAGCCCGCCGCGTATCCCGCGTCGAGATGCTCCGGGCCGGCGTGGTCCCGCTCGTCCGGATACCAGCCGCTCACGCCGTCTCGATCCCCCATCCGCCGCTCCAGCTCTCGCCGGGCTCGAGCCGGATCACGCCCTCTCCGGTGCGGAGCGCCTGCGGCGGACACGTCATCGGCTCGACGGCCAGCCCACGCCGGCCGATGTCCGGCAGGTCGCCGGTGAAGACCTGCTGCCACGGCCACGCCTCGTCCGCCCAGACCGTCACGTCCCCGACTCCGACGCGCCACCCGCCCGGAACGTGCCGCGTCTCGTCGACCTGACGCTCCCCGATGGACTCTCCGCCGAGGAGGAGGTCGTCGACCCGGCCCGTCGCCGCGATGACGTACGGGTGGTGTCCGGCGCCGAACGGCGCGGCCCGGTTGCCGAGGTTCTCCGCCTCGGTCCGCACGGCAAGGCCGCTCTCCGCGAGCCGGTACTCGACGCGCAGCCGAAGCGCGAACGGGTAGCCGGGCTGCGGATGGAGGACGTGCTCGAGGACGACGCGCGACGGCTCCTGCTCGACCGCGCGCCAGCTCGCCCAGCGCACGAGGCCGTGGATCGCGCTCCCGTTCGTCACCTCGTTCACCGGCAGCTGCAGCTCCGCGCCGTCCCATTCGTAGCGCCCCTCGGCCAGGCGGTTCGGCCACGGGGCGAGAACCTGGCCGCGACCGGCAGTGCACATCTCGTCCGCGGCGTAGCCGAGGAGGACGCCGTTCCATTCGCGGACCCCGCCGCCGACCTCGACGACCACCACGCGATGCCCTCCCGCCGCGAGCTCGAACTGCTCGCCGGACGGAAGGGTCACGCCGTGCGGACGGCGAGACCGTCGACGATGTCGCCCAGCGCGGACGTGTCCGCGTCGACCGCGACGAGCCGCCCCCGGGCCCGCTCCGCGGCCTCGTCCGCGTAGCGCCTGGCCCCCTCGGCGCCGTGCTCGCGGACGTAGCCGTCCTCGTCGAGGATGTCGTCGACGATCTGGAAGAGGAGCCCGAGCTCCTCGGCGAACGCGCGCCACGGCTCCTGCTTCTCCAGGGGCAGCTCGGCCGCCCAGAGCGCCATCGTCACGGAGGCGTAGAAGAGCCGTCCCGTCTTCAGCCGGTGTACCGCGGCGAGGTCGTACCCCTCGACCATCGTGTCGAGGTACTGGCCCCCGATCATCCCGAGCGTCGCCTCCGCGAGCTCGCGCGCGACGGCCGACGACTCGTAGCATGCCGCGAGCCGGAAGGCCTCCGCGAGCAAGGCGTCGCCTGCGAGGACGCCGACGCCTTCGCCGAACTTCTTCCACGTCGACGGACTGCCGCGCCGCTCCTCGTCGCCGTCCATCGCAGGCAGGTCGTCGTGGACGAGCGAGAACGTGTGGACGAGCTCGATCGCGAGCCCCGCCGGCATCACCTGCGCGACCGGTGCGCCGAGAGACTCGCCGACGGCGAGCGCGATCACCGGCCGGACGCGCTTGCCGCCGACCTCGAGCGAGTAGCGGACCGAGGTCGCCTGGCCGTGCAGCTCGGGCCAGAGGTCGAGCCGCTCGAGCGCCTCCTCGACGAGGATCTTCAGCTCGTCAGGACTGTGCATCCGCCTCGGCCGCGCGCTGCGCGCGCGTGAGCTCGTCCTCGACCGCCTTTGCGAGCTCCGACAGCTCGCCCAACAGCTCGATCGCGCGCTCCGGCGAGCCGCCCTCTCCCTCCGAGAGCTGCTCCAGCTCGACGCGCACGGCCTCGACCCGCGCCAGCAGCTCCTCCGCCCGCGTCAACGACTCGTCGCTGCTCAATTCCCGTTTTCCTCCCGCACGAGCTTGCCCAGGATCCCGTTCACCAGCCTCGCAGCATCCTCGGATGCATAGCGCTTCGCAAGCGTCACCGCCTCGTCGAGGACGACCTCGAGCGGCACCTCGCCATCGTCGAGCTCCTCGACTGCGACGCGCAGGACGTTCCGCTCGACCGCGCCGAGGCGATCGGCTGTCCAGTCGTCGGAGGCGGACGTGATCCGCGCGTCGAGCTCCCCGGCATGCTCGGTCACGGCCTCGGCGAGCTGTCGTGTGTACTCGTCGACCTCGCCCTCGTACAGCGAGCCGAGCGGCCTGCCGGTGACGTCCCACTGGAAGAGCATGAAGACGGCGGCCCGCCTTGCCTCGCGACGGCTGATCCCGCTAGCGGGCACGGTCGAGCTCCTCCACCGTCACGTCGACCGAGTCGACCTCGACGTCGCACATGCGCGCGAGCGCGTCCGCGACCCGCTCCTGCACGGCGGACGAGACCTCCGGGAGGACGAGCCCGTAGGCGACCGAGAGCTGCAGCTCGGCGCGGGCGTGTCCGTTCTCGAGCTCGACGCCGAGCCGCCGCCGTCCCTTGCGCAGGCGGGCGCCGTCGACGGACGAGACCGCCCGCCGCACGATGTCGGTCAGCGCGGCCTCGCGCACGCGGACCGAGCCCCCCTCCGCCTCGACGAGCACGCGGCTCAAGCGCCGGCCAGCGCCGGCAGCCGCGCGCCGGCCTCCTCGAGGAAGGACGTGAAGTACTCGCCGCTCCGGAACTCGTCGCTGTCGAGGATGTCGTGCAGCACGTCGCGCGTCGTCGCCACGCCTTCCAGCTCGAGCTCGCGCAGCGCGCGGCGCGCCCGCTCGATCGCCAGGGGCCGGCTGGCGTCCACCACGATGAGCTTCGCGATCAGGGAGTCGTAGTACGGCGTGATCGTGGTGCCCTCCTCGACGAAGGTGTCGACGCGGACGCCCGGCCCGAGCGGCGGCCGGAACCGCTCGATCCGTCCCGGCGCCGGAGCGAAGCCGCGCGCCGGATCCTCGGCGTTGATCCGCAGCTCGATCGCGTGACCGCTGCGCGGCCCGGCGCGACCGCCGTGGGCGAGGCGCTCTCCGGCAGCGATCCGGATTTGCTCCCGGACGATGTCGAGCCCGGTGACGAGCTCGGTTACCGGGTGCTCGACCTGGAGACGGGCGTTCAGCTCGATGAAGGAGAACGAGCCGTCGGGGCCGATGAGGAACTCGAACGTGCCCGCGTTGCGGTAGCCGATGTGGTGACAGGCGCGCTCGGCCGCGGCCTCCATCTCCTCCCGCAGCTCGTCGTCGAGCGCGGGCGAGGGCGTCTCCTCGATCAGCTTCTGGTGGCGGCGCTGGATCGAGCACTCACGTTCGCCACAGGTGAGGACGTTGTCGTGCTGGTCGCAGAGAACCTGGATCTCGACGTGCCGCGCCGGCGTGATCACCTTCTCGACGTAGAGCGTCCCGTCGCCGAACGCGGCCTGCGCCTCGGCGGCGGCGCGCTCGTACGACTCGTGGAGGGTCTCCGGCTCGGTCACGATCCGCATGCCCTTCCCGCCGCCTCCCGCGGCGGCCTTGAGGAGGACGGGAAAGCCGAGGTCGTCGGCCGCTGCGCGCGCCTCGTCGATGCTCGCGGTGCCTTCGGTCCCGGGCACGAGCGGGACGCCCGCGGCACGCATCTCGGCCTTCGCCCGGGCCTTGTCCCCCATCCGCTCCATCACGTCCGCGGGCGGCCCGATGAAGACGAGATCGTTCTCCTCGCAGGCGCGGACGAAGTCGGCGTTCTCGGAGAGGAAGCCGTAACCGGGATGGACGGCCTCGCAGCCGGTCGTCTCGGCGGCCGCGACGAGCGCCTGCGCATTGAGGTAGCTCTCGGCGGCGGGCGGCGGCCCGATCCGGACCGAGCGGTCGGCGAGCCGGACGTGGAGCGAATCCTCGTCGGCGGTCGAGTGGACGGCGACGGCCTCGACGCCGAGCTCGTGGAGGGCACGGATCACGCGGACGGCGATCTCGCCTCGGTTCGCTACGAGCACCCGGTTGAACACGGGCCAGAGTCTATGGTCCGGCCATGGACGTCCCGGAGGCGCAGCTCGAGGAGACCGAGCACGGACTCGTCTACAAGGGCGGCGGCTGGTTCGTCGTCAACGCCGAGGAGGTCCGCTGGCGCGAGTCGGAGGGCTGCGGCCGCGGCACCAACTTCGGCGGCGACACGCTCTTCGACCAGATCGGCATCGGCATCGACGTGCTCCCGCCGGGCGAGCCGATGTCGATGTACCACTGGGAGAGCGACGAGGAGGACTTCCTCGTCCTCGCGGGCACGGCGACCCTGATCGTCGAGGGCGAGGAGCGCGAGCTGCGGCGGTGGGACTTCGTCCACTGTCCTCCCTACACGGAGCACACGATCGTCGGCGGCCCGGAGGGATGCGTCGTGCTCGGCGTCGGCAGCCGCGAGCGCCACACCGAGATCGGGCCCGACGGTGAGCGCCGCGGCAAGGAGGGTGAGAGCGAGTACACCGTCAACGAGACGGCCATTCGTCACGGCGCGGGCATCGAGCCGGGGACGCCGCAGAACGAGGCGTATTCCCGTTTTCCGCCGCGCCGCTCCGTGCGCTTCCGCGGCTGGCTCGAGTAGCGGCTAGAGCGCGGGCCGGCCCTGGAGCGGCTCGAGCTCGAACAGGAGCTGGCCGAACTCCACCGGCGCGGCGTTGTCGGCGTGGATCCCGCGCACGACGCCCTCGACGTCCGCCTTCACCTCGTTCATGAGCTTCATCGCCTCGAGGATGCAGAGCGTCTGTCCCGGCGCCACGACGTCGCCGATCTCCACGAACGGCGGGGACCCCGGCTGCGGGGCGCGGTAGAAGGTGCCGACCATCGGCGACTCGACCCGGACGAGCGTCCCGCTGACGGGCGCGGCGGCCAACTCTCCCGGCTCTTGCAGCACGAGCGGCGATTCTGCTGACGCGGCGGCTGCGGGAAGATCCGGCGTCGAGCGGACGGAGATCCGCATGCCGTCCTCCTCGATCGTCAACTCGCCGATCCCCGATTCCTGGACGATCCGCACGACCTCCGCGATGCGGCGCGTCCGGCTCTCGTCCATCGCCCCCGCGGCGTCGCTGTCGCGCCGGCCTCGGCCGCGGATCCCGCGCAAGAGCCGCTCGGCGTCCTCGCCGAACAGCCCGAGCAGCAGCAGCTCCTCCTCGCTCGTCGCGACGTCGCCCGCGCGCTCGCGCACCTCGTCGAGCGGGGGCGTGACGTCCTCCTCGCTCTCGGGGTCGGTCGTGAGCTGGACGACGCGCTCGAGCGCGGGGTCGATCGGCGCAGGCGGCGTGCCGAAAGCGCCCGCGACAAGGCTGCGAAGCTCGTCGACGACGACGAGATAGCGGCTCGCGGAGAGGACGTTGATGATCGCCTGGGAGGCGAGCACCTGGCCGATGGGCGACGCGAGCGGCGGCCAGCCCGTCTCGGCGCGGATCCGGTCGAGCTCTTCGAGGACGTCGTCGAGCCGGTCGGCTGCAGCCTCCTGCCGGAGCGAGTGGTCGATGCCCGCGACGACGCTGGCGGGCAGGTCGTGCCGCGCCGCGAGCACCGCGATGCGGGGGACGAGCGGCGTCACGAGCTCGTCTCCGATGTGCTCGTCGAGAAGGTCGGTGGCCTCCCACAGCGCGTCGACGTCCACGCCGGGGCCGAGGCCGGCTCCGTCGAGCGCCTCGGCGAGCGCCTCCCCCGAGACGCGGTGGAGGGTCAGCGCGAGCGGGTAGATGGCGCAGGCGATGAGCTGTGCGCCCGCCCGCGATGCGGCGAGAGCGGCGGCGAGCGCGCTACCTCCCGCTCCCTGCGCGTAGATCCCGACCGGGAGCCCGCTCGCCTCGGCGAGCGCGGGCACGAGCTCCTCCGCCGTATGGGGTTGCAGCGAGCCGGTCGGGTCGTGGAGCAGGACGCGCACCGCGCCCAGCTCGGGCAGCATCTTGGCGCGCTCGATCAGCGTCTCGATCTCGCCGGTGCGTCCCGGGCTGTAGACGAGCCCCGCTTCGAAGTCGCGTTCCGCTGCCACGATCGCCTCCGCCGCTTCGCGCAGGTTCGAGACGTCGTTCAGCGGGTCGTGGAGCCGGAAGACGTCGATGCCGTTCGCGGCTGCCGAGGCTACGAAGCGGCGGGAGAAGTCGGCGTCGACCGGGCGCGAGCCCACGAGGAACCTGCCGCGAAGCGCGAGCCCGAGCGGCGTCTTGACGCGAGCCTTGAGCGCGCGGATCCGCTCCCACGGGCTCTCGACCCCACGCTTGACGGCGGCGTCGAAGCATCCGCCACCCGACACCTCGAGGTACGCGAAGCCGGCCTTGTCGAGGATCTCCGCGAGCCGGAGCTGCTCGGCCGCCGGCACCCGCCCCGAGAGCGGTTCCTGCCCGAGCAGCCGGATCGTCGTGTCGGCGAGCGACGGCACGGCCAGACCTTATCGCCCACGACCGCGCGCTCCCGTCCCCTCGGGACGCCCTACGCGCGCGAGATGTAGCGCCCCTCGCGGGGATCGACCTTCAGGCGATCGCCCACGTTGACGAAGAGCGGCACCTGGACGACGGCGCCCGTCTCCAGCGTCGCCGGCTTCGTCACGTTCGAGACGGTGTCGCCCTTGACGCCCGGCTCGGTCTCCACCACTGCGAGCTCGACGGACGCCGGGAGCTGCAGGTTCGACGGCTTCCCGTTGACGCTGAGCACCTGCACCGACGCATTCGGCTGCATGTACGGCAGCTCGTCCGTGAGGTCGGCGTGCGGGAGCGCGAACTGCTCGTACGTCTCCGCGTCCATGAAGTGCACGTCGGAGCCGTCGTCGTAGAGGTACTGGACGCTCTTCGTCTCCGTGTGCACGCGCGGGAACTTCTCGCCGGCCCGGAACGTGCGGTCGACGACCGCGCCCGCGTCCAGGCTCTTCAGCTTCGTCCGGACGAACGCGCCGCCCTTGCCCGGCTTCACGTGCTGGAACTCGACGATGCGCCACACCTTGCCGTCGAGCTCGATGTGCATCCCGTTCTTGAAACTGTTCGTGTCGACCGTCTCGGCCACGGCGGCGGATGGTAGCTAGGAGACGGCGACGAGCTCTTTCGTGAACCGGACCGGGTTCTCGATGCCGTCGTCGGTCACGACCACGTCGTCCTCGATCCGGATGCCGAAGCGGCCCGGGAGGTAGACGCCCGGCTCCACCGTCACGACGTTGCCGGCGGCGAACGTGTCCGAGCTCTCCGTCGAGAGCCGCGGCGCCTCGTGGACGTCCAGTCCGAGGCCGTGACCGAGACCGTGGCCGAACGCCCCCGCGAACGGGCTCCCGTCGATGACCGCCCGGGCAGTCGCGTCCGCGTCCTTGCCCGTCACGCCCGCGCGAATCGCTTCGAGACCCGCCTGCTGCGCCGCGAGCACGACGTCGTACGCCTCGCTCAGCTCGGCGTCCAGCTCCCCGGTGGCCAGCGTCCGCGTGTAGTCGGAGACGTACCCGCCGACGCGGCAACCGGTGTCGACCACCACCAGCTCACCGGATTCGATGACGCGGTCGCCTGCGCGCGCATGGGGCAGCGCTCCGGTCGGGCCCGAGCCGACGATCGACTCGAAGGCCGGCTCGTCGGCGCCCTCCTCGTGGTAGAGCCGCGTGGTGTCCCACGCGACGTCGCGCTCCCGCCGCCCGACGAACTTCACCTCGCTCACGAGCCGTTCGAACATCCGGTCCGTGATCGCGCACGCGCGCCGGAACGCCTCCAGCTCCCCCTCGTCCTTGACGGCGCGCAACTGCTCGACGAGCCCCGTGCGCGGGACGAGATCGAGGCCGCCCTCCCGCAGCTGCTCGGCGAACGTCCACGGGAGGACGCTCGCCTCGAAACCGAACCGGCCGTTCAGCTCCTCGGCGAGCCAGCCGATGAGCGAGCGCATCGTCTGCACCGCCTCGACACCTTCGATCGCCCGCGCGCTCTCGATGTAGCGGAAGTCGGTGAAGAGCCGCGCGCGATCCGGCTCGACGAGGAGCGCGACGTTCGAGCTGTCGAGGCCGGTCAGGTAGAGGACGTTCACCGGGTTCGTGACGAGCAGCGGCTCCTCGAGGAGGTTGCGCAGGCGGGCGATGCGATCGTTCATTTCGAATGCTCCTTCAGATACTCGAGGGCCATCTTGTAGCCGTCCGGTCCGTGGCCGACGAAGCGGGCGGCGACGAGATCGGTGACGACGGACTTTCGCCGCCATTCGTCACGCTCGTCGACGTTCGAGAGATGCACCTCCACGATCGGAATCGTGAGCGACTCGAGCGCGTCGTGGATCGCCCACGCGTAGTGCGTCCAGGCTGCGGGGTTGACGACGACCCCGTCGACGGTGTCGTAGGCGTCGTGACACCACTTGACGTACTCGCCTTCGTCGTTCGACTGGCGGCACTGGACGGTCAGCTCGAGCTCGCGCGCCCATCCGTAGATGCGGCTCTCGAGCTCGGCGATCGACAACCCGCCGTAGAGGCTCGGATCGCGACGGCCGAGAATGTTGAGGTTCACGCCGTTGAGGACGGAGATCCTCACGCGATCAACCTATCGAGTTCCCGACGGATTTCCGCCTCCGGCAACTCGACGCCCGCCTCCGGCCCGTCCGCGCCGAGGAGGACGAGGCGCGGGACACCTCCGCGCGCCTTCTTGTCCCGCTTCATCGCCTCCCAGGCGCGCTCGCGGTCGACGCGGGCCGGCTCGGGACGCAGCACCTCCTCGACCACGCCCGTGTCACGGCCCGACAGGCGCAACGCTGCAAGGAGCCCGAGCGCGACGGCGCGTCCGTGCGTGAGCCCCTCGTAGCCCGCCGCGGCTTCGAGCGCATGCGCGAACGTGTGGCCGAGGTTGAGCAGCGTCCGCTCACCGCGCTCGTCGGGATCGCGCAGGCAGATCGCTGCCTTGAAGGCGATCGAGCGGCGCACGAGCTCGTCGTCGGGCAGCTCCCAGAACGACTCGCCTGCGAGGAGGCCGGCCTTGACGACCTCCGCCATCCCCTCGAGTCGCTGCTGCTCGGGCAGCGTCTCGAGCAGCGCCGGGTCGACGACCGTTCGCGCCGGCCAGTGGAAGGCGCCGACGAGGTTCTTGCCCTGCGGGAGGTCGATCGCGGTCTTGCCGCCGATCGCCGCGTCGACCTGCGCGACGAGGCTCGTCGGCACCGGCGTCCACTCGACGCCGCGGAGGTAGGTCGCGGCGACGAAGCCGGCAGCGTCCGTCGTGCAGCCGCCGCCCAGCGCGACGATCGTCCCGCTCCGGTCGAGGCGGAGCTCCTGCCAGAGCCGGTCTGCCGCAGCGAGGGTTTTCGCCTCCTCGCCGGGAGGCAGCTCGTGCGTCTCCGCGAGGCGCGTCCCGAGCGCGAGCTGCGCGTCCATGCCGTGGATGCCCGCGACCTGCGGATCCGAGACGAGCGCGACGGCGCCGTCTCCGGGGACGAGCTCGCCGAGCCGCTTCACCGCTCCGCGCTCGACATGGACGCCGGCGACGGCGAGGACGACGTCGTGGACGTCGCGCGCGACGACGTCCGCGACCTCCGCGTAGAGGCGGCGCCGCTCCTCGAACAGGCGGCGGAACTCGGCCTCGTCCTGCGCAAGCGGGCGCCCGCTGTCGCGCACGCGCTCCCAGCACGTGTCGACGTCGACGTCGAGCCAGACGGTCAGCGTGTCGCCGAGCGCGTCGCGAACCCCCGCGGAGGTCACGGCGCCGCCGCCGAGTGCGAGCACGATCGCCTGCTCTTCGAGCGCGCGGAACGCGACCTCGCCCTCCTCGCCGAAGATCTCGGGAATCGGCTTCCCGGAGGAGGCCTCGACGAGGTCGTCGGAGTCGACCGCGGGCAGGCCCAGCTCCCGAGCGACAGTCGTCTTCCCGGCGCCCATGAAGCCGACGAGCGCGACGCGCTTGTCTAGCGGGGTGCCCAGTCGATCCGCTCCACGTAGGCGCGCAACGCCGCGACGAAGTCGCCGACTGCGTCGCCGCCGAACTTCTCCCGCGCCGCGCGCGCCAGCTCCCACGCAACCGCTGCCTCCGCGACGACCGCGAGGGCCTCGACGGCCGAGACGTCGCTCCGTTCGACGAGCGCCTCGCCCGCCTCGCTGCTGTCGAGGTCGACGGAGCGAAGCGGGCGCATCAGCGTCGGCAGCGGCTTCATCGCGGCGCGAACGACGATCTCCTCCCCGTTCGAGACCCCGCCCTCGATCCCGCCGGCCCGGTTCGTCTCCCGGTAGAGCCCGCGCTCGTCGCGCACGATCTCGTCGTGCGCCTCCGAGCCGCGCAGGCCCGTGAGCGCGAAGCCGTCGCCGATCTCGACGCCCTTCACCGCCTGGATGCCCACGAGCGCCGCCGCCAGTCGCGCGTCGAGCCGGTCCTCGCGCCGCGCGTACGAGCCGAGGCCCGGTGGAACGCCCCGCGCCCGCACCTCGACGCGTCCGCCGAGGGTGTCGCGATCCTTCCGCGCCTCGTCCACGGCCGCGGGATCCGCTCCCGCCTCCGCCAGCGCCAGGCCGGCCACTTCGACCCCGATCTCGCGGAGGAGCGCCTTCGCCACGGCTCCAGCCGCGACGTGGGCCGCCGTGTGCCGCGCCGACGCACGCTCGAGAGCGTCGCGGACGTCTGCGAGACCGTACTTCTGCGCGCCGGCGAGGTCGGCGTGACCCGGGCGCGGAAGCGTGACCGGCTTGGTGCCCTTTCCCTCCGGCTCCCCCTCGGACGGCCAGGGACTCATTCCCCACGCCCAGTTCTTGTGGTCGCGGTTGCGGACGACGAGCGCGAGCGGCGTGCCGAGCGTGCGGCCGTGCCGGAGACCTGCGAGCACCTCGACCTCGTCCGTCTCGATCTGCTGTCGCGGAGAGCGGCCGTATCCCTGTTGCCGGCGGCGCAGGTCGGCGTCGATCGCGTCCTTCTCCAGAACGAGACCCGCAGGCAGCCCGGAGACGATCGCGACGAGCGCAGGCCCGTGCGACTCGCCGGCCGTTGCCAGCTCGAGCGTCATGGCGGAGAGCGTAGTGCGCCTACAGGCGCGAGAGCGCTCTCGACACCCGCGACGCCAGGCTCTCGTGCCCGTGCGTCGTCGAGGAGAGGAGGAACCGGCCGAGCCGGCCCGACTCGCGCGGGTCGAGCGAGATCGCAGCCTGCGCCTCGTCGCCGCGCCAGACGCTGATGCGCGCGTGCCGCGGCTCCGTCAGGTAGACCGAGACGCGAAGCCCGCCGTCGCCGAGGTCCGGATGTCCGCGGAAGTACTCGACGATCTTCGTCCGCTGCGACTTGCCGCAGTGCGGACAGAAGCGGAACTCGTCCTGCACTCCTCTCCCGCATGCGTGGCAGCGGCGCATCGTGGTGGTTCTATGCCCGTCGTGGCCTCAGGTCAATCCGAGGGTGCATCCCACAACGATGTCACGCGTGCTGCGGCGGCAACCAGCTCAGCGCCGTCGATCTCGACCGTCGACAGGGAGAGCCCGAGCAACGGCCATTCGCACGAGATGCGGATCGTCCCCGGCTCGGGCAGCGGCCAGATCCAGTAGTCGTGGTTCATCGTCACATGGTCGTGCCGGCCATGCCCGCCGCTGCTCCCACCGCGATGGATGAAGACCGGCCCCTCCCGCTCGTCTGCTCCGAACGGTGGCCGTCCGCCGATGTTCGACGCTTTTGCCCCTCCCGGCAGCTCCACACCCAGGCGGAGGAAGCCATCCGGCAGATCCTCTTCGCCGAGCCCGAACGGATGCTGTTCGTGAAAAAGCGTCTGGGCCGTCCGCCTGTCGAGCTCGCGCGCCTGGCCGCGAAACGAGAGCGTCAGCCCATTCGTGAACGACGTCGCCTGCGTGACGGCCACGGCCGCCCGCTCCGAACGCCCGACGACGACATTGAGCGGAGTCGCCACGCCGAGCTCGTCCTCGGGCGGGCCGAGCCAGATCGGCTGCTCGTGCTCTTCGGGCGCCTCCCCGTCGCCGCTCCCTCCGAATATCTGGACGAAGCTCGAGCTCACGCGCTCAAGCCTACGGCCTCCCGCATCGCGTCGACGGGCGGCTCGTGGCCCGTCCAGAGCTCGAAGCTCGCGGCGCCCTGCGCGACGAGCACCTCGAGCCCGTCGAGGACTCGCGCCCCTACCGCGGCGGCCGCCTCCGCCGTCGCCGTGCGCGGATACGGGAGGTCGACGAGCGTCTGCCCCTTCCCTAGCTCGAACAGCACCTCGTCCCGCACCGGTGTCGCGTGGATCACGAGATCGGCGTCGCGGATGTCCGGCGGCCACTCGCCGCGACGGGAGAAGACACGCGCCCCGGGCAACACGTGCCGGAACGCCGCCGCCGCGCCACCGTCGCCGACGATCGCCGCGACGCCCACATCCCCGACGTGCTCGAGGATCGCCGCGTCCGTCGAGGCGCCCTCCCCGCGGACGATCGTGTTCACCGACGGCAGATCGCTGCCCAGGATCCCGGCCGCGTCGAGCTTGTACGGAGCCGTGACGTTGGCGTACTCCACCGCCAGCACAGCGGCCTCGAGCTCCTCCGGCGAGACGTCGCGCAGGACGTACTCCCAGTCGAGCCCGGCCGCGGCGAACGCCGCGTTCTGCATCCGGGGCGACAGCGAGTGCGCCACCGGATGGCCGAGCAGCGCGACCTCAATACCCGTAAGCAGCCTCGTGCTGGAGGAAATCCTGGTAGCTCGCCGTGAAGTAGTGATGGCGGTGATCGGGCTTGCGGACGAAGTAGAGGTAGTCGACGTGCGCCGGATGCGCCGCGGCGTCGATCGCCGCGAGGCCCGGGTTGTTGATCGGCGTCGGCGGAAGGCCGTCGTGCACCCGCGTGTTGTACGGCGTCTGGTTGTGCAGCTCCGACTGGGTGAGCGACTGCGTCGGCGGGATGTGCAGCCCGTAGCGAAGCGTCGCGTCGATCCCGAGCGGCATGTGGGCGTGGAGGCGGTTGTAGATGACCGCGGCGACGAGCGGGCGCTCCTTCGGCACCTGCGCCTCGCCCTCGACCATCGACGCGATCGTGAGGACGTCGTACGGCGTGAGGTTCTTGCTCCGCGCGTACGACAGGTTCAGCGCCCCCCACTTCGAGGCGAACTCCTGGAGCTGCCCGGTCACGAGCTGTCCGGACGTCGAGGCGCGGTCGAAGTCGTACGTGTCCGGGAAGAGGAAACCCTCCAGCGGCAGCCGTTTGGCTCCGAAGCCGTCGACGAGCCGCGGCTTCGCGGTCGCCGCGAGGTACGCCTTCTGGGAGAGCTTCACCTTGCGGTGCGACTCGTGCTCGGCGATCTTCACCACCACGCCCACGCGGTCGGCCATCTTCGCGCGCGTGTAGCCCTCCGGGAAGACGATCCTGAACTGCCGCAGCTGCCGGATCGTCGTCGTGGGCGGATTCGCCGCCTCTCCCCCGCCGCAGCCCGCGACCGCGGCCGAGAGGAGAACGGCGCAGGCTCCTACGACCGCGCCGCGCACCACTCGAGATACGTCGACAGGAGATGTGCCGCGGCGAGCGCATCCTCCGGCGCCGCCCCACCGGTCTGCTGGGCCAGGTCCGTCGTGAAGCGCTCGTCGAACAGCTCGACGGGAACGTCGACGACACGGCGAAGCGCCTCGACGAACCGCTCGGTCTCGGCGGCCTGCTCGCCGCGCACGCCGCGCATCGTCAGCGGGAGACCCACGACGACACGCTCGGCCTCCTCCTCGCGCGCGAGCCGGGCGAGCTCGGCGAGACCGGGCTCGCTTCCCGCCTTCTCGACGATGCCGAGCGGGCGGGCGAGCGTGCCGGTCGGGTCGGAGACCGCGACCCCGGTGCGAGCGGAGCCGTAGTCGAGCGCCAGCACCTTCACGCGGGCATCTTCACGGGGCGACGAGGGTCTTCGCGGCAGCGAACGCGTCGGCGATCCCGTCCGGGTTCTTCCCCCCGGCCTCCGCGAGCGTCGGCTTGCCTCCCCCACCGCCGCCGATGTGCCTGCCCAGCTCGCGCACGACCTGCACGGCGTCGAGGCCGCGCGCGACGAGCGACTCGTCGAAGTTGACGACGAGGAACACACGCCCGTCGTCGCGCGACGCGACGATCGCGCCGCCGGCCTTCTCCCGCTGGCGAATCCGGTCCGAGAAGTCGCGCAACGGGCCGCCTTTGAGGCTCTTCACCTCGACGAGCAGGACGTCGCCCTCCTTGTCCTGGGAGACGATCTCCGTCTGCTCGGCCTGCTGCGGCCGCTTCGTCTCCTTCCTCGCCTGCTCGAGCTCGCCGCGCAGCGCATCCGCCTCACGTGCCCGCTCGTGCAGCAGCGCGAACGCCTCACCCGCGGTGACGGCCTCGATGCGGCGCGAGCCGGCGCCGACCGCCTGCTCGCGCGTGATCGCGAACGGCCCGATCTGCGCGGTCGAGCCCACGTGCGTGCCGCCGCAGAGCTCGATCGACCAGCCGTCCACGTCGACGACGCGCACCACGTCGCCGTACTTCTCGCCGAAGAGCATCGTCGCGCCGAGGTTCCGCGCCTCCGACAGCGGCGTCTCGAAGATCCGAACGGGCAGGTTCGCGAAGACGTGCTCGTTCACGCGCCGCTCGACGTCGGCGCGCTCCTCCGGGGTGAGCGCAGCAGAGTGCGTGAAGTCGAAGCGGAGCTTGTCGGGCCGCACCGCCGATCCCGCCTGGCGGACGTGGTCGCCTAGCACCTCCTGCAGCACCTTGTGGAGGAGGTGCGTTGCCGTGTGGTTCGCCATCGTCGGATAGCGGACGTTCCACGGCACGACGGCACGGACGCGGTCCCCGTCCGCGAAGCCCTCGCCCATAAACACGAGCTCCTGGTCGTTCTCGAGTCGCAGCGCCTCGACGAGGTCGGCATGCGAGCCGTCGTCCTTCTCGAGCCGGCCGGCGTCGGTCACCTGGCCGCCGCCCTCCGGATAGAACGGTGACTCGGCGAGCTTGACCTGGAAGTAGCCGTCGCCGAGGTCGGCGTACGCCGTGATCGCGGTCCGGACGTCGAGCTGCTCGTAGCCCACGAACTCCGTCCGGGGCGCGCCGGTGAAACGGGGCTCGTAGCGCGCCGTGCCTCCCTGGCGCGACACGACGCGGTGCTGCTCCATCAGCCGGTCGTACTCCTCCTCGTTCACGGCGAGGCCGCGCTCGCGCGCGAGCTCCTGCGTAAGCTCGATCGGGAAGCCGTACGTCGCCTGGAGCTCGAAGGCGTCGTCGCCGGTGATCTCGCCCTTGGCCGTCGCCTCCTCGAAGATCGCCATCCCGCGCTCGAGCGTCTCGCCGAAGCGCACCTCCTCGGCCGCGAGCACGCGATGGATCTCGTCGCGGTGCTCGACGAGCTCCGGATACGCCGGCCCCATCTGCTCGATCACGACGTCGGCAAGGCCGGGCAGGAACGGCGGCTTCATGCCGATCCGCAGCCCGTGCTGCGCCGCACGCCGGACGATGCGGCGCAGGACGTAGCCGCGCCCCTCGTTGGTGGGCGTCACACCCTCCGCGGCGATGAACGTCATCCCGCGTCCGTGGTCGGCGAGCACGCGATGCGCCTTCGTGGCGTCCTGGGAGCCGCCGTACGCGACGCCCGACTGCTCGGCGACCCAGTCCATGATCAGCTGGTAGCCGTCGGTGTCGTACACGGACGCGACGTCCTGCACGACTCGCGCAACCCGTTCGAGCCCCCAGCCGGTGTCGATGTTCTTGCTCGGGAGGTCGGTGAGCGTGCCGTCGGGGTGCAGCTCGTACGACATGAAGACGAGGTTCCCGATCTCGAGGAACCGCTCGCAGCGCGTGCAACCCGGCAGGCAGTCGTCGGCGCCGCAGCCGGTCTCCTCTCCCCAGTCCCAGTACATCTCGGAGTCCGGCCCGCACGGCCCCGGGCCGCCGACCGACCAGAAGTTCTCGGACGACGGCAGCGGGACGATCCGCTCCGCCGGCATCCCGATCCGCTCCCAGAGGCCGATCGCCTCCTCGTCGGGGCCGAGCTTCAGGCCGGGGTCACCGGCGTGCACGCTCACCCACACGCGGTCCCAGTCGAGCTTCAGGCGCTCCTGCATGTACTCGGTCGCGTACTCGATCGCGCCTTCCTTGAAGTACTGCCCGAACGAGAAGTTGCCGAGCATCTCGAAGAACGTGAGGTGATACGTGTCGAGCCCGACGGTGTCGATGTCGACCGTGCGGAAGACCTTCTGGCAGATCGTCGTCAGCGGAGCCGGAGGCGCCTCGCGGCCGAGGAAGAACGGCATCTGAGGCTGCATCCCCGCCGAGATGAGGAGTGTCGAGCGGTCGTCGGCCCGCGGGATCAGCGACGCCGACGGGCAGCGCAGGTGCCCCTTCTCCTCGAAGAACGCCTGGAACCCCTCCCGCAGCTCGGCCGTCGTGCGCATGGAGGCCATTCTAGGAGTGAGATCCCGGAGGCCCGCCGCTCACCTGGCTAGCATCGAAGCGTGTCGCTCGACGTTCTGACGCCGGTCGCACCACGGCGGCGGAGGCGCCGTTACCGCGCGGGGAGGGTCCTCCTGTTCGTGCTCGTCGTGCTCCTCGCCGGCGCCGCAGGCGTCTGGTTCGGACGGCGCGCCGCATCGCCGGCGCACCACTCCGCGACGCCGCCGCGGCCGCAGACGGCGCGGGTGACGCCGACGACGTCCCAGCCCGCCACCGCGCAGCCGCCGTCCCGCCTCCTGAGCGTCGGCGCGCCCCTCCTCGAGGGCCGCGTGCACGTGCTCGTCCGCGCTCCCGCCGCGATCCTCGTCGACGCCCATACCGGCCGCGTCCTCTGGGCCCGGCGTGCACACGAGCCGCGGAAGATCGCGTCGCTGACGAAGATCATGACCGCGACCCTGGCCCTCCGCGAGGTGCCGTGGCAGAGCACCGTCACCGTGGACGAGCGGGTGCCGAAGGTGCCGCTCGTGAAGGAGGGCCTGCGCACCGGCGAGCGCGTCAAGGCGTGGAAGCTCTTCTACTCGCTCCTTCTCTTCTCCGGGAACGACGACGCCGCGCAGCTCGCCATCTCGTCCGCGGGGTCGATCCACGGCTTTCTCGACCAGATGAACGCCGAGGCCCGGCAGCTCGGGCTGCGCGACACGCACTACACGACGCCGAGCGGCGTGATCGACAAGGGGAACTACTCGACGCCTTGGGATCTCGCCGCGCTCACCCGCTACGCCCTCCGGAACCCGCGCTTCCGCCAACTCGTGGACACGAGGCGGATCGAGGTGCGCTGGGCCGCGCCCACGAACTCGAAGATCTACCTCAACAACAACTACCTCCTCCACGCGTATCGCGGCGCCAACGGCGTCAAGACGGGCTACACGCACGAGTCCGGCTGGTGCCTCGTCGCGACCGCGACACGGCACGGCAGGAAGCTGATCGCAGTCGTCCTCGACTCGCCGAACATCTACGCCGACGCGCGGCGGCTCCTCAACCTCGGCTTCAGCCACGCCTGAGGAGGAGTCCAGGCTCGCCGGCGGCGCGACGCGCGAGGGCGTCGTCCGCATCGGCCACACCGTGCGGCGCCCCCCGGGCCCAAATCCTCAACTCGCCCGCGACGTCCTCGTCCACCTCGAGCACGTCGGCTTCGACGCCGCGCCGCGCTGGCTCGGCGTGGATGACGACGGCCGCGACATCCTGAGCTGGCTCGAAGGCGAGACCTTCACGGAGCGCAGCCGGCTGCACCCGTTCGTCGGCGATCCCTCACTGAAGGTCAACTTCACCGACGTCCAGCTCGCCGCGGTCTTCCGCCTCCTGCGCCGCTACGACGACGCGTTCGAGACCCATCTCGTCTGCCACGGCGACTTCGGGCCGTGGAACATCGTCTGGCGGGACGGGCTGCCGGTCGGCCTCATCGACTTCGACGACGTGCGTCACGGCGACGCCTCCGAGGACGTCGCGTACGCGTTACGCGCCTTCGTGAGCTACGGCTTCGCGGAGGCGGAGCCGCGGGAGCTCGTTCGGCGGACGCGCCTCGCGCTCGACGCCTACGGCCGCGACTTCGACGTGCCGGCGATCCTCGCCGAGGAGTACGAGCGCGTGGAGGCGCGCTGCCGGCGCAACGGCTGGAACCGGGCGCTCGCGCGGTTGCCGGTGGAGCGCGCCTGGCTGGAGGACAACCGGCTCCTCGTCTGACGCGGCTACCGTGTCGAGCCGCGGCGCCTCGTACCGGCGTTGCGGGGTCGACGTGGAGAAATGCGCATGAGATTGCCGTCGCTCGCAGCCGGGACCGATCTGGCCGTCGATCTCGGGACGGCGAACACGGTCGTCTTCCGCCGGGGCGAGGGCATCGTCCTCTTCGAGCCGTCGGTCGTGGCGATGGACCAGGAGACGGGACAGGTCTACGCCGTCGGCGAGAAGGCGCGCAGGATGCTCGGCCGCACGCCGGCGACGATCGTCGCGACGCGGCCGCTGCGCCACGGCGTGATCGCGGACTTCGAGACGACCGAGCAGATGCTCGGGCATTTCATCCGCCGCGTCGGCGGGAGCCGGCACCGGCGTGCGGTGATCGTCTGCGTCCCGAGCGGCCTGACGCAGGTCGAGCGCGACGCCGTCGTCGAGGCGGCGCTCGCGGCCGGCGCCCGCGAGGCGCACCTGATCGAGGAGGCGATGGCGGGCGCGATCGGCGCCGGCCTCCCCGTCGAGGATGCGGTCGCCTCGCTCGTCGTCGACGTCGGCGGCGGCACGAGCGAGATGGCCGTGATCGCACTCGGCGGGATCGTCGTGTCGACCTCCCTCCCGGTCGGCGGCTACGACCTCGACGACGCCATCGTTCGCTTCGTCCAGGAGGAGCACCGGCTGCTCGTCGGCCACGAGCAGGCCGAGCGCGTGAAACTCGAGGTCGGCAGCGCGCTCGAGGGACACGCGCGGGTGGCCGAGGCCGAGGTCGCCGGCCGCTACATGTCGACTGGCATGCTCGCCCGCATCAGCCTCGGCGAGGACGAGGTCCGCCGGGCGCTCGAACGGCCGCTGAACCGGATCGTCTCGGGGCTCAAGGAGCTGCTCGAGCAGACCCCGGCCCAGCTGGCCTCGGACATCGCGGATCGCGGCGTCACGCTCGTCGGCGGAGGCACGCTGCTGCCGGGATTCCTCGAGCTCATCCGCAGCGAGACCGGGCTTCCGGTCGGCCAGGACGACGATCCGCTGACGTCGGTCGCACGCGGCGCGGGCGCAGCCCTCGAGGAGCTCGACACGCTCCGCCGCACGGAACGGCGACGGCGCAGCGCCCGCAGGCGCGGCTGACCCGGGGGATACTCCGGCCATGGAGACCTTCAACATCTTCGAGGGCGCGACCGACACCGGCCCGGACGGCACGGAGCCGCCCGGCTATCTCGCCCACGCAGTCCGGCTCGGCCCGAAGCTCGGTGCTTCCCTGCTCGGCATGAGCATCTACGACCTGCCTCCCGGCGAGGCGATCTGTCCCTACCACTTCGAGTGGACCGACGAGGAGTGGCTGATCGTCGTCGCGGGCTCTCCGACCGTGCGCACGCCGGAGGGAGAGACGGTTCTCTCAGCCGGTGACGTCACGTGCTTCCCGGCCGGCCCAAGCGGAGCGCACTCCGTCCGGAACGCCTCGAAGGATCCTGTGCGCGTTGCGCTGCTCTCGACGAAGGCCGAGTTCGGGATTGCCGAGTACCCCGACAGCGACAAGGTCGGCGTCTGGGCCGGCGACGCCCACTACATGCTTCGCCGCAGCGAGCACCTCGACTACTGGGACGGCGAGCGCTAGAGCGCTAGCCGGCGACCAGCACGACGCCGTCCTCGTCGGCGTAGAGCATCGCCCCGGGCTCGAAGACGACGCCCCCGAACTCGAGCGCTACTCCCACCCCGCCGGCGCCGTCCTTGCGGCTCGGCCGCGGGTTCGTGCCGAGCGCCTTCACCCCCACGTCCAGCGAGTCGAGAGCCGCGGAGTCGCGGACGCACCCGTTGATGACGACTCCCGCCCACCCGTTGCCGAGCGCGAGCTCGGCGATGTTGTCGCCGAGGAGCGCACAGCGAAGCGAGCCGCCGCCGTCCACGACGAGAACCCGTCCCTCGCTGGGTTCGTCGAGGCAGCTGCGAAGGAGGACGTTGTCCTCGAAGCAGCGCACGGTGGCGACCCGGCCGGAGAAGGCCGCGCGCCCGAACGACCGGAGCTGGAGCAGGCAGACGGCGGCGCGCTCGCCGTGTTCGTCGAGGACTTCGGCGGTGGCCTGCATGGCGTTGAACGTACCTCGTCTGCCCCGCTCCGGGGGACGCCGGCGCCCGCGAATCACTCACACGGGGGTAGAGCCGGCCGGCCCCTTCGCCCGATGTAGCGGACCGTGGTCATTTCGTTGTCCGATGTATATCGGGCGACGCTCACATCCGAGGAAGGAGCACTACATGCTGGCCAAGCTTCACGAGCGCCGCGACGCGCTCAAGGGCGAGAGCGGCTTCACGCTCATCGAGCTTCTCGTCGTCCTGATCATCATCGGAATCCTGCTCGCGATCGCGGTTCCGTCGTATCTCGGCTTCAGGGACAAGGCGAACCGGACTGCCGCCGCGGCGGACGTCCGCGAGGCGATCCCGTCCGCCGAGGGGTTCTACTCGGACAACAACACGTACACCGGGATGGACTACACCTCGCTGAAGACGAACTACGACAACGGCCTCAGCTCGGCCCTCGACCCGGCCAACGGCGGCGTGGTCAAGCCCGAGAACAGCGGCGCCGGCTACTGCATCGAGGCGACCGTCGGCGGCCACTCCGCCGTCGTCAACGGCCCCGGCGGCACCGTCATCCAGGACAACGCGACGGGCTTCGCGGACTGCGCGTAGGCATCTGACAGAACTGATGCAAGAGGGGCGCGGGAAACCGCGCCCCTCTGCTGAAGATCTCCCTCGAACGAGTGACAGGCTTTTACAACGGAAGACGATAAATATCGTAAAGCCATGCTCCTTGTGGGCGGGCACTCAGACACGGCGGAGGTGGCGAAGGCCACCTTCGCTGTGGTCCGGCCCGATCCGTTCGAGCTCTACTCCCCGGCCCACCAGTCGCGCTCGCCCTCGACGTCTTCGCGCTGGGCCACGCTCGGTGCCGCGATGACGAGGATCTCGAGACCGTCCGGTCCCGCCTCGTAGCCCCGCCACGTCCCGGGCGGGACGCGCACTGCGTCCCATTCCGCGAGCTCGACGATCTCGTCGTCGAGCTTCATCCGCCCGCTCCCGCGCACGACGACGTAGACCTCCTCCTGCGTCTTGTGCGTATGGCCGTACGGAAAGCGACAGCCGGGCGGGACGCACTGGTAGCTCAGACCGGATCGCTCGAGCCCGAGCGCCGTGCCCGCCGCGCGAAACTCCAGGTCGGGAGGCCCGTCGAACTGCGCTCCGATGTTCTCGAGGTCCCTCTTGATGTTCTTCAGCGCGAACGGCACGGTGCAATCCTGTCGAATCCGGACGGAGCCGTTCGTCTAGAGCGTGAGAGACGGCCGGAAGAGGCCGCCGGAAGGAAAGGGAGGCACGGGATGACGCGGTACCTGATCTCGTTCGGCGCTCAAGCGATGGATCACATCCCCGAGGAGGACATGCCCGCCGTGGCCGATGCATCGGTGGCGGTGGTCCGGGAGGCCGTGGATGCCGGCGTGTGGTCTACGGCGCCGGCCGGAAAGGCGAGAAGGCGAGCATCGTCGGCACCGACGGAATGGTCACCGACGGCCCGTTCCCTGAGACCAATAGGTCATCGGCGGGTTCTCGGTGGTCGATGTGCCCGCACGCGAGGAGGCGCTGGAATGGGCGGCCAAGATCGCGGTGGCCTGCCGCTGCGCGCAAGAGGTCCGCGAGCTCCTTCCCGACCCGCCGGGACTGGAGCAAGTGTTGCCCTCTGCGCCGTCGGCGCATCAACATGAACCCGCCCGTTAGGCCGTATGGCAGTACCTCTTCGGACCTTCACGGACGACGATCTCGACGCGCAGTTCGCCTGGGAGAGCGGGAATGACCCCGCGAAATCAGCCGCCGGCAATGGAGCGTCTAGGTACGCGACTCCGCCTCGCGAACGCGCCGCGCCAACGCCTCGAGCAGCGCCCAGGTCATCTCCGGATGGCTCTCGACGATCGGCCTGAAGCTGAAGACGGGCAACTGATAGCCGCGAACCTCGGTCTCGGCCCTGACCGTGGCGCTACGGGCGGACTTGTCGATCAAGGCCATTTCGCCGAACGAATCGCCCGGGCCCAGCCGTCGCACCTCGTTGCCGTCCACGAGCACCGCGGCCTCGCCGCTTTCGATCACGAAGAATGTACGGCCGCGCTCGCCTTCCTCGGCCATCAGCTCGCCCGCCGCGTACGTGCGCGGGTTGAACTCCTCGGCCAGCCGGTCGAGAAACGTCTCGTCGGTTTCCGCGAAGAACGGAACCCCGCGAATCAGTTCGCGGCTCGGCGCCGGCATGGGGCGATACTAACGCCGGGCCCTTGCCTGGGCCGGTGTTCCGGAATGACCCCTGAGCCGAGCGCGGCCGCCGGACTACGACGAGAGCTTAGCCCGGCGCGACCACCAGGCCTCGGCGGCGGTCATCGCGCGCTCGGCCTCGCGGATGCCGTCGCCCACGAGCCCTGCGGTGGCAGCCCAGTGCAGGGGTACAAGGGCTAGAGCCCCGGGGAGCCATCGGTACTCGTCGCGAGTCAACGGTTCCGGAGCCGTGCTTTCGTAGGCCTCGAGCAGTCGCCGCGGCTCCAGCAACTCGCCGCTCGGTGCGACGTGGTGCAGGCTGGCAGCGATGTCGTACATTCGCTCCCTCACCCTTACGAAATCCAGGTCGAAGGTGACCCACGAGCCGTCTGACAGTGCTCCCGCGTTGCCCAATTTGTAGTCCCCATGAATCGCAGCGCATGGCAGTTCGACCTCCTTCCGGAGCTTGGAGAGCTCGCCAGTCAGCTGGCGCATCCGATGCACGACCGGCTCGCTGCGAGTTCCGAGCCTGCGACGTGTGAAGCCGACCGAGTAACGCAGTTGGCCGAAGGTTCTGTGGTCGTCGAGGGGTTCGGGCGGACCGGGCTCCCAGACTGCTTTGAGCGCAGCGTGAACGCGTCCGAGCTCCTCGAACAAGCGGACGTAGGAGACCGCGTCCGCCCGTGGCTGCACGTGATCGATGAACTCCTCAAGCTCAACCCAACGATCAGCGACCCTCAGGACGTCGCGGCCGGAAATCGGAATCGGCCGAGCGACGCGGACTTGCGTTCGCTGGAGCCGTTCCCGCAAGCGCCGCACTCCCGCGACCCGCCCGCGGCGGACCCAGGGCCTGTGAACCCGGAGGACAACCGGCGGCTCAGCGTCTATCCGCAGGTTGAGGTTGAACCCACCGCCGATGTCTGTCCATCCGGCCCCGCGCGCGACGCGGTCGATCAGGGCCGAGACGGCCGGATCACCTGGGCTGGCTCTAGGTCCGAACCAGCGCGGCAAGGCGGGGGAAGAGGTCGAGGCTTCGACTCCGGTCATGGGAATGGCCCACCAGCGCACCCGACGAAGGGTCCGCCTGGCGAACCAATCCTCCTCGACGTTGGTCGAACGTGCCACGCCAGGCGCCGTTCAGGGACGCTAGCGAACGCGCCTTCTTGCTCGACGATCAGCCGCGCATATCTAAGTTCTGCGCCGCCCGACACACACTCGGAACGCTCGCCTGGGCGAGCGTCCTTAACGCCTGAGCGCTAGCGGGTCAGCGACTCTTCGTCTTCGGCGATCGTCTCGCGGATCTTCTCCAGCGAGCGCCGGATCAGCCGGGAGACGTGCATCTGGGAGATCCCAACCTGCTGCGCGATCTGGGACTGCGTCAGCCCCTCGAAGAAGCGGAGCTGGAGGATCTTCCGCTCACGATCGTCGAGGGCCTTGAACCCGGGCGCGAGGACGGCTCGGTCCTCCGAGACCTCGTACTGGTGCTCCTCCGTGCCTAGCGACTCGAGGGGGTCGAGGTCGTCGTCGTCCCCTCCCCCGCCGCCGCCGACCGACAGTGACAGCGACGTGTACGCGCGGCCGGACTCGAGCGCCTCGAGCACCTGCTCCTCCTCGACGCCCGCGGCTTTCGCGAGCTCCGGGATCGTCGGTGAGCGTGCGAGCTGCACGGTGAGCTGCTCGACGAGCCGGGAGAGCTGGACGTTGAGCTCCTGCAAACCGCGCGGCACGCGCACCGACCAGCCCTTGTCGCGGAAGTGCCGCTTGATCTCGCCGATGATGTTCGGCGTCGCGTACGTCGTCAGCTCGACGCCGCGCTCGAGGTCGAAACGGTCGATCGCCTTGATCAGCCCGATCGCGCCGATCTGGACGAGATCCTCGAGCTGCTCGCCGCGGTACGAGTAGCGCCGCGCGAGCGAGCGCACGAGCGACATGTACTGCTCGATCAGCTGCTCGCGCGCCCGGAGGTCGCCGTCCTCGTGATAGCGGCGAAGCAGGATCTTGTCGTCGATCCGCGTCATCCACGCGCCTCCGCAGTCGCCGCGCGCTTCGACAACTCGACCCAGGCGCCGCCGTCGCGCTCCTCGACCTCGTGTGTGTCGCAGACGGTCTCGAGGACGCGCCGCAGGTCGAGACCGCCGTCCGACTCCCCGGCGAGCACCTTCTCCGGCGGGAACGGCCCGAGCGACGCGTGCAGGACGCCGTCGTCGGCGAAGAGCGAGACGACGAGCTCGTCCATGTCGTCGCGGAGCGCCAACAGGGCCTCGATCCCGACCTGGAGATCGTCGAGGTCGTCGTACGTCACGTCGAGCCGCGCGGCGAGGCCGCCGGTCACGAGGTGCGCGATCGGGCGGAAGTCCTCCTCCGCCGGGATGACGAGCCTGACCTCTTCCCTCGTCACGCGCCAACCTTGTCGAGCTGCCCATTCACGCGGTCCACATCGCCTCCGACCTAGCCAATCGCCCGGAGGACGGAATCCTCCGTTCCCGGGATGAACGCGGAAACGCACGGCGCGGTTCCGGCCACCTTCCTGCGATGTTACTGAGCCCGAGTGATCAGCCCATACCCGACGACGGCGTCCCCGTCGTAGAGCACCGCCGCCTGGCCGGGTGCAACACCGTACGCCGGCTCGTCGAGCTCCAGCCGGAAGCCGCGGGACGCCTGCTCGACTCGCGCCGGAGCCGCCGGAGAGCGGTAGCGGAGCTTCGCCTCGACCCGCTCCGCGCCGGCGTAAAGGCGTCCACGAGCGGTGACACGCGAGCGCGCGAGCGACTCGCGCGGGCCGACGACGACCGCGTTGGCGGACGGACGCGTGCCGAGAACGTAGAGCGGCTCCCGCGCGGCGAGCCCGAGACCGCGGCGCTGGCCGGGGGTGAACCGCCAGTAGCCGTCGTGCCGGCCGAGCTCGGTGCCGTCCTCGCCGACGATCGCGCCCTCCCGCGGGTCGAGCCCCTCCCGGACGAGGAACGCGCGGTAGTCGTCACCGGCGAGGAAGCACGCCTCCTGGCTCTCGGGACGCCTGGCCGCGGAGAGGCCCGCCCGCTCCGCCTCGGCGCGGGTCGCGGCCTTGTCCTGCTCTCCGAGCGGGAAGGAGACGCGCGCGAGCCGGCGTGGGTCGAGCGAGGCGAGCATGTAGCTCTGGTCCTTCGTGGGATCGGCGCCGCGGGCGAGCAGCAGCCTGCCGTCGCGCTCGACAATACGCGCGTAGTGGCCGGTCGCCAGGCGCTCGGCTCCGGCCCGCCGCGTGAAAGCCAGCAGCTCCGCGAAGCGGAAGCCGCCGTTGCAGCGCGTGCACGGGTTCGGCGTCTCCCCGCGCTCGTAGCCGCGCACGAACGGAGCGACCACGGCGCGCCGGAACTCCTCGCGGAGGTCGAGCGTCACGTGCGGGACTCCGAGCCGGTGACAGGTCTCGCGCGCCGCGATCACGCTCTCCGGCGAGCAGCAGGCGCGCTCCGAGTCCGGGCCGGCAGGATCGAGCCAGAGCCGCAGCGTCACGCCGACGGCGTTCGGCAGCGAGCGGAGGAGGGCGACAGCGCTGTCCACGCCACCGCTCATGGCCACGGCGACGCGTCCCGGCGAGGGCGCCGCACGGAAGACCGGGCCGAGCGCGTTCGCGAGTGCGTCGACCGCGAGTGTCTCTCCTCCGACGGCCGCCGCCTCGAGGAACGTCAGGCCCGCAACGTCGCGTTCGAGCCCGGGCGCGTCCGCCTCGACGATGCGGTCGCCGTCGACGCGCAGGCGGGCGGCCGCCCACTCGCCGTTGCGACTCGAGTCTCCAAAGACCTCCGGCATGCGGTCACGGTAGACGAGCGCCCGGCCCCGGCGGTCGAACCGAGCTATGTGATCCTGGTCTCCCAGGTGGGTGCCGTGCCCGCTTTCGGCAATGCCTAGGTCGGGACGCCGGCTCCCTTGTCACGTAGCGTTGGATCTACATGTACGCCCGATTCGGCGCGCGGGGCCGAGCACGGGGACTGTAGCGGCGGCGCCTACGTCTGGGCCGGCGGCTCGAGCAGGCGGACACCGAGCTCCCGCAGCGCGCTGTCCGGATACGGCGTCGGCGCCCCGGTGAGCGGATCCGCCCCGCTCGCGATCTTCGGGAACGCGGTCACCTGCCGGATGTCGGGCTCCCGCGCGAGCAGGGCGATGAAGCGGTCGATGCCCATCGCGAAGCCGCCGTGCGGCGGAGCTCCCATCTGCAGCGCTTCGAGAAGGAAGCCGAACTTGTCGCGCTGCTCCTCCTCGTCCATTCCCATCACCCGGAACACGGCCTGCTGGACCTCCGCCTCGTGGATCCGGATCGAGCCCGAGCCGAGCTCCCAGCCGTTCCAGATCAGGTCGTAGTGCTGGCCCCGAGCATGCTCGGGGGCCGATTCGACCTGCGCTTCCTCTCCCGCCATCGGGGCGGTGAACGGATGGTGCATGAACGTCCAGCCGCCGAACTCCTCGCTGCGCTCGAAGAGCGGGAAGTCGAGGATCCAGTGGAAGACGTCGAGGCCCGCGTCGATCAGGTCGAGCTCTCGCGCGAGGTGCAGCCTGAGCAGTCCGAGCACACGCGCCACGACGGCTTCCTCGTCGGCGACGAAGAGCGCAGTCGAGCCTTCCTCGACCCCGAACGCCTGCAGCTCCCGCTCGCTGAGGAACTTCGAGATCTGCGTGAGGTTCGCGAGGCCCTTGGCCCCCCACTCCTTCGCTAGCTCCTCCAGCCGGGACTGCTCGCTCCTGGAGAACGTTCGCGGCACGACCACGTAGCGGACGCAGGAGGCGTTCTTGAAGACGCCGAACTCCGACTCCCGCGTGACCTCCGTCGCCTCCTGAATCTCCATGCCGAAGCGGAGGTCCGGCTTGTCGGAGCCATAACGCAGCATCGCGTCGGCATACGAGAGCTGCGGGAACGGCCGCTGCGGGGGCTCGACGCCGGCGGCCTCGAACGCTCCCACGACGCACGCCTCCATGACGTCGAGCACGTCCTCGCGCTCGACGAACGCCATCTCGAAGTCGAGCTGGCGAAACTCGAACTGGCGGTCGGCCCGCAGATCCTCGTCCCGCCAGCAGGTGGCGATCTGGTAGTAGCGGTCGATCCCGCCCACCATGCAGAGCTGCTTGAACAGCTGCGGCGACTGGGCGAGCGCGAAGAACTTCCCGGGCTGCAGGCGCACCGGCGTGAGGAAGTCGCGCGCTCCCTCCGGCGTGCCGCGCGTCATGCTCGGCGTCCAGACGTCGACGAAGCCACGTTCGTCCATGACCCTGCGGATCGCCGCGATCGCGGTGTGGTTGAGGCGCAGGTTCCGCTGCATGCGGTCGGTGCGCATGTCGAGCCAGCGATAGCGGAGGCGAAGCGTCTCGTCGACGTTCTCCTCGTCCAGCTGGAACGGCAGGGGCGTCGAGCGCGAGAGAATGCGCAGCTCGTCGACGAGTACCTCGATCTGGCCCGTCGGCAGGTTCGGGTTGACGAGCTCGGGCGCGCGCGCCACGACCTCGCCGGTCGCCTGAAGGACGAACTCGTTCCGGATCTCGTGCGCAATCGCCGCCGCGGTCGCTGAGTGCTCCGGGTTGATGACGAGCTGGACCTTGCCGGTGTGGTCGCGGAGGTCGACGAAGACGAGCCCGCCGTGGTCGCGGCGCGTGTCGGCCCAGCCGGCGACCGTGACGCGGCGGCCGGCATCGTGGGCTCGCAGCTCGCCGCACATCTCGTCGCGCCAGCTCACGGCTGCAGCTCCTGCAGGAGGGTCGCCTCATCCACCTCGACGTCGGGCTCTCCCCTGCGGCGCAGCGTCATGCCGCCGTCCGTGACGACGAGGGTCGAGCGAGCGCGCTTCTGGCCGTAGCCGATCTGGCCCTTCATCGAGCGGCCAGCGTAGTCGGCGTCGGCCGAGATCCCCGCCGTTCGGAGACGACCCACGAGCGCGCCGACGGACTGGTCCGGCTCGGCGGCGACGAACACGTCGAGTAGCTCCTCCTCGGCGGATATCCCCTCGAGCTCGAGCGAGAGGAGGAGCCGCTCGATTCCCGCGCCGAATCCAACGCCTGGGGTCGAGGGCCCGCCGATCTGCTCGATCAGGTAGTCGTAGCGCCCACCGCCCGAGATGGACGAGGCCTGTGTCGACTCGTGGGGCCCGAGGAACTCCCACGTGGTACGCGAGTAGTAGTCGAGACCGCGTACGAGCGTCGGGTCGAGGACGTAGCGGACGCCGGCGGCGTCGAGCGCCTCGCGGACGGCGGCGAAGTGCTGCTGGCACGGCGGACAGAGCGACTCGCCGATCTTCGGTGCGTCTTCGAGCGCGGCGAGCACCGCCGGGCTCTTGACGTCGAACACGCGCAGCGGGCTGGTCGTGCGCTTCTGCCGCGCGTCGTCGTCCAGCAGATCGGCGTGCTCGTCGAGCCATGCGTTGAGGCGGTCGAGATACGCGGGGCGGCACTCGCGGTCGCCGATCGAGTTCAGATGGAGCTCGTAGCGCGTGATCCCGAGGTTGTGGAGCAGCGTGTCGTAAAGCCCGATGACCTCGGCGTCCACGGCGGGATCGGCCGAGCCGATGCACTCCACCGAGAGCTGGCTGTGCTCGCGGTAACGGCCCCGCTGCGGCTTGTCGTACCGGTAGTACGTCGCGAGCGTGTAGAGCTTCACCGGCTGCGGCTCCTGCTGCATCCCGTGCTCGATGTACGCCCTGCAGATCGGCGCCGTTGCCTCCGGACGGAGAGCAAGCGTCCGGCCGCCACGATCGTCGAAGACGTACATCTCCTTCTGCACGATGTCCGAGCCCTCGCCGGCAGTTCGCTGGAAGAGCGCGACGTCCTCGAAGACCGGCGTCTGGATTCGCCGGTAGCCGTAGAGCGCGCAGAGCCGCTCCATCTCCGCCGTCACCTTCCGCCAGAGCGGCTGCTCGGACGGGAGGATGTCGTGCGTCCCCCGCGGCCGCTCGATCTTCACGACGTCGGCGCGCGGAGCTCTGCGAGGAAGGGGTTGCGGGCGAGCTCGACGCCGAGCGTCGTCTCGTGGCCGTGGCCGGGATGGATGACTGTCTCCGGCGGGAGCCGCTCGGAGAGCATCCGCACCGAGGCGAGAAGCGTGTCCCAGTCGGCGCCGGGCAGGTCGACACGGCCCACCGAGCCCGCGAAGAGGAGGTCGCCGCTGAAGAGCTCTCCCTCGGCGTGGAAGGCGATGTGCGCGGGAGAGTGGCCGGGCACGGCGAGGCACTCGAACGAGACGCCCGCGACCTCGACGGTCTCGCCCCCACTGAGCAGGTGCTCTGGCGCGTGCGGTCGTCCGGGAACGCCCACCGGAGCGAACTCCGGGTACCGCTCGAGCCGCTCCCGCTCTCCCTCTGGCATCCAGACCTCGGCGCCGGTTCCCTCGGCGAGATCGGCGACGCCGCCGAGATGGTCGAAGTGGCCGTGTGTCACGAGGATCCCGGCGCAGGCGGTGCCGAGCCGCGCCAGCTCGAGCCGCAGGCCCGCGGCGTCGCCGCCGGGGTCGATGACCGCGCACTCCGGCGCGCCGCGCGCGTGCCGCACGACGTAGCAGTTCGTCTGGAGCGGACCGAGCTCGTATCTGTCGACGGCAAGCGGCATCGCGGCGAGTCTAGTGGACCCTGGTTAGCCTGCCTCCGGGTGCGGGAAAGGGCCGTCCATGCGCCACTGGCGGCTGCGCGAGGTCGAGACACCACAGGGCGCCCGGTCGCCTGTGGTCCTCCATTCGAGGGACGGCGCCGGGCGGGCCGTGCTCATCGAGCTACGAGCCGGCGAGGCGCTCGGTGACCACGGCGTGAAGGAGTCCGCCCTTCTCGTCATCGTCGACGGCACGGTGCGCGTCGAGGCCGCGGACGAGTCGGTCGACGCCGAGGCCGGGACGCTCTTCCACTTCGCGCCGGACGAGCGGCACTCCGTGACGAGCGCTTCCGGCGCCCGGCTCCTGCTGCTGCTCGCCCCGTGGCCGGGCGAGGGCCACTACCGCGGTGACGCGGCGCGAGAGTCCGGCGTCAGCGCTTCCTAGCCTGCCGCTGCTGTCCCTGCTGGTCGGCGCGCCGCTGCCAGCGGTTGTGCGAGAAGCGGTCGATGGCGTAGGTGAACGGGATGAAGAGGAGGGTGTACACGCCGGCGAGCGCCAGCGCGGTGCCGAGCCTGTGGCCGCCGTTCTTCGAGCCGAGGATGTAGAAGAGCGCGAAGATCGCACCGCCGAGGATGAGCGAGCGCTTCGCAGCACGCTCCCACGACGGAGGCGGGGGGACGCGGATCGATCTGCCGGAGCCGCCGCGCTGCGGTGATCCCTTGGCCTTCGGCTTCGAGCTGGCCGCCTCGCTCTTCCGGGGCGCCGTGACGAGCTCCTCCGGCGGTTCGTCGAGCTCGTTCCCCTCCTCGTCGACCCAGACGGTCTCGTATTCGTGCCGGCGCTCCTTCTGCATCCGGCGCCGTTGCTTCTTCGTCGGCATGGACGGCTAGCGTAGCTCGCCTCCCGCGACCACCCCGGCGACGACGCGACCGCCGAGGTGGTACGCGAGATAGCGCCAGTCGGGCGCGTCGAGAAGCGTGATGTCGGCCCGGTAGCCGGGTGCGAGACGGCCGATCCGGTCCGCGCGACCGAGGACGTGGGCCGCGTTCACGGTGCAGGCGGCGAGCGCCTCCGCCGGCGAGAGGTGGACCTGCGTCGCGGCGAGCGAGCAGACGAGCGGCAGGCTCTCGCAGAAGGCGCTGCCCGGGTTGAAGTCGGTCGCGAGCGCGACGGCCGCCCCGGCTTCGACGAGCGCGCGGGCGGGCGGCATCGGCCGGTCGAGGAAGAGCGCGCTCGCAGGCAGGAGCACGCCGACGACGTCGCTCGAGGCGAGCGTCCGGATCCCATCCTCTCCGGTTGCCTCGAGATGATCGACCGAGCGGGCGGACAGCTCGACCGCGAGCGGGATCGCTCCGCTCTCCGTGAACTGGTCGCCGTGGAGGCGTAGCGCGAGGCCGGCGTCTCGGCACGCCTCGAGGTACCGCCTGGCCTGCGTGGCATCGAAGGCTCCCCGCTCGAGGAAGACGTCGGCCGCCTCCGCGAGCTTTGCAGCCTCCGGCAGGACATCGGCGAGAGCGAAGTCGAGGTACGTGTCGGCGTCGGCGAACTCCGGTGGCACCGCGTGGGCGCCGAGCCACGTCGGGATGCCGCCGGCCTCGCGGATCGCCCGGAGGGACGAGAGCTCGGTGTCGCGGTCGAGCCCGTAGCCGGACTTCGCCTCGAACGTCGTCGTCCCCGCGCGGAGCATCCACGAGCGATGCCGCTCGACCGCCGCCCGCAGGCCGTCGTCGCCCGCCTCACGCGTCGCCCGGACGGTGGAGAGGATGCCGCCGCCCGCCGCGTGCAGCTCCTCGTAGCTCGCGCCGCCGGCGCGGAGCGAGAACTCATCGACACGACTCCCGCCGAACGCCGCATGCGTGTGGCAGTCCACGAGGCCCGGGACCGCGCACATCCCCGATCCGTCGACCTCGTGGACGTCGCCGTCGAGCGCCGGAAGGTCGCGCATCCGCCCGACCGCCGCGATGGCCGCGCCCTCGCAGAGGACGAATGCATCCTCGATCACCTCGACCTCGCCGAGCGCCGAGCCGCGCAGCGGAGCATCGATCCCGGCGGGCGTCGCGAGCTGGGTGAGGTCGCGGAGGAGCAGCACTACCGGGGAATCTGCATGCCGCCGGCCTCGGCGGCCTCGATCGCCTCCGGGTACCCCGCGTCGACGTGCCGCATCACGCCCGTGCCCGGGTCGGTCGTCAGCACGCGCTCGAGCCGTTCCGTTTGCGCGTCACTGCCGTCCGCCATGACGACCATGCCCGCGTGGATCGCGTTGCCGATCCCCACGCCGCCGCCGTGGTGCACGCTCACCCACGTCGCTCCCGCGGCGACGTTGACGAGCGCGTTCAGGATCGGCCAGTCGGCAATCGCATCCGACCCGTCGCGCATCGACTCGGTCTCGCGATAGGGGGAGGCGACGGAGCCTGCGTCGAGGTGATCCCGCCCGATCACGACAGGCGCCTTGACCTCGCCGCTCCGGACGAGCTCGTTGATCGCGAGCCCCGCCTTCGCGCGGTCGCCGTACCCGAGCCAGCAGATCCGGGCGGGTAGCCCCTGGAACGCCACCCGATCGGGCGCCAGCTCGAGCCATCGCTGCAGCAGCGGGTCGTCCGAGAACAGGTGGCGCAGCCGGTCGTCGATTGCGGCGATGTCGGCCGGGTCGCCGGACAGCACGGCCCATCGGAACGGACCGACTCCGCGGCAGAAGAGCGGCCGGATATAGGCCGGGACGAAGCCCGGGTATGTGAACGCTTCCTCTACGCCACCTTCACGCGCCTCACCTCGCAGGTTGTTGCCATAATCGAAAACATACGCGCCGCGTCGGACGTACTCGAGCAGCGCCTCGACGTGGCGGACGATCGACTCGCGGGCAAGGCGCAGGTACTCGTCCGGATCGGACGTGCGCAGGGCGGCCGCTTCGTCGACCGAGTAGCCGCGCGGCACGTATCCGTTCAGCGGGTCGTGCGCAGCGGTCTGGTCGGTGATGAGGTCGAACTCCTCGCCGCGGGCGACGAGCTCCGGCACGACGTCGGCGGCGTTTCCCAAGAGACCCACCGAGAGCGGCCGGCGCTCGGCAGCCGCCGCCCGGATCCGCTCGAGCGCGTCGTCGATCGACTCCGCCGCTTCGTCGAGATAGTGCGTCTCGAGCCGGCGCTCGATCCGGTGCGGATCCACCTCGATGCAGAGGATTGCCGCGCCCGACATCGTGCCGGCCAGCGGCTGGGCGCCGCCCATGCCGCCGAGCCCCGCCGTGAGGATCGTCCGCCCGCGCAGATCGGGCGAGCCGAAGTGCTTCTCGCCTGCCGCCGCGAAGGTCTGGTACGTCCCCTGCAGGATCCCCTGGCTGCCGATGTAGATCCACGAGCCGGCGGTCATCTGGCCGAACATCGTCAGCCCCTCGGCTTCGAGCCGCCGGAACTCGTCCCAGGTGGCCCACTTCGGGACGAGCAGCGAGTTCGCGATGAGCACGCGCGGCGCCCCCTCGTGCGTCGTGAAGACGCCGACAGGCTTACCGCTCTGCACGAGAAGCGTCTCGTCGGGACCGAGCTCGAGCAACGCGGCGACGATCGCCCGCAGCGCGTCGTGGTTGCGCGCGGCCTTCCCCGAGCCGCCGTAGACGACGAGCTCCTCGGGCCGCTCGGCAACCTCGGCGTCGAGGTTGTTGAGCAGCATCCGCAGCGGCGCCTCCGTCGACCACTGGCGCGCGTTGAGCTCCGTTCCTCGAGGCGCGCGGATCGACGTGAGGTCGCCGACGAGCGACTCGACGCGTCCCGCGAGGCTCGCCGTCGTGCTCACTGGAGCTCGCCTGACCCGGCCCCGACCGCAGCGAGGAAGGAGCCGTCGCGAATCGACGTGGCGACAGCCTCGATGTCGTTCGCGAGCGGCCGGTCGTCACGCAGCCTCGGAGACAGCTCCCGAACGGCCGCCCGGGCTGCCTTGCCCCCCACTCCCGGCTCGAGCGGCGCATGAAACTCGACCGCCTGCGCGCCCGCGAGCAGCTCGATCGAGACCGCCCGCTCGGAGTTCGCCAGCACCTGCCAGGCTTTGAGGCCGGCCGCGTTCCCCATCGAGACGTGATCCTCCTGCCCCGCACTCGTCGGGATCGAGTCGACGGACGCCGGATGGCAGAGCACCTTGTTCTCCGAGACGAGCGACGCAGCCACGTACTGCGGGATCATGAAGCCGCTGTTGAGGCCGCCGTCGGTGGTGAGGAACGCCGGAAGCCCGTCCGAGAGGTTGGGGTTGACGAGGCGCTCGACTCGGCGCTCGGAGATGCTGGCGAGCTCCGCGACGGCCATCGCGAGCGCATCGAGCGCGAACGCGAGCGGCTGGCCGTGGAAGTTGCCGTTCGACACCAGCTCCTCTTCGTCCACGAGCACGAGCGGATTGTCGGTGGCGGCGTTCAGCTCGACGCTCACGGTGTACTCGGCGTACTCGAGGAGGTCGCGGCACGCGCCGTGGACCTGGGGCGCGCACCGGAGCGAGTACGCGTCCTGAACCTTGTCGCACCAGCGGTGCGCCTCGATGATGGCGGAGCCGTCGAGCAGACGGAGGATGTTCGCCGCCGCGGCGGTCTGGCCGCGCAGCGGACGAAGCGCGTGGATCTGCGGCAGGAACGAGGTACGCGACCCCTGGAGCGCCTCGACGGAGAGCGCGCAGGCAACGTCCGCGGCCTGCGCCAGCCGTCGCGCTCGCACGAAGCCGAGGGCTAGCGCGGCCGCCATGAACTGCGTCCCGTTGACGAGCGAGAGTCCCTCCTTCGCTGCGAGCTCGACCGGCTCCAGACCGGCCCGCGCGAGTGCGTCCGCACCCGCGAGCCGCTCGCCGTCGATCCACGCCTCGCCCTCGCCCACGAGCGGCAGGGCGAGATGCGCGAGCGGCGCGAGATCGCCCGACGCTCCGACGGAGCCGCGGCTCGGAACCACGGGAAGGACGCCTCGGTCGAGGAGCGCTAGCAGGAGCTCCACGGTCTCGACGCGTGCCCCCGAGTTGCCCTTGGCCAGGGCGTTTGCTCGCAGGAGCATCGCCGCCCGGATGATCTCCGGGGGGTACGGCTCCCCGACGCCGCAGGCATGTGAGCGGAGCAGCCTGAGCTGGAGCTCGGCCGTCTGTTCCGCAGGAATCGCGACGGCGACGAAGCGGCCGAAGCCGGTGTTGACGCCGTACGTGTGCTCGCGGCTGCCGTGCGCGGCGCGCTCCACGAGCTCGCGGGCACGGTGTACCCGCTCGCGCGCGTTGTCGGAGAGCGCGGCGCCGACTCCCTCGACGGCGACGGCCCAGACGTCGTCCACGGTGAGGTCGTCGCCGGTGAGGCCGATGGCCGTCCGCTGCGCCACAGCGCGAGTCTAGGACGCAGCTCCCTCCGCACGTTGGCCTACATGCCCCCGGGGGGTGTCGCAACCCCCTGCAGACACCGTAGCCCGGTACGGATCACGCGTCTGTCGCGGGTTTGCGCCGGCTTTCTGCGCGGGCTACTCGTCGAGGAGCCGCAGCTCCAGGACGTGCGAGGAGTCGAGACCGGCCACGCGCAGGAGGGAGCCGGCCGCCGCCACCGCGGCCCCCGCGGGAAGGAGGCCGACGAGCTCCGCCCCGAGGACCTCGAGGCCTCTCGCCCCGGCTTCCCGCTCCACTGCGGCGACGACCTCGTGCAGCGGCGACGCGCGCCAATCCTCGACGTTGAGGCTCACCTGGACGTGGTCGGCCCGCGGGAGGCGGAGTCCGAGCGCCCGCACGCCGGGGAAGCCGCCGTCGCGCTCGCGCACGGCGCGCGCGACCTCGCGCACCCCTTCGAGGTCGTCGCCGGCGACGTTGACGTTGAAGGCGATCAGCGGCGACCGAGCGCCGACGATCACCCCGCCGGCGCGCTCGTCGAGGCGTGCCGGGCCGAAGTCCGGCGCGAGCTCGCCGAGCTCGATCCTCCGCTGCAGCTCGGCGGGGCCGCCTTGCCGAAAGAAGGCGGGCCCGCGGCCCGGCGCAAGGTCTGCGTAGAGGAAGACCGGCAGCGCGAGCTGCTCCCCGACGCGCCGTGCGAGCTCGAGTGCCGCGGCGCGGGCGCGTTCGGCATCGGTGTCGCGGATCGGCACGAGCGGGACGACGTCGGCCGCGCCGATGCGGGGATGCGCCCCCTCGTGGCTGCGGAGGTCGATCAGCTCGCGGGCGCAGCCGATTCCGGCGAGTAGGGCGTCGACGAGTTCCTCGTCATTCCCGACGAGCGTGTACACCGACCGGTTGTGGTCCGGATCGCTGTGGACGTCGAGCAGACGGGCGTGCGCGGCGAGCGCATCCCCGATCGCCGCGATCGTGGCGCCGTCGCGGCCCTCAGAGAAGTTCGGCACGGCCTCCAGCGGCAACATCGGCGCTGAGCCTACGCTCCGGCGCGATGACGGTTCGGAAGTCGTCCTACCGCTCGCTCGCCGCTCTCGAGCGCGACCTCTCGCGCTGCCGCGCCTGCTTGGAGGCCGGCTACCCACTGGAATCGCTCCCGGTGCGGGTGCCGGGTTCGGGCCAGCGCGCGTACCTCTTCGGCCAGGCTCCGGGAGTGGTCGAGGGGGAGGAGCGACTCCCCTGGCGCGGGCGCGCCGGCCGCACGCTCCGAGGCTGGCTCGAGCTCGAGGAGGACGTGTTCTACGCGACGTTCTACTGCGCGTCGGTGACGCGCTGCTATCCGGGCCGTGCGCCGTCGGGTCGCGGCGACCGGACGCCGACGTCGCGCGAGCAGGAGCTCTGCTCCTTCTGGCGCGAGTGGGAGCTCGAGCTGCTGCGGCCGCGCCTCATCGTGACCGTCGGCGGCCTCGCGCTGCGGTGGCTGCTCGGTCTTCCGTCCCTCACCACCTGCGTCGGTGAGCGGTACGAGCTGGACGGAACGCCGGTCGTGCCGCTCCCCCACCCGTCCGGCGCGAGCGGATGGCTCAACGACCCGGCGAACCGCGAGCGGCTCGCCGCCGGGACAGACCTCGTCAAGCGGGAGCTCGCGCGACTGCGCTGACACGCAGGTGCATAGGACTCCGGCGGTACGCTCAAAGCCGATGAGCGCCGTTCCGTATCGCCGTACGTTCACCCGGCTGCTCTCGTTCCTGCGGCCGTACAAGCGCGGGGTCGCGATCTCCACCGTGCTCGCCGTCGGCTCCCAGGCCGCGCAGATCGCGCTCATCTGGGTGACGGGCCGCGACGTCATCGACCACGCGCTCGTCGACCACGACGCACACCGTCTCTGGCTCTACGTCTGGCTGATCGCCGGGCTCGGCTTCGTCTCGGCGGCGTTCATGCTCGGCCGGCGGCTCATCTCGGGGAAGCAGGCGCTCGACGTCGAGATGGACATGCGGCAAGGCCTCTACGCCCACCTCGTGCGGCTCTCGTTCGGCTTCTACGACCGCCATCAGACCGGCCAGCTCATGTCGCGCGCGACGGTCGATCTCCAGGGCGTCCGCTTCTTCCTCGGCTACGGGCTGATCTTCTTCTTCCAGAACGCGCTCACTGTCGCCTCGGTGACCGTGGTGCTCTTCTTCTTCGAGTGGCGCCTCGCGTTCGTCGTGCTCGCCGTCACACCGTTCCTCGTCGCCCTGGCCTACCGGTACAGCCACGTCGCGCATCCGACACTGCGCGACGTGCAGCAGAAGCTCGCGGACGTCGCGACGGTGGCAGAGGAGAACATCGTCGGCGTCCACGTCGTGAAGGCGTTCGCGCAGGAGCCGGCGGAGGAGGAGAAGTTCGCGCGGCGCAACGACGCGCTCTTCGCGCAGACGATCCACGCGAACCGGCAGCGCGCGACGTACGTGCCGCTCCTCTCCTTCCTGCCGCTGCTCGCGCAGGCGGCCGTCCTCCTGGTCGGCGCGCGGATGGTTGCGCATCACTCCCTCTCGGTCGGCTCCTTCGTCGCCTTCAACCTCTACCTCGGATTGCTCGTCACGCCGCTGCGGTCGCTCGGCATGTGGGTCGGCCAGGCACAGCGGGCGACGGCGTCCGGCGAGCGGATCTTCCAGGTCCTCGACGAGCCGGAGGACGTCGTGGACCGGCCCGGCGCGCCCGACCTGCCGCCCGGCGACGGCGCGATCCGCTTCGATGACGTCTCGTTCTCCTACCTGCGTGACCGCCCGGTGCTCGAGCACCTCGAGCTCGCGCTCGACGCCGGCACGACGCTTGCGCTGATCGGGCACACCGGCTCGGGCAAGACGACGCTCGCCTCGCTCGTGCCGCGGTTCTACGACGTCGACACGGGGCGCGTCCTCGTGGACGGCGTCGACGTGCGGGACGTGACGCTCGCGTCGCTCCGGCGCGAGATCGGGGTCATCCCCCAGGATCCATTCCTCTTCTCGACCACGGTGCGCGAGAACATCGCCTTCGGGCGCGCCGATCTGAGCGACGAGGAGGTCGAGCGCGTGGCGCGGCTCGCGCAGGCGCACGAGTTCGTCGACCGGCTGCCGCAGGGGTACGACACGGTCATCGGCGAGCGCGGCATCACGCTCTCGGGCGGACAGCGGCAGCGGATCGCGATCGCGCGAGCGCTCGCCCTCGACCCGCGGATCCTCATCCTCGACGACGCGACCGCGTCGGTCGACGCGACGACGGAGGCGCAGATCCGCGCCGGCCTGCGCGAGGTGATGCGCGGCCGGACGACGCTGATCATCGCGCACCGGCTGTCGACGATCGCCCTCGCCGACGAGATCGTCGTGCTCGACAGCGGACGCATCGCGGCGCGCGGCACGCACGAGGAGCTCCTCGAGACGAGCGCGGTCTACCGCGAGATCTACGAGCACGGCCTGCTCGAGCGGCAGTTCGCGGACGCCGTGGAAGCACGCGGCGACGTGGAGGAAGTGGCGTGACCCACCGCGCGAGCCATGTCCTCGCCGGACACGTCCGGTACCTGGTACCGGACGGTGGCCCGCGGGGACATGGCTCTCGGCCGGAGGCCGGACGGTTCCGCGAAGCGGATGGCTCGAACGGACATGGCCGGAACCTGGTTCCGGACGTGTCTGAAAGAGGCGTGTCGTGAGGGTTCACCAGCCCGGCGGGCATCTCATGCGCGAGCGCGGCGCAGAGGTCGACGACTGGTCGTGGAGCACGACGCGCCGCCGGCTCGCCGTGCTTTGGCGGCTCACGAGGCGCTACCGCGCGCGGACGTTCTTCTCTCTCTTCTCACTCCTCACGGCGACCGGGGCGGCGCTCGCTCCGCCGCTCCTCGCGAAGGCAGCGCTCGACGACGCGGTCAAGCACAAGACCGGCATCGTGCTCGTCGTCGTCATCGTGATCTTCGTCGCCGCGGGTCTCGCGAACTGGGGTATGACGTACGTCGAGACGTACATGACGGGCTGGGTCGGGGAGCGGATCCTCGCCGACCTGCGCACGCAGCTCTTCGGCCACCTGCAGCGGCTCTCGCTCGGCTTCTACGAGCGGAACCGCGCCGGCGTGCTCATCAGCCGGATGACGAACGACGTCGAAGCGATCGACCAGCTCGTCACCGACGGCGTCACGACGCTCGCCCAGAGCACGCTCCTGCTCGGCGGCACGGCCGTCCTCCTGCTCGTCCTCGACTGGCGGCTCGCCCTCGCCACGCTTGCAGTCATCCCGTTCATGAGCATCGCCAGCCTGCTCTTCCGCTCTCGCTCGGCGCGCGCGTACGGCGAGGTGCGCGAGCGGCTCGGCCTCGTGACGGCGACGCTCGCCGAGGACATCGCCGGGATGCGGATGGTGCAGGCATTCACCCGCGAGCAGCTGGCGACGGAGAACTTCCGCGTCGTCGCGCGCCGCTACCGCGACGCGAACATGCAGACGGTCGTCCTCAACGCCCTCTACTTCCCGTTCGTCAGCTTCCTCGCGACCCTCGCGCTCGCCGTTGTCCTCGGCTACGGCGGCCACCTCTACTTCCGCCACGAGATCGCGATCGGGACGCTCTTCGCCTTCATGCTCTACGTCAACAACTTCTTCGACCCGATCCAGCAGCTCTCGCAGCTCTACAACACGTTCCTCTCGGCCACGGCCGCGCTGGACAAGATCATCGGCGTGCTCGACGAGCAGCCGGAGGTCGTCGACCGGCCGGCTGCACAGCCGCTCGCGCACATCGAGGGACGCGTCCACTTCGAGCAGGTCCGCTTCGCGTACGGCCTCCGCGGCGGCGAGAAGGGCGAGGAGGTGCTGCACGGGATCGACCTCGACGTCCCGGCCGGCACGACGGTCGCGCTCGTCGGCCACACCGGCGCCGGCAAGTCGACGATCGCGAAGCTCCTGGCCCGCTTCTACGAGCCGACGAGCGGCCGGATCACGATCGACGGCGTCGACCTGAACGACGTCACGCAGGACTCGCTCCGCCGCCAGCTCGGCATCGTCCCGCAGGAGGGCTTCCTCTTCGCCGGCACGGTCGCGGAGAACATCGCCTTCGGCCGTCCGGACGCGCGCCCGGAGGAGATCGTCCGCGCGGCACAGACGGTCGGCGCGCACGACTTCATCCTCCGGCTCGAGGACGGCTACGAGACGCAGCTCGGCGAGCGCGGCTCACGGCTCTCGCTCGGCCAGCGCCAGCTCGTCGCCTTTGCGCGGGCGCTGCTCGCCGACCCGCGGATCCTCGTCCTCGACGAGGCGACGTCCTCGGTCGACATCGGCACCGAGCGGACGATCGAGCAGGCCTTGCGAACGCTCCTCGCCGACCGGACGTCGTTCGTCATCGCCCACCGGCTCTCGACGATCCGCGACGCCGACCTCATCGTCGTCCTCGAGCACGGCCGCGTGATCGAGCAGGGCTCGCACGAGGAGCTCCTCGCGAAGCGCGGGCTCTACACGAGCCTCTACGGCGACTGGGCGGCGGCCTAGCCGGCGCTCAGCGCAGCGGGTAGGCGCGCACCGGCACGACGACGTCGTTCGCGGCCTTGTCGTGCCAGCACTGCTTCTCCTTGTCCCAGAGCATCCAGAGGTAGCCGAGCAGGATCACGATGGCCGAGACGATGCTCACGAGCCAGCGGAGGAAGGCGCGCCCGTAGCCGATCGAGGCCCCGTTGTCGAGGCCGAGCACGCGGATGCCGAGCGCCATCTGCCCGAGAGTCTGGCCCCGCTCGGCGCCGACGAACGCGGTGAAATAGACGACCGAGACGACGATCCCGAGGGCGGAGCCGGCGCCGGTCCCGAGGATCGCCCGGAGGATCCCGCTGGCGATCCCGACGAAGATCCCGTCGATGAAGGCTGCCGCGAAGCGGCGCCAGAATCCCGCGCGGGCGCCGCCGTACACGCTCGTCCCTCCGTGCGCGCCCGCCTCCATGCGTCAACGATGACCGCGTCGTCGGACGTAGGCCGCGTAGTAGTCCGTCATCTCGATCCGCTGCAGCAGCGTCGGGTGGTTCTCGAGGAAGACGTAGTCCCACCAGGGCGGGCTCGGGTCGTCGAGCGTCTCCGACGCGAACAGGCTGAACAGCTGCCGCCCCGCCACGGGGTCACGCGTCGCGCGGAGGGCGGACCAGTCCGCCTCCGCCTCGAGGTGGCGCGTCACGAGGCTCTGCACGGGCAGCGCGACGAGCTGCAGCACGACGTAGGCGAAGATCGCGAGCGGAACCGCCGCAGCGACGCCCATGCCGCCGCGCCGCCTCGCGGCCAACGAGAGTAGATAGGCCAGCGGGAAGGCGACAAGCGCGTACCAGCCGATCGACTTCCAGATGTGGTTGTGCGCGAGATGGCCGAGCTCGTGCGCCAGCACGAAGCGGTCCATGCGCGGCGTGAACGGCGGCTGGACGATCGGTTTCCAGAGGAAGACGCGGCGGCTGGCACCGAGCCCGGTCGCGAACGCGTTCGGCTCGCTGAAGCCGCTCAGCACCCGCACGGGGACGTGGACGTGCTCCGCCCGCTGGAGCGCCGCGACGTAGGGCGCCCTGAAGGAGCTGCCGCCGAGCAGCCACGGCGTCACGAACGCGAGCAGCGTCTGCAAGCCGACGAAGACCGGCGCGGCCGGCAGCCACCAGCGATCGCCGACCCACCGCACCCGGGCGAGCCCCATGACGATCGCGAGCGCGGCGCAGAGCAGGACGAAACGCGCGCCGAGGGCGAACCAGTTCCCGACCGTCGCCTGCACGTAGCTCCCGGAAAGGCCGTAATGGTGACGCCACCAGACGTTCAGCACCGAGAACGGGCGCTCCGCCGCCCAGACGGCGCGAAGCCGATCATCCCCAGCAGCATCCCGGTGCCGATCGGGCCCGCCGCAGACTCGCGCGTCCAGCGCACGCCGTAGCGGGCGAAGAGACCGAGCACCACGAGCTGCGTCACCGTCGCTCCGACCCAGAAGAGGCGCTCCACGCCGCTGTAGTCCTGCGCCCGGTCCAGCACGCTCGCGGCGAAGAGGGCGTGCTCGTCGAGGTGCGGCAGGTGATACGCCGGCAGCGACGAGCGCCAGAGCAGCCAGGCCGCGACCGCCCAGACGCCGACGAAGACGAGAAGGAGCGCCCCCCGGCGGTGTGTCACGCCGTGGCGGCTTCGGCGAACTCGTGCTGCGGCTCAGGCGCCCCTTCGAGCGGGCTCGCGTGGGGGTATGCGTCGGTCAGCAGCGCGAGGTACGCGTTCGCCTGCGCCTGGTAGCGAAGCGAGTACGCGGAGTAGTTACGCAGACCCCACGGCGCCGCACCGCGGATGAGCGCGACGAACCACGTGAGGAGGGCAGCGACGCCGAGCCCGTACCCGAGCGCCGTGCCGACGAGGAGCGCGGGAATCGCGAGGAAGAGGCGAAAGCCCGTCTTCCACCGGCTCTGCCTCTCGGGTCCCGGGAGAACGAGATCGATGGGGTAGCGCCCGGCGGCGCCGTCGAAGCCGGGGAACGGATTGCCCACGAGGTAGAGGAAGGCGTACACGTGAAGCTGGTAGCGCACGAAGCGGGCGAGGAAGGCGTGGAGGCGGCGCGCCGGTGTCCCGCGGAACAGCGTGACGAACCAGTTCGCGATGGCGGCAAAGAATGCAGCGACTCCCCACAGGAGGAGCCAGATGAGATGCGGGACCGCGAGCGGCAGACGGAAGAAGACGGTCAGGCGCGAGAAGCGGAGGTCGTCGGCGTCGCCGACGAGCCGGACCACGTGCTCGGGCGGACGATCGAGCCCGTCGAGCATCGCCCGCGGGTCCGCATCGGGATACCGGTCGGTGATGAGCAGCACGTACGCCGCCGTCTGGGCGCCGTATCCGATCCCGTAGGCGGAGGCGTCGCGCAACCCCTTCGGCATTCGTCCCCGCGCGATGCTCGCGAACCAGCCGAGCACCGCACACGTCAACGAGAGCGCCCCACGGCCTCCGGCCGCCGAGTACGCCGAATTCCCGCTGCGCGAGAAGCTCGTGGAGCTGAACCCGCCGCCAAGCGCAGACGCGAGCAGCAGTCCCGGGATCGCGAGGAAGATCCGGAACAGCGTCTTCCACCTTCGCTGGCGCTCGACTCCCGGCAGGCGCAGGTCGATCGGATATTCGCCCTCCTCCCCCATGAAGCCGGGGTACGGGTTGCCGACGAGATACAGGTAGGCGTTGAGGTGCGTTCCGTAGCGCACATACGAGCACGTCCACCCGTGAAGCCTCTTTGCCGGGCGGCCCGTCGCCAGCGTCACGAACCAGTTGACGAAGACGACGAGAACGATCCAGATCGTCCAGATCGCGATCCAGATGAGATGCGGGATCGCGAGGATCAACCGCAGGAAGACGGTGAGGCGATTTCGCTCGAGGTCGTCCTCCACCACCAGGCGCACCGGATGCGGCTCGTGCACGTACCCATTCATACGCCATCCGTCAGACTGCGCCCAGGCATGGACGACGCGGAACTCGACCCGGAGACCGCCGACCGCATCGAGCAGCCGGTCGACGCGGAGGCCGAGCACGAGACCCGGCTCACGCCCGCCGAGGCGGCCGAGCGGATGCGAATCAACGTCCCGGTTCGCGGCAACCGCACGCTCCGCACTCTGATCGAGCGCGTCAACGCCGACGGCCAGCTCAAGGGCTGGTGGCACGTCTCGAACGTGAACGCGGTCTCACGGATGGCTATCAACGACCACTCCTGGGTGCACATCCAGATCGTCACGAACATCGCGCTCAAGCTCCTGCGCCAGCTCACGAAGCACGGCGTGGAGCCCGGCCTCGTGCGCGACTTCGGGCTCGAGCAGGACGACGCGGAGATCGTCGTGGTGCTCGCCGCGCTCCTCCACTGCGTCGGGATGTCGATCCACCGGCACGGCCACGAGGACTTCTCGCTCTTCCTCGCCGCACCGAAGATACGGCAGCTGCTCGACGGCCTCTACGAGGAGCCGAACCTGACGGTGATCGTGTCCGAGGTGTTGCAGGCGATCATCAGCCACCGCGCCGACGGGGAGCCGCTCACCGTGGACGCCGGCATCGTCCGCGTTGCCGATGCGCTCGACATGGCGAAGGGCCGCTCGCGGATCCCGTTCGAGAAGGGCAGCGTCTCGATGCACTCGCTCTCGGCCGCGGCGATCGAGGACGTCACGATCTCGGACGGCGAGGAGCGCCCGATCAAGATCGAGATCCGGATGAACAACAGCTCCGGCATCTTCCAGGTGGACGGGCTCCTGAAGGCGAAGCTACGCGGCAGCGGCCTCGAGCCGTACGTCGAGGTCGTCGCACACATCGACACCGAGACCGAGCAGCGCCTCGTGCCGATGTACCGCCTCGAGATCTAGTCGGGCTGCGCCGACGGGCTCGACCGTCACCCCGACGGTGACCTCACGTGGTCGTAGCGTCCTAGTCGACGTGGATGCGGGCGACGTACCGCCCGCCGTAGATCGGCACCCAGATGTCGCCGAACGCGAACGCGGCCGGGAACGGGCTCTTGCCGACCGGGATCGTGTCGACGACCTGGTTCGTCGCCGGATCGATCCGTGAGACCGTGCCTGCGGTGACGCTCGGGACGAACACCGACCCGTCTCCGGCGGTCGCGGCGTTCTCGGGCTGCGTCCCGACCGGGATCGTCGCGACGACCCTGAGCGTCGCCGGATCGATCCGCGAGACCGTGCCGTCGATCGAGTTCGAGACCCAGACGGCCGTCGGCGAGACGGCGATCGAGCGCGGGCCCTGTCCGACACGCACCGAGCTCACGCGGTTGGTGCGCACGTCGATGCGGAAGACGCGGTCTCCGTACTGCTGCCCGACCCAGACGGCTCCCGCGCCGTAGCGCAGGTTCCTCGGGTACGTGCCACGCAGCCGGAAGCGACGTTGCACTCGGTTCGTCCTCGCGCTGATCCGGACGACGTAACCGAGGCTCGACTCCGTCGCCCAGACGGAGCCCGCACCGAAGGTGACGTCCCAGATCTGGTCGGGCAAGGCGATCCGCTTCACGACCTTCAGCCGCCTGGGATCGACGCGGACGACCGACGCAGACGTGTAGCCGTCGACCCAGACACTCCCGGCGCCGATCGCGACGCCGCACGGGCCCGCCCCGACGCGCACCGTTCCCGTGACCTTGTTCTTGCCCGGATCGATCCGGGCGAGCGTCCCGCTGCCGTTGTTGCCGACCCAGACCGCGCCGAAGCCGCCCGCTTCGGAGCAGGGCCTGCTCCCGGTCTGGATGCGGGCCACGACATGAGGTGTCCCGGTCGCCGCCGCCGCGGTGGCGGCAGCGACGAGGACGACGACCGCGCCGAGAAGGAGGGTGCGCAGGGTCACGACGTCAAGACTAGAGGCTCGGCGGACCGGTGTTAAGGTCCACTTCAGGGCCGATTTGGTGGACCAGTCGACGAGGAGAAGCCGGGCGCCGGAGGTGCTCGTCGAGCTCGACCGGGGCGCAGACGAGCCCCTGTCGCTCCAGCTCGAGCGAGCGCTGCGCGACGGTGTCCGGAGCGGAGCCCTCCGGCCGGGCACGCCTCTGCCCTCGACGCGAGCGCTTGCGGCCGAGCTCGGAGTCTCGCGCGGGCTCGTCGTCGCCGCCTACTCCCAGCTCGGCGCCGAGGGTTATCTCAGGCTCGGTCGCAATGCCCCGCCCATCGTCGCGCAGGGCATCGGCGTGGCGGCGGAGGCCAGGACCCTCGCTGCCGACCCCGAGTGGCCGCACAACCTGCGGCCCGATCTACCCGACTACGACGCGTTTCCCCGCGCCGAGTGGCTGAAGTCGTACCGCGCCGCGCTCCGGAGGGCTCCGAACGCCGCGCTCGCCTACGGCGACGTCCGCGGGTCGGCAGAACTTCGTGAAGCGCTCGCCGCCTACCTCGGCCGGGTGCGAGGCGTGGTGGGCGAGCCCGAGCACACCTTTGTCTGCTCGGGCTTCGCACAGGCGCTCAGCCTGATCGGCGGCGTCCTCGTGCGCTCCGGGCGGAGACGGATCGCGGTCGAGGATCCCAGCCACGTCGTGATTCGCGCGGTAGCGGCGAGGACCGGCCTCGAAACGATCGCGATTCCGGTGGGCGGCGACGGGATCGACGTGGAGGCGCTCGCCGCCGCGTCTCCGGACGCCGCGCTCGTGACGCCGGCGCACCAGTTCCCCACCGGCGTCGTACTTGCGCCCGAGCGTCGCGCCCGGCTCCTTGCCTGGGCGGAGAAGACGGGTGCCGTCGTGGTCGAGGACGACTTCGACTCCGAGTACCGCTACGACCGTCCTCCCGTCGGCTCGCTTCAGGGCTTGATGCCGGAACGGGTCGTCTACTGCGGGACGGCGAGCAAGACGCTCGCGCCGACGCTGCGGCTCGGCTGGATCGTCGCGCCGGGAGAGCTCGTCCGGCCGCTCGTCGACGAGGTCCTGTACACCGTCATCTCCCCGCCACGGCTCGAACAGCTTGCGTTCGCGGATTTCCTGCTCCGCGGCGAGCTCGACCGCCACCTGCGCCGGATGCGCCTTCGCTACCGGCGGCGGCGCGACGCCCTCGTTCGGGAGCTGGCGCGGCAGCTCCCCGAGCTCGAGGTGCGCGGGCTCGCGGCGGGGCTCTACCTGGAGGCCGTGCTGCCTCACATGCTGAACGAGGAACGCGTCCTCGCCGAAGCCCGAGCTCGAGGCGTCGGGCTTGCGGGGATGAGCGAGCACTGCGCCGAAGCCGTGCGCGATCCGGCGCTTCTCCTCGGCTATGCGGTGGCCCCGGAGCCGTCGCTGCGGCGAGCGGTCGCGGTGCTGGCGGACGCCGTGCGTGCGGCAGGCTGACCCCGTCCGACACCCGGCTACACTGGGCGCCGGCCCGTTGCGGGGTCGTCTAATGGTAGGACGCCTGACTCTGGATCAGGAAGTTGGGGTTCGAATCCCTGCCCCGCAGCTAGTAGCGAACGCCTCCCGCTTGTAGGCTCCCGGCTCCTTCGACAAGGAGGCGGCCATGCCCGTCGCGTTCATCCAGGAATTCCCCATCGAGGATCGCAGCACCACGAACTACGACGCCATCAGCGAGGCTCTCGGCCTCGCGAACGACTGGCCGGACGGCGCCATCTTCCACAGCGCCGGCTTCGACGACGACGCGGGAGTCTTCCGCATCTTCGAGGTATGGGAGACGCAGGAGCAGAGCGAGCGGTTCATGCGGGAGCGGATCGAACCTCTGGTCGAGCAGATGGCCGGAGACGCGCCGCCGCCCGCCCGGCAGTCCGTATACGAGCTCCACGGATTCGCCGGCCGCTAGCGGGGATCCTCGCGGCTTGCGGTTACTCGAGGCCCAGAGCGGGTTGCGCCGAAAGGTCGTAGCGAGGTCTGACTGGAGGCACGGTGGAGATGATCTCGCTGGCGCAACCCGCCCGTATACCTATGTAGACCAGAGCCCGGCTACTGGCTAGTGAGGCGGACGAAGTTGGGCGCTCGACTTTCGCAGCGCTCTCCGGCCCGTTGACTCGTCCGGCCGGGCGCGAATAATCAGTGTGTGCGGAAGCGTGCTCTCGTGGTCGCGGCGGTGCTGGCACTCGCTGCCGCGGGCGGCGCGAGCGCCTATGCGCTCCACACGATCTTCCTCCGGCCGGGGCACTGCACGAAGGTGCACGGGACGAAGGTCTGCGCCCGCGCCGTCAAGCCCCGCACCACCACGCGCACGGTCATGGTCACGATCGCGCCGTCCCCGGTCGGCCAGACGTTCAGCGGCAACGGCGACGAGACCCTCGCCCCGATGACGCTCTCCCACGGCGTCACGGTGACGTGGACGTCGCAGCCGGACTCCGACGGCTTCAACGACTTCTTGGTCTCCTCGACCCCGAACGACGAGAATTTCATCGAGTTCGACAACGGCGACAGCACGACGAGCGGCACGAGCTTCGTCCCGCCGGGCACCTACACCTTCGAGGTGTCGGCGAGCGCCGCCTGGACGCTCTCGTTCTGACCTGACGGACGGGCTTAGGCGCTGTTGACGCGCTGGTCGTAGAGGTACAGCGTCACGAGGCTCAGCGCATCGCGGTTCGCCAGGTCCGGCTCGGCCACGACCCCCTCGGACACGATCGCGTCGAAGCGCTCGGGCTCCTCCTGCTGAAGTCGCTCCGCCTCGCGGAACGACGACTTCATGACCATCCAGGGCATGCGCGTTCAGTACCCGAAGACGCGCACTCTCACGCCTGACTCACCACTTTGGTGGAACCGCCTCGGTACGAACTACTCCCCTCCGAACCGCAGAACCCCGGAAGCCTGGTGCCCCGAACCCACCGAAAACGAGACAGATACCCCTGCGCCTAACCCAAGGAGAAAGCTCAATGCGGTTCTTCTCACCCCTTCGGATCGTCCTCGTGGCCGTTGTCGCAGCCGTCGTGGCCGGCGGTGCGTACGCCTTCACCGCCGCGAACACGGTCCCGGCCACGAACGCCGGCTCCGGCAGCGGCACCGTGTCCGGCTACACGGTCTCGAGCATCCACTACGGGCTGAACTCCACGACACCGAACAACATCGACTCGCTGACGTTCTCGATCAGCCCGGCAGTGCCGAGCACCGGCAGCGGGAAGGTGATCGTGCAGGCCGCGCTCACCACCGGCGGCCCGAACAACTACACCTGCTCCACCGACGCTCCCGGGACCACGGTCACCTGTGCGACGACGTCGCCGCAGCTGACCACGGACAAGCTGTCCACGGTCACGGTCGTCGCGGCGCAGTAACCAACGCATCGAAGATGGGGGCGCGAGGTGAACCGGAGCATCCGAGGACGTGCGCTGCGCACGGCGCTCCTCCTCGACCTCGCTGCTGCCTGGTTCTTCCTGGCGCCCCCGCAGCTCGGCGGCTCCACGCTCTACTCGGCCACGGTGGGGACGAGCATGGAGCCGCTCTTCCACGCCGGCGACCTGGCCGTCGTCCGGCGCGCCCCCTCGTACAAGGTCGGTCAGGTCGTCCTCTATGAGAGCCCCGTCTTCCATCGCGCCGTCCTCCACCGGATCATCGTCGCCCAGCACGGCCACTACTTCTTCAAGGGCGACAACAACGACTTCGTCGACGCCGGCTACGCCACGCGTGGTGACCTGCTCGGCAGGCTCTGGTTCCGCGTGCCCAAGGCCGGACGCGCCCTCAGCTGGATCGGCAAGCCGCGGCACTCCGCGCTCGTCGCCGCCGCCGGGACGCTGCTCCTACTCCTCGTCGGAGCCAGGGCTGTCCCCCGCGCTCTCCGTCGCCGGAGACGGCGCGGCGGATCAGGTCGCGCTCGCGGGAGGAAACCCATGCTGAGCTCAACGCTGCTCGCCCGGCTCCGCCGCCCACGGCGTTCGCTGCTTTCGCTCGCCGGGCTCGTCGCGCTGGTCGTCGGCCCCGTCGCGGTCGTGACGGGGTTGGCGCAGCCCGGGACGAAAACCGTTCAGGTCAGAAGCTATGAGAGCACGGGAGCCTTCTCGTACGTGGGGCACGCGAACGCCGCCTCGAGCGCGGCCTATCCGGCCGGGATCGTGCAGACCGGAGCGCCGATCTTCCTCTCCGAGATCCGCAGCCTGACGCTGTCCTTCGACTACCGGTTCCGGTCGAGCCTCCCGCACCACGTCCGAGGCACGATCGTCCTCCGTAGCGTCCTCGCGGACGAGTCCACAGCGTGGCATCACCGCTACCGGCTCAAGGCCCCTCAGTCGTTCGCCGGCGACCACGCAACCGCCAGCGTGCAGGTCGACCTCCACGACCTCACCGAGCAGCTCGACGCGCTCGCGGCGAGCGCAGGCACGCCCGGCGCCTCGTACGCGCTCGAGCTCGATCCGCTCGTCCACATCACCGGCACCGTCGCCGGGAAGCACGTGTCCCAGGACTTCACGCCCACGCTTCCCTTCACGGCGAACAACGCCGTCTTGAAGCTGAACGTCTCGGCGCCTGCCATGGCCCCGGGAGCAACGTATGCGGCGCCCTCCGCGGCGTCGGTCTTGCTCGCCGCGCTCCACCGTCGAAGACGGGGACGTTGCCGCGCAGCGTGACCAACACCGTGGCTGTCGGACGATCGCGGTTCACCGGTGCGGCACTCGAGATCCTGAGCGCGATGCTCATCCTCGGAGGGGCATGGGCCGTGGACACCGGCCAATTCCGCCGTCGGCGGCAGATCTGGTCGACGGAACGGCGGATCGCCCACCGCTACGGGCGCGACATGTTCGACGTCTCCGACCTTCCCGCTCCGCCGAACACCGCCGTCACGCCGGTCCCGGATCTCGAGAGCCTCACCGGGATCGCGCGCCAGGCCGAGCGCCCGATCCTGCGCCACGTGAACGGGAACGTCACCGTCTTCGTCGTCGACGACCCGCCGCGCCTCTACCGCTTCGAGCTGACGAAGCTCCCGGAGCCCGCCGAGCCGGCCCCGTACTCGGCGGCGACGTTCACGGCCGGCAACGTCGTGCCTGCCTCGTATGCGGGACGATCCTCGTTCGCCAGAACGCTCACGCAAATCGCCCCGGCGCTCTGCGCCGGCGTCAATCCGGCCAACCTCGTCGTCGCGACGACCTCCTCGAACTCCGGCACCTCGCAGAACGATCTGATTCTCGGGCGCAACGCGGCAGGGTCGCAAACCCTCAGCGGCGGCAACGGGAACGACTGCATCGTCGCCGGCGGCGGCGCGGGAACGACGAACACGCTGCAGGCCGGCGCCGGCTCCGGCGACGTCTGCATCGGCTCCCCCGGAGCCGTGAACGCGTACAGCGGGTGCGAAGCGACGGGCACGGCGTCATGAGAGTCCAGACGTGGTTCCGCAGGGCCGCGTCGAGGACACGACTCGGCGTCGCTGCCCTCGCGGCCGTCGTTGTCTTCGTCGCGATTCAGGGCTTTGCGGCGTCGCTCGGCACCGCCTCCGCAGGTCTCGGAGCCGGCAGCGAGCTGGTCACGGCCTGCGGCACCGGAATGTCCATGAGCTACTCGACAAGCTTCTACGGAGCCGTCTCCGGTTACGCGATCGACGGCATCGACCTGTCGGACATCCCCTCGGCCTGCCTGGGCAAGAACATCTCCGTGACGTTCGTCGACCGCGCCGACGACGCGGTCGGCTCGCCGGTCACCGGGACGCTGCCCGCAGCCGGAACCACCGACCGCATCGTGATCGCCCCGGGCGCGAACACCGTCGCTCTCGACGAGGTCGGCGGAGTCTCGGTCGTCGTCTGGTAGCCCGGACTTCGGATCCGTAGCGGTCGCGGCGGGTTCCGTAGTTCGTGCGGATGCGGCCCGCCGGACGTGCCGTGACGATCCGGCCATGACCTGCACGGACCATCGCGACGAGAAGCTGCCGGTCCCGTTCGAGACGGCCACGGTCGGAGACGCGATGAGCCGTGGCGTCATCAGCTGCCCGCCGGAGACGCCGCTCCGGACCGTCGCGAGGATGATGGCGACGTTCAGCGTCCACGCGGTCTTCGTCTTCGACCGCGCCGAGGACGAGGGTGAGACTCCCCATCTCTGGGCGGTCGTCTCAGACCTCGACCTCGTCGCCGCGACACCGCTCGACCTCGACACACTCACGGCCGGCGCGACTGCGGTCACCCCGCTCGTCAGCGTCCCGGCGGATCGTCCGATCGCCGAGGCCGGCGGCTTGATGGGCGCCTACGGGATCGCGCATCTCGCGGTCACCGATCCCGACTCCGGCGAGCCGATCGGCGTGATCTCCACGCTCGACATCGCACGGTCGGTGGCGGCCGGTCACGGCCCTCGCGAGACGTTCGCGTCCGCCTGAGCGTCGGCTCAGGGGCCGAGCAACCTGCGCGTCTCGGCGGCGATCACGAGCTCCTCGCGCGCGGCGACGACCTCGACGCGGAACGCGCCGAGGAAGCCGACGCGCTCGACGACCCGCGCTCGTACGTCGTCGGCGTGCTCGCCGATCCCCCCGGTGAACGCGAGCACGTCGATGCCGCCGCAGGCCGTCGCCATCGCGGCCACTGCGGCCGCGACGCGGTGGACGAACACGTCGAGCCCGAGCGGCGAGGCCTCCCGCACGTCCCCGGAGCCGCCGCCCGAAAGCCCTGCGAGCCCCGACTCGTGCTCGAGTGCGTGCTCGATCTCCTCCTCCGTGAGGAGCCCCGCCCGCAGCAGGTAGAGGACCGCACCCGGGTCGAGCGAGCCGGACCGTGTCGCCATCGGGACGCCCTCGAGCGGCGAGAATCCCATCGTCGTGTCGACGGATCGTCCGTCCCGAACTGCAGTCACCGAGCAGCCGCCGCCCAGGTGGCAGACGACGAGCCGCCGGGCCTCGACCTGCGAGGCAACCCACTGCACGGAAATGCCATGGAATCCGTAGCGATGCACGTCCCAGTCCTCGCGCCATCGCGCCGGGATCGCATACGTGGACGCCGCCGGAGGCATCGTGCGGTGAAACGCGGTGTCGAACACCGCGACCTGCGGCACGTCCGGCAACGCCTGCCGCGCACGGCGGATCTCCTCCAGCGCACGGCTGTTGTGGAGCGGAGCCAGCACCGAGAGCTCCTCGATCGCCCGCTCGACCGCTTCGTCGATCAGCGCCGGCCGGTCGAAGCGGCGTCCGCCGTGGACGACGCGGTGGCCCACGGCGTCGGCCGGGACGAAGCCCTCGACCGATCGCGATTCGTCACCGTGCACGAGGTGAAGCTTGAGGCTCGTGGAGCCCGCGTTGACGACCAGGATGTCGATGGAAGGAGATTCTCGTGACCGATGACGAGCTACGCGCGCTCGACGCGTACTGGCGGGCTGCGAACTACCTCTCGGTGGGGCAGATCTACCTGCTCGACAACCCCCTGCTCCGCGAGCCGCTGCGGCCGGAGCACGTGAAGCCGAGGCTGCTCGGACACTGGGGAACGACTCCGGGCCTGAACTTCCTCTACACGCACCTCAACCGCGCCATCCGCGAGCGCGACCTCGATGCGATCTTCGTCTGTGGCCCCGGACACGGCGGACCGGCGGTCGTCGCGCACTCGTACCTCGAGGGGACGTACACCGAGCTCTACCCGCACATCACGGGTGACGAGAGCGGACTGCAGGCGCTCTTCCGACAATTCTCGTTCCCCGGCGGGATCCCGAGCCACGCCGCACCCGAGACTCCGGGCTCGATCCATGAAGGCGGCGAGCTCGGCTACGCCCTTCTCACGCGTACGGTGCGGCCTTCGACGATCCCGGCCTGACGGTCGCCTGCGTCGTCGGAGACGGCGAAGCGGAGACGGGCCCGCTCGCAACGAGCTGGCACTCGAACAAGTTCTCGGACCGCGAACGGGACGGCCGCGTCCTCCCCATCCTCCACCTCAACGGCTACAAGATCGCGAACCCCACGGTGCTCGCGCGCATTCCCGAAGAGGAGCTCGCCTCCCTTCTGCGCGGCTATGGGTACGAACCGCTCTTCTTCGACACGGGCGACGACCATCTCGACACGCACCGCCGGTTCACGGAGCTCCTCGACCGAGCGCTCGACGATCGGCGGGCGATGATCGTCTTCCGCTCTCCGAAGGGCTGGACCGGCCCGCGGGAAGTGGACGGACTGCCGGTCGAAGGGACGTGGCGCGCGCATCAGGTTCCTCTCGCCCAGGTGCGGACGAACGCAGAGCACCTCCGTCAGCTCGAAGAGTGGATGCGCAGCTACCGGCCGGAGGAGCTCTTCGATGCAGACGGCGCGCTGAAGGAGACGCTCGCCGGCCTCGCGCCGCGGGGCGAGCGCCGCATGAGCGGAAACCCGAAGACGAACGGCGGCCTCGTGCTGCGCGACCTCGAGCTACCGGACTTTCGCCGCTTCGCCGTTCCGGTCGACGAGCCTGGAACCGTGACCGCGGAGGCGACACGCGTCCTCGCGCAGTGGCTGACGCAGGTGGTGCGCTCGAACCCCGAGAACTTCCGTATCTTCGGCCCCGACGAGACCGCGTCGAACCGGCTCGACGCCGTCTACGAGGTGACGGACAAGCAGTGGGACGCCCGCATCGAACCCGTCGACGAGCACCTCGCACCGACCGGCCGGGTCGTCGAGATGCTGTCGGAGCACCAGTGCCAGGGCTGGCTCGAGGGTTACCTCCTCACCGGCCGCCACGGGCTCTTCAACTGCTACGAGGCATTCATCCACATCGTCGACTCGATGTTCAACCAGCACGCGAAGTGGTTGAAGGTCACCCGCGGGATCCCGTGGCGGCGCCCGCTCGCCTCGCTCAACTATCTCCTCAGCTCGCACGTCTGGCGGCAGGACCACAACGGCTTCTCGCATCAGGATCCCGGCTTCATCGACCACGTCGTGAACAAGAGGGCCGAGATCATCCGCGTCTACCTCCCGCCCGACGCAAACTGCCTCCTCTCCGTCGCCGACCACTGCCTGCGCAGCCGCCACTACGTGAACGTGATCGTCGCGGGCAAGCAACCCGCGCTGCAGTTCCTGCCGATGGACGAGGCGATCCTGCATTGCACGCGTGGGGTCGGGATCTGGGATTGGGCCTCCAACGACGCAAGCGGCGAGCCCGACGTCGTGCTCGCCTGCTGCGGGGACGTGCCGACGCTCGAGACGCTCGCCGCGGCGGCAATCCTCCGCGAGCGGCTGCCCGAGCTCAAGGTCCGGGTCGTGAACGTGGTCGACCTGATGCGGCTGCAACCGGAGCTCGAGCATCCGCACGGGCTCCCCGATCACGAGTTCGACTCTCTGTTCACGTCCAGCCGGCCCGTCGTCTTCGCCTACCACGGCTACCCATGGCTCATCCATCGCCTCACCTACCGGCGCACGAACCACGCGAACCTTCACGTCCGCGGCTACAAGGAGGAGGGCACGACCACGACCCCGTTCGACATGGTCATGCTCAACGATCTCGACCGCTATCACCTGGTCATCGACGTGATCGACCGCGTGCCGGGACTCGTCGACCGCGCCGGCCACCTGCGCCAGGAGATGGAGGACGCACGGCTGCGGGCGCACGCGTACGCCCGCGAGCATGGTGAAGACGCGCCCGAGGTGTCGGAATGGCGCTGGCCGCCCGAGGCGGTCGTGGCTCCGTGACGAGCCAGGCCGCCCGGACCTGCTGAAAGTCAGGTGCGGGTTCCTACTGAAGGTCACGGCGGTGTCTTGCGGTATGCCGCTCGGCTTTCAACGACGAGGGTGCGACACATGTGGTTGCGGCCTCGGACCTCTGCGCGTACCCCGTACCTGGTGACGGGCGTGTTTGTCGTGGCCGACCTCACGGCGGGCGGCGTCGCGCTCGTGCTGCACCACGGCGTAGCGGCTTCCCTGCTCCACGACGTCGCGAGCGTCGGAGCTGCCGCTGCGATCGTCGCTGGAATCGTCTACCACCGGCCGACCTCGTTGCGGCCATGGTTGCTCCTCGCGCTCGCCGTGCTGTTGTTCGGCTGTGGCGACATCGCCTACGAGGCAGATGCGGCCGGCGGGACGCTCGCCCTCTTCTCCGTCGGAGACTGGCTCTACCTCGCGGGCGGGCTCACGCTGGCCGTCGCGCTGACCTGGCTCGGCAGCCACCCGCGACACTCGCGCTGGGCGGGCCGGATGCTCATCGTCGATGCGGCACCGGTATTCCTCGGCTCGTTCCTGCTGCTGTGGTTTCTCGTCTTCAACCGCCAGTTCGACGCGACCGGCCTGTCGATCTCCAGCCGGATCCTCGTCGGAGCATTCCCCACGATCGATCTCCTCCTGCTGGCGCTCACGGCGCGTCTGCTTCTGACCGGAGCGGCACGGCTCCCATCGTTCGGACTGCTCACGGCCGGGATCGGGTTCGGCTTCGTCGGCGACCTGATCTGGCGCAGCTTCCTCCAGACCACGAGTTACCAGAGCACCCTGGTCAACGCGAGCTACTACCTGAGCTTCGCGCTGCTCGGCGCGGCCGGCCTCCACCCTTCCATGCGCCGACTGACCGAGATCGAGGTCGACGAGTCCCGGGTGATGCCCGCCCGGCGCCTGACGCTCCTCGGCGGTGCGCTCGCCACGATCCCGATCGTCGTCCTCTTCTCCCACGACACCTTCGACCTGGACGATCTCGTCCTCTTCGTCGTCGCCGCCGCGTTGATCCCGACGCTCGTCGTGTACCGGTTCTTCGACCTGGCCAGCACCGCGCGCAACCTCGGCCAGGAAGCTGCAGCCGCAGCCGCCCGCCTGGAGGCCGTCCTCGACGCGTCGCCGCTCCCGATCGCGGTGTTCGACGCGGACGGCGGAGTGCAGCGGTGGAACGAGGCGGCCGAGGTCGCGTCGGGTTGGCGGGCGACGGACGTGATCGGCAAGCGCTGGCAGTTGGCGCCGGCGGCGGGCGAGAGACGGGCCGAGGGCATCCGCCGGCGCGCACTGTCCGGAGAGCGTCTCGATCACATCGAGCTCGGTCTCCGGCGGCAGGATGGAACTCCCCGGCGGGTCCAGGTCTCCACGGCACCAGTCGGAACGCCGGGCGCCCCCGATGCAGTGATCGCCGTGTTCGACGACGTGACCGACCAGCGCATGCGCGAGGACGAGGTCCGGTATCTCGCCGACCACGACCCTCTCACCGGGCTCGTGAACAGACGGCGGTTCTCCGTCTGCCTGGAGGAGGCGATCGCCGACGGCGATTTGACCGGAGCACCTCTCGTCGTGGCGATCGCGGACGTCGACCACTTCAAGCTGATCAACGACACGGCCGGTCATGCCGCCGGCGATCAGGTGCTCCGCGATCTCGCGCGGATCGTCGCGGCGAACCTGCGACCAAACGACGTGTGCGCCCGCCTCAGCGGGGACGAGTTCGCGTTCCTGCTGCGCGGGGCCAGAACGGACGAAGCAGTCGACGTCGCCGGACGCATCCTCACCGCGGCGCACGGCTATCGCCTGCCCCTGGAAGGCTCGCCTGCAGTTCTGGATGTCACCCTCAGCATCGGCCTCGGCGCAGTCAGACCGGGGAGCGATCCCGCCACGCGCGCGGAGACCGTGCTCCTGCATGCCGACATGGCGCTCTACGAGGCGAAGGAGCAGGGCCGCAACCGAGCCGCTGTCTGGACACCCACGCTCGCGGAGACCCAGCAGCTCACGGCACGGCAGGGCTGGTCGACGCGAATCAAGGATGCGCTCGAGGAGGACCGGTTCGTCATCTACCTCCAGCCCATCGTCGACCTCCAGGTCGGGAGAGTCGCGTACCACGAGGCGCTCACCCGCATGGTCGACGGCCACGGTCGCATCATCGGGCCGGCCGAGTTCCTCCCCGGTGCCGCCGACCTCGGGGTCATCGACCAGATCGACCAGAACGCGATCGACCGAGCGGTCGCGCTGCTCGAAGCCGACCCCGAGCTGCGGATCTTCGTCAACCTCGACACCAAGAGCTTCCACAGCGATCCGCTGCTCGACCGGCTCGAGCACACGTTCACCACGCGGCGGCACCTCGCCGGCCGCCTCGGCATCGAGATCACCGAGCGCGCGCCGCTGCACGACTACGACCGCGCGCAGAGGCGCCTCACCGTGCTCAGGGAGCTCGGGTGCCTGGTCGCGATCGACGACTTCGGCACCGGCTTCTCCTCGTTCGAGCACCTACGCCGTTTGCCGGCCCACTTCCTCAAGGTCGACGCCGGCTTCGTCGACGAGGTCAACTCGGACCCGGTCAGCGGCGCGATTCTCGACGGCATCGTCAACACCGCGCATGCGCTCTCCATGAAGGTGATCGCCGAGGGCATCGAGAGACCGGCGACGATCCGCATTCTCGGTGGGCGGGGAATCGAGTACGGCCAGGGCTTTCTCTACGGGCGCCCCTCCCCCGCCGAGGCCAGGGCGCAGCGACCCGTAGCCGCGGACGCCGTTGCCGGCTGACGCGCCCAACCATCAGGGATTTCCCGCAACGGAGGCGAGGGAAGTCCGACCTCGAGTTCAGAAGCCGCCCGGATGGCGCAGGCTGCGTGACACCCGACACTTCTGCGAAATGCACCACCTCAGTTCGGAAAGGAGTCGGGACATGCGCAAGCTATTCGAGATCGGAGGGCTCGTCGCGGCAGCCGTCCTCATCGCGTTCGGCGTCGTTGCCGTCACGATGGGCTTCTCCGGCCGGGATACGGTCAACAAGAGCCTGGCGAACGAGTTCATCGTCGGCTCGGGCGACATGACGCCGACGGCCATCAGGGCCGAGGCGCAGAAGGCAGGCATCGCGTCGGCGGTCAAGGAATGGCCGACCAAGAGCGTCGCCAACCAGAAGATCGACACGGGCGACAGGGCGCGCCTGATGGCGCAGTACATGCACATCCACGCGCTGGAGTCCACCCACGGCTTCACGTACGCGCAGATGGGCATCTGGACGGCCAAGCCCGGAACGCCGAAGGCAGAGCTGATGCCGGGCGGCGGCACGGACAACGCGGCCTTTGCTGCAATCGACCCGACCACCAAGCAGCCGGTGTCGAACGGCGCCCGCCAGGTCTGGGTCACCGAGACCGCGCTCACGACCGCCCTCAACACGAGCTACATGGCAAGCCAGCTCGGGCTGTTCGGGGTCGTGGTCGGGATCGCTCTCCTGCTCTCGGGATTCGGATTCGGGATCCTCGCGATCGGCGGAGCCCTCCGCAATCCTCAGACCGCCCTCTCGTTCCTCCGGCGGTCGAGCATCAAGACTCCTGCGGTGCCGGTGGCATAAGCGCCCGACTCCACCGCTGGACAGCGAGGGCCGCCGAAAGGCGGCCCTCGCGCATTGCTCGGCGTTACGGGGAATGCCGCAGCCACGATCCGTGACCGGCACGACGCCGGTCGGTCCCCCCGCTGCGACGATGACGTCATGCTCACGCACGGGGAACCGCGGCTCTGCTCCCTCGAAGCAGCCGTCGGCGATCGTGGGGTCTGTCCGGAGGACTCGTGTCCGTTCTGGGAAGCCGGCGGCGCAGTTCTCGACGGGCGCTGCGCCTTCGAGCAGGTCGACGTCGCAAGGGACGTTCCGCTCGCGGGCTGGCTGCTCGAGATCCGCGAGCGCCTGGAGGTGGCCGGGAAGTCTGCTGATCCGGACGCCCTGCGCAGCCTCTATCACCAGCTGCTCAACGACGCGTCCGAATAGGGCCCGACGACCCGGACTCAGTCGGGCTCGAGGACTCCCCGCTCGATCGCGTACGCGACCAGGTCCGCCCGGGTCTGCAGCCGAAGCTTCTGCATGATGTGCGCCCGGTGCGTCTCAGCCGTGCGCACCGAGATGTACAGCTGTTTCGCGATCTCCTGGTTCGTATGGCCGAGGGCGAGGAGCCGCAGCACCTCCCGCTCCCGGTCCGAGAGCGGGTCCTGCTCCGCGCGCTTGGCCGCCTCGGCGTCGGCGGCGACGAGGCGCGCGCCGAGTTCGGGATTCACGTAGCGACCGCCGCCTGCGACCTCCCGCACCGCGGCCACCACTTCGGTGTCGGCTGCCTCCTTGAGGACGTATCCGCTCGCACCCGCCGCGAACGCCTCGCGGACGTAGCGCGGCTCGTCCTGCATCGAGAGGATGAGCACCTTGACCTCCGGGTTCTCGTGCTTGAGCTGCGGCAGCACCTCGAGACCGGTCTGGTCGGGCATGACCACGTCGAGGAGGATCACGTCCGGCGTCAGGGCACGGGCCTGGAACACGGCATCGCGACCGTTGCCCGCCTCGCCGACCGGCTCTATGTCGTCCTCCGCGTCGAGGAGAAGCCTCAGGCCGCTGCGGACGACGGCATGGTCGTCGACGACGAGAACGCGGATGCTCATGGGAGTGGCACCTCCGCCACGATCGTCGTTCCGGCGCCTGGCCGCGACTCGATCTCCAGCCTGCCGTCGAGCAATGCCAGCCGCTCGCGCATGCCGAGAAAGCCGAACCCGTCCTCGCGCACGCTCCTCGGATCGAACCCCGCTCCGTCGTCCTCGATCACCGCGACGACGGCGGAGTCCCTACGCGAGATCGAGACGCTCACGTTCTGCGCCTGCGCGTGCTTGACGATGTTTGTGAGGGACTCCTGCACGACCCGGTAAAGAGTGGATTCGACGTCGGTCGGCAGTCTCGCCGCTCCGAGCGCCGAATGGAAGTCCACGCGAATCTCGGCCTGTTCGGCGAACGAGTCGGCCAGACGCTCCAGGGCCGGCACGAGACCGAAGTCGTCGAGCACTGCAGGACGGAGCTCGACGGCGAGCCGCCGGACATCCTGGAGGGCGTGCACGACGTGCTCCCGCAACTCGCTGAGGCTTGCGCGGGCCGGGTGATCCGCCAGCGCCTCCTCCAGCGGCTTCAGTCCGAGCAGGATCGACGTCAGGGCCTGCCCGGTCTCGTCGTGGAGCTCGCGCGCGAGCCGCCGGCGCTCGAGCTCCTGCGCCTCGACCACGCGGCGAACGACGTCGCGCACCACGCGCTGGGACAGCTCGACTGCGACCGCGGCGCGGGCGGCGAAGGTCTCGGCCAGGCGGAGGTCGTCGTCCGTGAAGCGGGCGTCGGCGCTTTCCTTGTCGTGGATCTCGAGGACGCCGATCACCCGGTCGCGCACGGTGAGCGGCACCCACATGCCGGTGCGCGCGGCGAGCCGTCTCGTTACCTCCTGATGCACCTCGGGGTCGTCGATCACGGAGTCGATCCGCTCGCTGCGCCGCCGCGCGAGGACGCGGCCGCTCTTCGAGTCCAGGCTCGGGATGGTCTCGCCGAGCAGGTCCCGAGCCTCGTCTCCCGCCACCGCGGCGAACCGGAGGTGGTCCTCGCCGCTCGGCAGCGCGAGCGCGACGACCCGGGCGCCGAGCAGCTCGCGGAGCCGCCGGACGACGAGGTCCAGGAGGCGCTCGAGATCCGTCTCGGTGGCGAGCGCGTTCCCGACCTCCTCGAGCGACTGCAACTGGCGCGACCAGCGGGTCGAGGCCTCGTAGAGGCGGGCGTTCTCGATCGCCACCGCGGCCTGGCCGGCGAGCAGCGTGACGAGCTCCTCGTCCTCCTCGGTGAAGTTCTCGCCGCCCTGCTTCTCGGTCAGGTAGAGGTTCCCGTACGCCACGCCGCGCAGCAGGATCGGGACGCCGAGGAAGCTGTGCATGGGCGGATGCCCCGGCGGAAAACCGACCGAGCGCGGATCCTCGGACAGGTCGTGCAGCCGCAGCGGCGTCGTCTCGCGGATCAGCACGCCGAGGATGCCGCGGCCGCGCGGCAGCGAGCCGATCTCGGCATGGACCTCTGCATCCATGCCGTGCGTGACGAACTGCTCGAGCTCCGCGCCGCCCGCGTCGATCACGCCGAGGGCCGCGTAGCGAGCGCCCGTGAGCTCCGCAGCGGTCTGCACCAGCCGGTGGAGGAGGGCCTCCAGCGACAGCTCCGAAGTGACTGCGAGGCCCGCTGCGAACAGCGCGCGCAGCCGCCCTTCGCTGACGGACAGCGCGTCCATACGCGCTCACCCTAACCTCTGGCGGCCGTCGGGAAAAGCCCGCACCTCGACTCCGGGAGAGCGCCGATGCCGCAGGCGCAACAGGCGATGAGACTGGGACGGAAAGGAGGCGCGATATGAAAGCGCTCGTGTATCACGGGCCGGGCCAGCGAGCCTGGGAGGACGTTCCCGACCCGACCATTCAGGCGCCGACGGACGCCATCGTCAAGATCGATTCGTCCACGATCTGCGGCACCGACCTCCACATCCTCAAGGGTGATGTCCCGGAGGTCCAGCCGGGCACGATCCTCGGTCACGAGGCGGTCGGCACCGTGGTCGAGACCGGAAATGCCGTCACGACGCTCGAACCGGGGGACCGCGTCCTGGTCTCCTGCATCACCTCGTGCGGTCGCTGTCGCTTCTGCAAGGAGGGGCACTACGGGCTCTGCACCGGAGGAGGGGGCTGGATCTTCGGCCACCTCATCGACGGGCTCCAGGCCGAGTACGCACGCGTGCCGTTCGCCGACACCTCGGTCTACAAGGTGCCGGAGGTGCTTTCGGACGAGCAGGTGCTCTTCCTGGCCGACATCCTCCCGACCGCGTACGAGGTCGGCGTCCTCAACGGCGGCGTCGAGCCGGGCGACACGGTTGCGGTGGTCGGCGCAGGACCAATCGGGCTCGCGGTGATCATGACCGCACAGCTCCACTCGCCGGGCCGGATCGTGGCGATCGACCTCGACGCGTCGAGACTCGAGAAGGCGCTCGAGTTCGGCGCCGACGTCCTGATCGACAACGGCCGGGAGGATGCCATCGCGAAGGTGATGGAGCTCAAGGACGGTCTCGGAGCGGACGTCGCCATCGAGGCGGTCGGCGTGCCGGAGACGTTCGAGCTCTGCACCGAGCTGATTCGCCCGGGCGGCCGCGTTGCGAACGTCGGCGTGCACGGCCACTCCGCGACGCTCCACCTCGAGAAGCTGTGGATCCGCGACGTCCTGATCACGACGGGCCTCGTCGACACGACGACGACGCCGAAGCTCCTCAAGCTGATCGAGACGGGACGCCTCGACCCGACGCCGTTCGCCACGCATCGCTTCGTCCTCGGCGACGCGGAGCAGGCGTACGACGTCTTCGGGGCAGCAGCCGAGACCGGCGCACTCAAGGTCGTGCTCGAGGCCGAGAAGGTCGGGCACGAGCTACTCGAGCAGCACGCGGTACCCGTCACCGCCTAGCAGCACGAAAGAGGGCGGCGCCTGCCGAAGGGTGCCGCCCTCTCCTACTGCGTGCTACGCGGTCGTCAGCTTCGCGGGCTGCTCGACCCGGCTTGCCGGCGGCACGACGAGAACCGGCCGCTGCGCCGTGTGGCAGAGCGAGCGGGCCACGCTGCCCATGAGAGCGGCGGCAACTCCGCCGCGGCCGTGCGTGCCGACCACGATCAGTTCGGCCTCATAGTCCTGCGCGGCCCCTTCCACGGGCGTCGCGGCGTCCTGACTGCCCGTGCGGATCTCCAGGCTCGCGTCGAACCCGTCGCTGCGAAGCTCGCCCAGTTGGCTCTCGAGCTTCTCCCGGATGTCGGGCTCGTCCGCGAGCAGCGACGCGCCGCCGAACCGGCCCTGCAGCAACTCGTTGGCGTGCACGGCGACGATGCGGGACCCGTGAACCTCGGCGAGCTTGCGAACGTGCTCGAGCGCGCCGTCGGCGAGATCCGAGCCGTCGGTTGCCCACACGATCGTCTCGAACATGGTCTCTGTCCTTTCCTTCGACAGGGAAATCGTCGCTTTCCGCCACGCCTCCGGCATCGGAAGGCGCACCGAAGCCGGCTCCGTGGTTTCCCGCAGCACGCGTCGGCCTCGCCCGGATGCAGCCGCATTCGCCTGCACGAACACTGTTTCCATGATCCTCGAGAAGGAGGCCTGAGATGAACGACACGAGACCGATCCTGTTTGCGACCGACGGCTCGCCCTCCGCGGCGGGGGCCCAGCGCGAAGCGTTCCAGCTAGCGCAGCACCTCGAGGCTCCGCTTCTCGTCCTCTCCGTCGCGCACGCCGTGCTCCCCACTCTCGGCTACGCCGCCTACGGGTACTCCGACATCGTCGCCGAGCTGACCCAAGCGGAACGGCACCGCGTGGAGAAGGTCCTGGCCACGATCGCGGCCACCGCGTGCGCTGCCGGTCTGAGGTGCACCACCATCGCCGCTGACGGACTTGCAGTCGACGAGATCTGCCGCATCGCAGGTGAGCGCGACGCGCAGCTGATCGTCGTCGGCTCCCACGGCTGGGGCGCCGCACGTCGGCTCCTCTCCGGGAGCGTCTCGACAGGGCTCGTGCACTCCGCTCCGTGCCCGGTACTCGTCGTCCGCTCGAAGGAGCAGGCAGCCGACCACGCGGCGGCCGCGTGAGCGCCACCCACACGGACGCCTCCGCGACGACGGACGTCATCCTCCGCGACGGGTCGACGCTACGGCTCAGGCCCCCGCCGCGGAGGATGCCGCGGCACTCGTCGAGTTCTTCTCCGCCCTCTCCGATCAGAGCCGCTACCTCCGCTTCCACGGCTTCCCCGCGCTCGGGCCGAAGCTCGTGGAGACGGTGCTCGATCCCGACTGGGACGAGCGCGGCGCGCTGCTCGGATCGCTCGACGGCCGCATCGTCGCGCTCGCGAACTGGGTCAAGCTCCGCGACCCGCACGCCGCCGAGGTCGCGTTCGCCGTGGGCGACGACTTCCAGCGGCGGGGCATCGGCACGCGCCTGCTAGAGCGCCTCGCGGCGCGGGCGGCGGAGGCCGGGATCGAGGAGTTCGTTGCGGAGGTGCTGCACGAGAACGCCGCGATGCACGGCGTCTTCCGCGACGCCGGCTTCGCCGTGACCCGCGCGGCCGAAGGCGGGGAGCTCGAAATCCGGTTCCCGATCGCTCCGACGCACGGCTACCGGGAGCACGTCGCAAGCCGTGACCACGTCGCGGTGCGCGCTTCGCTCGAGCCCTTCTTCCTGCCGCGCTCGGTCGCGGTGATCGGGGCCTCCCGGCGCCGCGGCTCGATCGGCGGGGAGCTCTTCCGCAACATCCTCACCGGCGACTTCGCGGGCTCCGTCTACCCGGTGAACCGGAAGGGAGATCCCGTCGCCGGAGTCCACGGCTACCGGTCCGTGACCGACGTCGAGGAGACCATCGACCTCGCGGTCATCTGCGTCCCCGGCGAGCAGGTGCTCGCAGCGGCAGAAGACGCGCTCGCCGCCGGGGTCCGGGCGCTCGTCGTCATCTCCGCGGGGTTCGCCGAGACGGGCAACGCCGGAACGGAGCGGCAGGAGCAGCTCCTCGGGCTCGTCCGCGACCGCGGGGCGCGCCTCCTCGGCCCGAACTGCCTCGGCATCGCCTCCTCCCCGGTCCACCTCAACGCGACGTTCGCGCCGCGGAGCTTTCCCGCCGGAAAGATCGGCTTCTCGTCCCAGAGCGGCGCACTCGGCCTCGCGCTGCTCGAGCGGGCGGAGTCGACCGGCCTCGGCGTCACCTCCTTCGTGTCGATCGGCAACAAGGCCGACGTCTCGTCGAACGACCTGCTCGAGTGGTGGGAGGACGACGACGAGACCGAGATGGTCGTCCAGTACCTCGAGTCGTTCGGTAATCCGCGCGCCTTCTCGCGTATCGCCCGGCGGGTCGCGCGCCGCAAGCCGATCCTCGCCCTGAAGGGCGGGAGCACCGGAGCCGGCAGCCGCGCCGCGGGCTCTCACACGGCCGCCCTCGCCGGCTCGGACGTCGCCGTCGACGCGCTCTTCCGCCAGGCGGGAGTCATCCGGGCGCGAACGCTCGAGGAGCTGATCGACGTGGCGACGCTGCTCTCCGCGCAGCCCGTCCCCCGCGGCCGTCGGGTCGCACTCGTCACGAACGCGGGCGGTCTTGGAATCCTCGCCGCAGACGCCTGCGAGGCGGCCGGTCTCGAGGTGGCTCCGCCCGGCGCGGAGACCCGCACGGCGCTCGCAGAGGTGATGCCGGCCGAGGGAAGCAGTGCGAACCCGATCGACCTGCTTGGCGGCGCGACCGCCGAGAGCTTCGCCTCAGCGTTGCCGCCGATCCTTGCGGATCCGGCGTTCGACGCCGCGATCGTCCTCTTCGTCCCCACGGTCGGGAGCAACGAGCAGGCTGTCGGAGCGGCGATCAGCGAGGCCGCAGCAGGCGTGGACAAGCCCGTCCTTTGCGTCTTCGTCAGCGCGAAGGGAGCGCCGCCGAGCCTCCGGGGCTCCGCCAACGTCCCGGGCTTCGGCTATCCCGAAGCAGCGGCGCGCGCCCTAGGGCGCGCGGCCGAGCGTGGAGAGTGGCTCCGAAGGCCGGCAGGCACGGTGCCGGAGCTCGAGTGCGACCGCGCAGAGGGCCAGGCGGTCGTGCGTGAGGCTCTCGAAGCGGGCAGCGACTGGCTCGACGCGGCTCAGACGCGCCGCCTGTTCGACGCGTACGGCGTGCCGCTCGTGCCGGAGCGTCTCGCGGCGACGACGGGCGCGGCGGTCGAGGCGGCGGAGGAGCTCGGCTTCCCGGTCGTCCTCAAGACGGCCGCGCCCGGCGCGCACAAGACCGAGCAGGGCGGCATCGCTCTCGATCTCGGAGACGAAGGAGCCGTCCTGGGCGCGGCGGAGCGCATCGGCGCGCCGCTGCTCGTGCAGCCGTTCCTCCGCGGCGGGACGGAGCTGCTCGCCGGCGCCGTGCAGGATCCGGTCTTCGGCCCGCTCGTCGCCTTCGGCCCGGGCGGCGTGCTCGCCGAGCTGATCGGCGAGGCCCAGTTCAGGCTCGCCCCGCTCACGGATCTCGACGCGCTGGAACTCGTCCGGGGGGGCAAGGCAGGCCGGCTCGTCGCCGGCTTCCGAGGCGCCCCACCCGCCGACGAGGCGGCGCTCGTCGACCTCCTCCTGCGCCTCTCCCTCCTCGCCGACGACCTGCCGGAGATCGCCGAGCTCGACCTGAACCCGGTGCTCGCGATGAGCGACGGCTGCGTGGCGGTCGACGCACGGGTGCGGGTGGCGGAGCGGTCGCGGCCGCACCGCGCGAAGAGCTGGTAACGGGCGAAAGTCTGCTCCGGCGCATGTCACGTGCGGCTTTCGCGCACGCGGGTCAGGGACTTCGCCGATGCCCGCCGGCAGCGGCGCGCCTACGTTCACTCTGAACGATTCGAAACGGAGGAAATCATGGCTGTTCAGGTCGCCATCAACGGCTTCGGGCGCACCGGCCGGGCCGCCTTTCGGGCTGCCTACGAGCGCGAGGCCGACATCGAGTGGGTAGCGATCAATGACGTTGCAGAACCGGCGATGCTCGCGCAGTTGCTCAAGCACGACACCGTCTACGGACGGTTTCCAGGCAGCGTCGAAGCAGGAGACGGCGCGATTGTGGTCGACGGAAAGCCGATCGTCGTACCGGGCGAGACCGATCCGAGCCGGCTGCCGTGGCGCGACCTCGGCGCCGAGGTCGTGATCGAGTCGACCGGCCGGTTCCGTGCGCGCGCAGACGCGGAGCAACACCTCCATGCCGGCGCAGCGAAGGTGATCGTCTCCGCGCCGGCGAAGGAGCCCGACGTCACGGTGGCGCTCGGCGTCAACTTCGACGACGCGTACGACCCGGCGAAGCACCGCATCATCTCGAATGCGTCCTGCACGACAAACTGTCTCGCCCCGGTGGCGAAGCTCCTGCACGAGCGCTTCGGCATCCGGCACGGGCTGATGACGACCGTCCACGCCTACACCGGCGATCAGCAGCTGCTCGACGCGCCGCACAAGGATCATCGCCGCGCCCGCGCTGCTGCGTGCAACCTCGTTCCCACCACGACCGGCGCCGCCAAGGCTCTCGGCCTGGTCGTCCCGGAGCTGGAGGGAAAGCTGCACGGCTACGCGGTGCGCGTTCCCGTCCCGACGGGCTCGCTCGTCGATCTGACCGTCGAGGTCGAGCACCCGACGAGCGTCGCAGAGGTCAACGAGCTGTTCGCCGCCGAAGCCGACGCCGGCGCGCTCGAGGGCATCCTCGCCTACAGCGAGGAGCCGCTCGTCTCGTCGGACATCGTCAAGTCGCCGTACTCCGCGATCTTCGACGCAGGCCTGACCGCCGTGATCGACGGGACACAGGTGAAGGTGATCGCCTGGTATGACAACGAGTGGGGCTACTCGAACCGGCTCGGCGACCTCGCGCAGCGGGTGCTCGTCTCGGCGGCCGTCGCGGTCTGACGCCGCACGAGATCTACGGAGAACTACCGACGGCAGTATCGGTTCGCCCGGATTCCGGCGGCGACCCGGAGGCCGATCATGCGGCCAATGCCACCGATTACCGGAGGAGCAACGATGAAGCTCTCACTGATCGCACTCGCAGCCGCCGCGACCATCTGCGCCGGCGCCTTCGGCACCGGCCGGGCCCTCGCCACGACGACGAGCCAGGCCTCCACGAAGACGCTGACGATCGCCATGCACGATCCCGGCTGCCACTGGTTCCTGGTGAAGGGGAAGTACACGAAGACCGCCACCGTCACGGGCAGCGTCCGGCTCAGGAATCTCGACGAGGACACCCTGAAGGTCGCCTCGAGTCACGGCACGCAGCGCATCCCGGTCGGCAAGTCGATCCTGGTCAGCCGCGGGCACTACGTGATCACGATGGTCCGCCAGGAGTCCGACGACAACCACCTGAAGCTCACCGTACGCTGATCTGAACCCGCACGAGCTTTTTCCCGGAGGGCGGCGAAAGCCGCCTTCCGCCGTTCTGACCAGGGCCGCGGTGGCCGAACGCCGCCAGGCAAACGGCATTCCGGTCGATTTCCCCAATTCGTGGACAGGTTCGGCACACTGCGTCGATGCGGCGTGGGGTCTGGCTCCTCGTTCTCGTTGTGCTCGCTGCGGCGGCCGCGGCGTCGTCCGCCCGGGCTGACGGAACGGACACGACGACGACCGCCGGCACGACCACGACGACGGCTGCGCCGCCGTACGCGCCGCTGCGCGCGTCGTACCTGCCGCGGACCTGCATCGGCGCAGGCGCCGCCGCGATCGCGCCCCCTGACGGCAAGGTGCTCACGCTCGGGACGCCGGCCTCGGGACTCGGCCCTTCCGCCTATCCGTCGACGTCGCCGATCGTCGCGTTCAGCTCCTCCTCCGTGGGCGTCTCGACGTGCGAGACCGCGTCGGTCACCCTCGAGTCGGTCTCGCTGTTCGGTGGCTTCGTCCAGGCGAGCAGCGTGACGGCGACTCACGGCCACGGCTCGGTCAGCGGTCTCGTGATCGACGGCTCGCCCGTGTCGGTGGCGCCCGGCGACTCGGCGCTCCTCGGCTACTGGGGACAGCTCACGCTGGGCCGGACGGTCGGGCGCCTCAGGGCACCCCTCGTCGTGCTCCTTCTCAAACGGCACTGGGCGCTGCCGGCCGGGACAATGGTCCTCGTCGGCTTCACCGCCTCCGCGGAGCCGGTCGCCCGCCCACAGACGACGCACCACTCCTCGTCGTCCACGAGCACGCAACCGGGCGACACGACGGCGGCGTCAGGCTCGAAGACGCAAGCCCAACCCGCGACCACGAAGAAGCACAAGCACAAGAAGCGGATGCGGAAGCCGCTCACGACGACGCCGCCGCTCGGCTTCCGGCCGTCCCACTACGTCTTCCCGGTCAACGGCGGCGCCGACTACGGAGACACGTACGGCGGGACCCGCAACGACATCTACGACGGCTGGCATCACGGCGATGACCTGTTCGCGTCGCTCGGAACCCCGATCGTCGCGGTCGCAAACGGCACGCTCAGCCTTGTCGGCTGGAACAAGCTCGGCGGCTGGCGGCTGTGGCTCACCGACGGCGACGGGAACTCCTTCTATTACGCCCACCTCGCCGGGTACTCGCGCTGGATCCTCAAGCACCCGCACGTGAGAGCGGGACAGGTGGTCGGCTTCCTCGGCCGCACGGGAGACGCCTTCACCACGGATCCGCACCTCCATTTCGAGATCCACCCGCAGCAGTACCTCGACCTCGGCTACGACGGGGCTGTCGATCCCACCGCCTACCTGCAGAAGTGGCGCCTCGTCCACGTGCCGGCGAAGGAGATGCCGAACCCGGCGACGCTGAAGGCACCGGTCGGCACGCCGACGCAGGAGGCGACCGTGGTCTGGCACGAGCTGCTCGCGGCCCGGCATCTGCTGCCCCCGAAGGGACTCGCGGGCGCCGGCGTGGTCCGCGGGCCGTTCCCGAACCCGCCGAGCCTCGAAGCCTCGGGCGTCGTCTCGAGACTGCCGGTGACGGCGGTCGAGGCGACGGCGGAGCACGTCTCCTCCCCCGCGAGCATGACGCCGTGGCTGGGCGGCGGGGTCTCGGGCGCAGTCGTGGTCGTCGGCATCTCGGCCGGAGCGTTCGTCTTCCGCCGCCGGCGCCGGGTAGCGGAAGAGACGCCGACTCCGCGCTCGAACTAGCAAGACTCGCTCGCTCCACACGGCCCAGAACGGGGTCGGGGCCTCGCTACACTGAGCCCCGCCGGGCGCATTCGTCTAGTGGCCTAGGACACCGCCCTCTCACGGCGGCGGCACGGGTTCGAATCCCGTATGCGCCTCTTTCGCCTTCGCTTTGCAAGCCGACACTTTCAGCAGAAAGCCGCCCGATGCCGGGCGGCTACTCGTGCTCCACTCAGGCCCTAAACCTCAGCGGCAACGGCCTGCTGCGCTTCGAGGGCATCCAGCCGGCCGACGATCCCTGCGTGAGCGCCGCCGATAAGGGCGCCGTAGGGCTTCTCGATCCCCGCCGACTCGACGGCGGGACTCCAGACGCGGCGGCGGAAGTTGTAAAGGTCGATCCGTTCGCCGCGCTCGTCCGCGAACAGGCAGTCTTTGTCCCACGCACCTTCACGATCCGCTCATCGCGGAATACATCGGCGCGGTCGAGCGCGATCCATTCCTGCGGGCGCAGCCCGGTCGCTGCTGCGAAAGCGACGATCGGCCCGAAAACCTCTCCTTAGGCCGAGGTCGGCCGGCTTGTTCGGGGCCGCCTCGATCTCTTCACAGGTTCCGCATCTCGCTCGGCTACGGTCGTCCCATGGTTGCCCGAGTTTCCGCCGTCGTCGCGGTCGTGCTCGGCACATGCGTGCTGGTCCAGGCCGCGGGTGCGCGGGAAGCGAAGACGCCTCGCACACTGCTGGCGACGAGGGGGCCGATCCGTGCGTTCGCGCAGGACTCTGGCCGAATCGCGTGGATCGGCGCGAAATGGCACGTTGAGGTGCGCCGGACGGGACACCGGCCGAAGACCCTCCTCGTCGGCACTGCGCACCCCTACCCGGGGAACGGCGGCGTGCCCTCGCAGCTCGCGCTCGCCGGAGCGCGCGTTCTCTGGACCCGTCATGGCGGCGGTAACTTCCTCGAGACGAGCGTCTGGGTCCGGAAAACCGGGGCTCGGGCCGCTCCCAAGATGGTCTTCCTCGCGGCGGCGCTCAGGGAGGGCGGGCCAGGCGGTTTCTTCGGTCCGATCGTGGGGGCCGGCTCGACGCTCGCGTACACGGACGTCGACTACCAATGCGTTGACCTGAACGACTGCTCGGAGCTGGCGGAACAGCCCTCTCCGTCGAACGGAGTGTTCCGCGTCAAGGGCACCACCGGGATCACGCAATTGCCGGTCGTCGTGCCGGGGGCGACCAAGCTCGCCGTCTCGGGGAACCGGATCGCACTGTTGCCTGCGCCCCAGCAGGTCGCCGCGACACAGCTCTCCAACCCCTCAGCCCCGCCACCGGCAGCGCCCGGCACGCCTGTCGAAATCCGCGACGCGACCACGGGGAGCCTCATTGCGCAGTTCACGCCGCCGGGGACCGTGCGCGCGCTCGCGCTGTCCGGCTCGGTCGTCGCCGTGGTAGACGAACTCAGCGACGGGTCCAGGAACATCGAGCGCTACGACCCAGCCACGGGAGCCCTGACCGGAACGACCACCGGCGTGGCAGCGGACAACTCGATTTCCGTGAGCGGCGACACGCTCGTCTTCTCGGTCGGCGGGGGGAAGATCGAGGCCATTGACGCGAATACCGGGGGGCAGCAGGTGCTCGCCGTCTCGCCAAGGGCGCCGATCGGGCTATCGGTCGCCGGCAAGCGGGTCGCGTGGGCCGTCAACGTGCACGGCCACGGCCGGGTTCTGGCGCTGACGCTTCCCTGAGCGTCGCCACCTCGGCGGGCTCACGCGAAGTCTCCAAAGTTCAACGCGGTGCCGGAGATCGCGCCCGTCGTCTGGAGGTAGGTCGGCGTGCCCCAAACGTGCCCCAAACGTCAGGGACCGCCGGCAGCGCGAGGCGAGCATCCATCCGGCGGAAAGCACCCTGTCCCGGGGAGACCTCTTTTCGAATCCGGCGGACGGGCGTAACCTCGTACGGGGCGGGCCTCGGTCGCGGCCCCCTTCTCCGGGGCCCGCCCCTCGAAGACTTAGACGTACGGCACGCGCAACTGGTTCGAAAGATCGTGCGGCGAGGTTGCGAGATTTACGAGATCCAAACGCCCCGTCCGCGAGTAGTAGAGGAAGCACCGACAGAGCCGGCCACCTGACGCCGGCCGTGCTCTCCGACAGGGGCGGCCACCAGTCCTCACAACGGCCGTCCCGCTCCTCGCAGGGGGCGGCTGCCACGGCCATTGCGGCCGCCCCCACCCCTCGTCCGGGAGATCACCCTTCCGGGGTGGGGGCCGTGTCTACACTGAGGTCATGCGCAGGGGTCGCTGGACAGCCATCGCAGCTGCGCTCGCGATCGCCGCAACCACGGTCGCGACGGCCGGCTGCGGCGGCGGGACCAGTGACGCGCTCTCGTTCGACCCGGTGGCGGCAGCCGCGACGAAGACGCAGCAGGCAGGGGCGGCGCACGTCCGCTTCGCGCTCTCCTTCAGCAGCTCGCAGCTTCCGGGAGGCAAGACCGTCCACGTGCGCGGAGCCGGCGCGGTCGACGGCACGAGCAGCGAGCTGACCTTCACAGTCGGCCCGCAGTCGATCAAGGAGATCTCACTCGAGCAGGGCGGCGACTACGTCGCGTACCTCCAGCTCGCAGCCCTCAGCGCCCACCTCCCGGGCAACAAGCTGTGGATCGAGGTCGACCTCTCGAAGCTCGGCAAGTCGGCGGGCTTCGACCTCGGGACGCTGCTCTCCGGGAGCCAGCTCCAGCCGGGCGACCTCCTCGCGATGCTCAAGGCGAGCGGCGCCAAGATCAGCAACCTCGGGCCGGCCACCGTCGACGGCGCCGCGACGACGCACTACCGCGTCACGATCGACGTCGCGAAGGCGCTGGAGTCGAAGGGCCTGGCGAACCCGATGCTCGGCGCGATGGTCGCGCAGATGCCGACGATTCCGGCGGACGTCTGGATCGGGAAGGACGGCCTCGTGCACCGGATCGAGGTCTCGGCCGGCCAGGGGCAGAGCAACGCCCCGGTGCAGCTGGACATGACGCTGGACATCTCCGACTACGGTGCCGACGTCACGATCGCGGCGCCGCTGAGCAGCGACGTCTTCGACGCGACGCAGCTCGCGCAGCAGGGCATCGCCGGCGGCACCGTCCACTAGCGCGCCGGCGTAGCTTCAGGGCGATCGTCCGGCTCTGCCTCTCGTGGGCAGGCGTCATCCGGGGCGGCTCGTAGGCTCAGCCGCGGTGCCAGCCGCCGCGGAGTCGCATCACGGCGCGTTCGGGTCGGACTCCTTCGGGCAGTTCGCGGAGCGTGTCGCCCGCTTCTTCGGCACACCTCAGTACATCCTCGGCCAGACGATCGTCGTCCTCTGCTGGATCGCGTTCAACACGGCCGCGCTGGGCGGCCTCGTCCGCTTCGACCCCGAGCCGTTCATCCTGCTCAACCTCGTCTTCTCGACCCAGGCCGCCTACGCCGCGCCGCTGATCCTGCTCGCCCAGACACGGCAGGCCGACCGCGACAAGTTCACCGAGGAGAAGACCGAGCGGCGGCACAACCGGGTCGAGCACCAGATGAAGAGCGAGACGGAACGCCTGCTCGAGCTGCTCGAGTCGAACACGAAGCTCACGTCACAGGACAAGGACCTGACGGAGCAGGTCGCGAAGCTCACGCGCGAGATCCACGCGCTCGTCGTCAAGCCGGCCGAGCCGGCAGGCGGCTAGGCGCGGGTCAGCTCGGCGACGAGCGGCCCGGTGTCGAGCGGGTCGAAGCCGATCCGGCCCGCGACGTCCTCGCTCGACGGCCGTGTTCCCTCGGCGAACAGCGCACGCAGGATCTCTCCCGTCCGGCTGTCCCGCCACCAGTCCTCCCCCAACTCGCTCCGCAGGTACGAGCTGAGCTGCGCCGCGCGGATCCAGGCGCGCAGGTAGTCGGCGGAGTAGAAGCCGGCGTCCATGTCCGCGAGGTAGCCCCGGCTGTCGTAGCGCAGGCCCGTCGCGGTGGTGAGCAGCGTCTCGTAGTCGCGTGAGGCGTCTCCGCGCTCCTTCGGGAACGCGTCCCAGAAGCCGAGCTCGTACCGAAGCTTCGCCGCATAGCGGCGGAAGAGCAAAGCCTCGAGGAACCGCGTCGCGTCGGCGTTCTCCTCGGCCTCCGCGTCGGAGAGCCCGAAATGCAGCGCATGCCAGCCCGGCTCCCGCGAGACGGCCTCGACGATGTACGAGTAGATCTCCGTCAGCGCGTGGTCGCGCGAGACCGCGCGGAACGTCCAGGGCAGCCGCGGGTCGCAACCCGCGTAGTGCAGCGCGTGCCCGGCTTCGTGGAGGAACGCCTGGTAGTCGGACACCCCGCCCTGCGCGCGCGTGATGAGATGGACGACCTCGGGCGGGTCGGCGGCGATCACGCAGGCGCGCGGGCTCTTCTGCGGCCTGTCCTCGAGGTCGAGCCGGATGTTCGGAATCGCCTCGAGCTCGAAGCCGAGCGCGCGGACGGTCTCGACGCACACCTCGACGGAGCGCTCCTTCGGATACGTCGACTCGAGCGGCGAGAGGCGTCGGATCCAGCGGACGTGCGCGTTCGTGGGCACCTCGTCGCACTCGGGGCCGAGCAGCCGCTCGAACCAGCGCCCGGACAGTCGGCGGTACTCCTCGGTGACTGCGTCGGATGCGCTCCGCAGCACCGTCTCGAGCTCCCGCAGCGAGATCTGCTTCTCGGCCTCGTTCCTCGCCACGGCCTGTCTCTCGCCGGAGATCGCCGTCTCGAGATCGTCGCGTGCGCCGAGCAGCTCCCGCCGCTGCCCGTTGAAGCTCGAGTCGAGGGCGCGGACGAGCTCGCCCAGCTCCTCGCGCTTCGCGTAGTCGGGAAGGACGGCGAGCTGCGCCTCGGCCGCCCGCAACGGCACCTCCGCGCCGTCGAACGTGAGCCGCGCCGCGAGGAGCGCGTTCGCGAGCTCGTCCTCGCGCTGCGCGAGCTCCGCGTCAACGATTCCCGCCTCGCAGGTCCTGCGCAGCCGGTAGAGGCGCTCCCGCTCGTCGGGATCGGACGCGCCGGCCTCGGCCGCACGGAGCGCCTCGACCTGCTCCTGCGTGAAGAGATCGGCGTGGCGAGCGACGATCGCGGCCTGCTCCGACGTCTCCTTCTCGCCGACGCGAACCGCCCGGAACTCCTCCGCCGCCTCGACGTAGTACGCCCGGTAGGCGTCCTCGTACTCCTGCGAGCTGCGGATCGCGGTGGTGCTCAACCGTGTGCGTGGACGCTGGCCAGGCTGCGCACGGTAGCGAGAAGCGCGTCGAGCTCGAAGGGCTTCGGCAGAACCGCGTCCGCGTCGGTCAGGCCGTCCTGCGTCACGTCCGCCGAGCCCGTGACGAGCAGGACCGGGATCGGAGGGCGTTGCGCGTGGCACTCGGCAATGAGCGCGTCGCTGCGCTCGCCGTGCAGGTGGACGTCGAGGAGGATGACGTCGATGTCCTCGTCTTCCAGCGCTGCCCGCGCCGTAGCAAGCGAGTCGGCCTCGAGCACCTCGTGGCCGTCGAGCTCGAGGTTGACCCGGCAAAGAAGTCGGATCGACGGCTCGTCGTCGACCACGAGGACCCGGGCCGCCGCAGAGCCCCCGGTATCGCTCATCGCGGCCGAGTCTAACGGGGACGAGGGTCTGTCCGTACCCGCGGCTCCGCGGCGCCCGTTTACCACTCTGAAGTGGCACAGGACTTTCCGCAGCCCGGTCGCGGCGGGCGCGGCGTCCAGAGCGCCGATCTCGCCGGCCTACCTCAGCCGACCCAGCGCTTCCGGCGCCGGGCCTGGCGCTTGTTCCAGCGCGCGCTAGATCCTCTCGCGCGGCCGAAGCCGCTGCCCGTATCCGCGATCACATCGCGTCGACTGCCGCGCGCAGGCGGCTGAGCGTCTTCTCGCGGCCGAGCAGCTCGATGCTCTCGAACAGGCCCGGAGAGATCTTCGAGCCGGTGACCGCGACACGGATCGGCTGGAACGCCTGCCGCGGCTTCAGCTCGAGTCGGTCGGCCGTCGCACGCAGCGCCGTCTCGATCTCGGCAGCCTCGAACGGCTGGAGCCCGGCGAGCGCGTCGTCGGCTGCCGCGAGCATCGGGCCTCCACCGTCGAGGTCGGCCGCATCGGGCTCGACCTCGTGGAAGAAAAAGCCTGCGAAGCCGGGGAACTCGGCGAGCCGCGCGATCTTCTCCTGGACGAGCGGCGCGGCGCGCGACACCAGCTCGGCGTCCCAGTCGTACCCGTGCTCGCCGAGCCAGAGGACGAGCCGGTGCGCGAACTCCTCCGACGTCAGCTCGCGTATGTAGCCGCCTTTCATCCAGGCGCGCTTCTGGTAGTCGAACGGGGACGGGCTCGAGCTGACGCGCGTCAGGTCGAACCGCGACACGAGCTCGTCGCGGCCCATGATCGTCGTCTCGCCGTCGGGCGCCCAACCGAGCAGAGCGAGGAAGTTGAGCATCGTCTCGGGCAGGTAGCCCGCATCGCGGAACTCCTCGACCGCCTGCGCGCCGTGGCGCTTCGAGAGCTTCTTCCCGTCCATCCCGAAGATCATCGGAACGTGCGCGTAGACCGGGACCTCGGCGCCGACCGCGCGGACGATGTTGATCTGCGCCGGCGTGTTCGGGATGTGGTCGTCGCCGCGGATCACATGCGTGATCCCGTCCCAGACATCCTCCATCGGCGACGCGAAGTTGTAGGTCGGGCGCCCGTCGGAACGGGCGAGCACGATGTCATGGAGCTTGTCGTTCGGGTACTCGATGCGGCCCCGGACGACGTCCTCCCAGGCCGTGACTCCCTCGTCCGGCATGCGGAAGCGGATCGCGCCGTCGTCCTCGTACGCCTTCCCCTCGGCCAGGAGCTGCTCGGCGAGGCGCCGGCAGTCGTCCATCCGGTCGAGCTGGAAGGTGTGCGGCCCGTCCCAGTCGAGGCCGAGCCAGCGGAGCGACTCCTGGATCTGGTCGACGGCCTCGGCGACCTCGCGGGACGTGTCGGTGTTCTCGATCCGGAGCCGGAACTCGCCGCCCTCGTGGCGCGCGTAGAGCCAGTTGAAGAGCGCGGTACGGGCGGTGCCGATGTGGAGGAACCCGGTGGGGCTCGGGGCGATGCGGACGCGGACCGGCATGCGGATAGCGTAGGCAGCGATGCAGATCGGCGCGCACGTCTCCTCCTCGGGCGGGATCGACAAGGCGATCGACCGCGCCGTGGAGATCGGCGCCGAGTCGGTGCAGGTCTTCACGCAGAGCCCGCGCGCGTGGCGGCCGACGAACCACGATCCCGCGAGCTTCGCCCGCTTCCGCGAGAAGCGCGTGGAGGCGGGGATCGACGGCGTCCTGTGCCATGCGGTCTACCTCTGCAACTTCGCGACGCCTGATCCCATGCTCTACGAGCGCTCGGTCGCGTCGCTGCGGAACACGACCGAGGTGGCGCGCGGGATCGGCGCCGACGGCGTCGTCTTCCACGTGGGCTCGCATCTCGGGAGCGGGTTCGAGGCCGGGCTCGAGCACGTGGTGCCGGCGCTCGAGCAGGTGCTCGAGCTCTGCACCGACGAGACGTGGCTCCTGATGGAGAACTCCGCGGGGGCGGGCGGCACGATCGGCCGCTCGATCGAGGAGCTCGCGACGATCTGGGAGCGGCTGGGCGGGCATCCGCGCCTGGGCATCTGTCTCGACTCCTGCCACCTCTGGGTGTCAGGCGTGGACGTGACCGATCCGGCCGCGCTCGACGTGTGCCTCGACGAGCTCGACTCCGCGATCGGCCTCGAGCGGCTGCGGGCGCTGCACGTCAACGACGCTGCGGCGCCGTTCGCGTCGAACCGTGACCGGCACGCGAACATCCTCGAGGGCGAGCTCGGCGAGCGGCTCGGAGTGTTCCTCGCGAACCCGCGCCTGCAGGGCCTGCCGGCCGTCCTCGAGACCGCCGGCCCGGAAAACCGCGGCCCGGACGCGAACGAGATCCAAAAGACGAAGGACCTGCACGTCCGCTGGCTGAGCTGACCCCTCCGGCCACGTCCGGAACCAGGTTCCGGACGTGGCCGTTCGAGGCATGGCCCGGTGCCAGGCAGACGGCCACGGCCCGAAAGAGCACTGCTCCGCCGCAGCTCGCACCGCCGCGGGCGGGTCGAGTCGCACCTCGCCCTACGGGACATGTCCTGGTGCCCGGCACCGAGACGTGTACGTTCGGGACGTGTCCGGCATGCGGTATCGGTGGATCGTGCTCGCTGCCGGAACTCTTGCGCAGGCGAGCTTCTCCGCCTCCTCGGTCGGGCTCCCCGCCCTCGGGCCCGCCCTCAAGTCACACTACGGCCTGACGCTCGGCGAGACGGGAGTCGTGCTCGCCGCGATCGGGATCGGAATGCTCTTCACGCTGCTGCCGTGGGGCCTCGTCGCCGACCGCGTCGACGAGCGCTGGGTGATCGCGGCAGGTCTCACCGCGGCTGCCGGGGGGCTCGTTGCCGCCTCCACAACACACACCTTCGCCGGCGTCACCGGAGTCCTCGTCGCCGTGGGAGCGCTCGGAGCGAGCGTGAACGCCGCAAGCGGACGCGCGGTCATGGCGTGGTTCCCGCGCAGCGAACTCGGGCTGGCGCTCGGGATCAGGCAGACGGCGATCCCGATCGGCGGAGCCGTCGGAGCGTCGCTCCTGCCGGTCCTCGCTTCCTCGGGCGGCACCCGCCTCGCCTTCCTGTTCCTCGCCGGCGCGTGCGCGACGGGAGCCGTCGTCGCTGCGGTCTTCATCCGCGGCAGTGCCGACCCCGAGGCCGAGGTCGAGCTCGGCGACGTCTCTGGCCCGGTGCGCGACCCGCGGATGTGGCTCCTCGGCACCGGCACCGGTCTCTACCTCACGGCGCAGATCGGCATCACGGGATTCGTGGTCCTCTTCCTCCACGAGCATCGCGGCGTCTCGACCCACGCCGCGGCGGGCCTGCTCGCGGCGATCAACGTCCTCGCCATCGTCGCCCGCGTCTCCTCCGGGAGGATCTCCGACCGGCTCGGGAGCCGCCTCAAGCCGTTGCGGACGATCGGCGTCGCGCTCGCTCTCTTCACGGCCGGCATCGCGGCCGCCACCAACGCACCCCTCGGCGTACTCGTCCCGCTGTTCCTCGTCGCCGGCTTGCTCAGCATGGCGTGGAACGGGCTCGCCTACGCCGCGGCAGCGGAGACGGCCGGCCCAGCACGCACCGGCGCAGCCCTCGGCTTCCAGCAGACGCTGCTCGGCGTCGTGGTCGCCGGCGCGCCGCCTGCCGTCGCCGCCGTCGCGGAGCACAGCTGGCGGCTCGCGTTCGTCCTCGCCGCGCTCGGCCCCGCGCTCGGGGTCCTCGTCCTGCGGCCGCTGAGCGAGACGGCTAGAGGTCCGCGACCCGCGCGAACACGCGGAACGTCGGCGACCCTGCCGGCAGCTCGCCGAACTCCGGATTGACACATCCGAGCTCGCTCTTTCGCTGCGAGAACGTCGACTGCACCGCGGCGTGGCACATCGGCAGCGGCCGCCGCAGCGCGCGCACGGCGCCGAAGCCCTCGCGCGTCCGCTCGGCGGCGCGGAGCATCTCGACGTCGATCTCCGCCTCGAACACCTTCTGCAGGCAGCCCATGTACGTGTGCCCGTGCTCGTCGTACGCATAGACGAACGGACACGACCGCTCGAGGCACGACGCCGGGTGGACGACCTTCTCGCAATGGACGTCGCAGCGCCTGCACTCCGCCTCGTCCTGCGGGTGGAGCGGGAGTGTCGCGACAGGTTGCTCGGAGCTCACGGTCACATTGTCCGAGCGGATGGAGGGCTGCGCAAGACTTGACAGGACAGCGCAATCGAGCTAGGTCGCTGAGCCGAACGCCGCGCGTGCACCCCGCCCTCATGCCCGCTCGGCGGCTCTTTAGGCTTGGTCGGTGGTCCGGAACCTGCTTTGGGCGTCGCTTGTCCTCGCGCCCGCGACGATCGTGGTGGACAAGCTCACCGGCGCGGGCGACGTCGCGCTCTTCGTGCTCGCCGCAGCGTCCCTCATCCCCCTCGCCTGGTTGATCGGCGAGGCGACCGAGCACGCTGCGGAGCACACCGGCCCGGGCATCGGCGGATTCCTCAACGCGAGCTTCGGGAACGCGCCGGAGCTGATCGTTGCGCTGTTCGCGATCGGCGCCAACCTGCCCGTCGTCGTGCGCGGCTCGCTCTCGGGAAGCGTCATCTCGAACCTGCTGCTCGTCTACGGCGTCACGCAGGTTGCAGGCCCGGACGGAGCACGGATCGACCGCCGCTCCTTGCTCTCGCAGCTCGGGCTCGTCGGCGCCGCGGTCGTCGCCCTCGTGATTCCGGTGGCGCTCGGCTACACGGGCTCACCCGAGCGGCACACCGTGGTCGTCGCCTCGATCCCGATCGCGATCGTGCTGCTGCTGCTCTACCTCGCCGTCATCGGCCGCAACCTGCGCCGCCACCGCGAGAGCGAGCGCGAGCGCGAGCGGGCGGAGCCGGGAGAGGGAACCTGGTCGCTGTCGGTCGCGCTCGGCGCCCTTGCGGTGGCGACCGGAGCGACGGCGTGGGTGAGCGAGATCCTCGTCCACTCGCTGCACGCCTTCGCCGCTGCGGTCGGGCTCAGCGAGTTCTTCATCGCCGTCGTGATCGTGGCGATCGTCGGCAACGCGGCCGAGCACGGCGGCGCGATCCTCATCGCCCGCGGCGGGAAGATGCGGCTTGCGACCGAGATCGCGATCTCGTCGAGCGCGCAGGTCGCGCTGCTCGTCATCCCGGTCGTGACACTTCTCTCGCTCCTCTTCTCGCACCGCCTCGCGCTCTCGTTCCGCTGGACCGAGCTCGTGGCGATGGCAGGCGCCACGGTGGTGGTCGCGGCCACCGTGTGGGACGGGCGATCGAGGCGGAAAGGGGGCTGGTTCCTCGTTGCTGCCTACGCGGCGGCCGTCCTCGGGTTCCTCCTCGGGGGTGGCCGCTGAGGGTGCGGCCGGCCGCCCTGTGACGGTTCGGCTAGCTCCCTTACGGCCGGGCGGGACTTCGACTACCTTGGGGGCGTGGCCGTGAGGGAGGAGTCGAAGGACGGCGTCGCCGTGCCCGCGAACGCCGCGGTCGAGGCGCGCGATCTCGTGCGCCGCTACGGCGAGGGGTCGACCGCCGTCGAGGCGCTGCGCGGCGTCGACATCGACGTCCGCTCCGGCGAGCTCGTCGCCGTCATGGGCCCGTCCGGATCCGGCAAGTCGACGCTGATGCACATCCTCGCGGGCCTCGACAAGCCGACCTCCGGGACGGTGAAGATCGCCGGCACGGAGATCACGGAGCTCGACGACTCGCACCTGACCCGTCTCCGGCGCAAGCACATCGGCTTCGTCTTCCAGTTCTTCAACCTCCTGCCGATGCTCGACGCCGAGGAGAACGTCCTCCTCCCGCTGTCGATCGCCGGCGAGAAGCCCGACAAGGCGTGGCTCGACGAGCTGCTCGGAAAGATGGGCCTCGACAAGCGCCGCGACCACCGGCCGGCGGAGCTCTCGGGCGGCGAGCAGCAGCGCGTCGCGATCGCGCGCTCGCTCGTCTCGAAGCCGACGATCCTCTTCGCCGACGAGCCGACCGGCAATCTCGACTCGAAGACGGGCGGCGAGATCCTCGACCTGATCCGCGACTCGGTCGACACCTACGGCCAGACGACGGTCATGGTCACGCACGAGCCTCGCGCCGCCTCGACCGCCGACAGGATCCTCTTCCTCGCCGACGGCGAGATCGTCCAGGAGCTCCACGAGGGAAGCACCGCGGCGGACGTGCTCGCCGTCATGAGCAGCCTGCGCTGATGTTTCTCGTCGCGCTGAAAGGACTCGCGGGCCGGAAGCTGCGCGCAGTGCTGACCGCCGTAGCGATCGTGCTCGGCGTCGCGATGATCAGCGGTACCTACGTCCTCACCGACACGATCAAGGCCGCATTCAGCACGGTCTTCACCACCGTCTACGCGAAGACGGATGCCGTCGTCACCGGCAAGGTCGCGTTCGGGAACAACGCGAACAGCAACAACCTGCCACCGTCGTTTTCGGCGTCACTGCTCGGAAAGGTGCGCAACCTCCCGGGCGTGGCCGCCGCCGACGGGGGGATCGGTGATCTCGCGCATCTCGTCGGGCGCGACGGGAAGGTGATCTCGGGCCACGGCGCGCCGGCGCTCGCCTTCAGCGTCCATTCGGGCGGCGACCAGCGCTTCAACCCGCTCACGCTCGTATCCGGCGCGTGGCCCGTCGGCGCGCACGAGATCGACATCGACGAGCACACGGCGAGCACGGCGCACTACGAGGTCGGCCAGTCGATCGGCGTGATCGCGCGCGGCCCGACGACGAAGTACCGGATCGCCGGCATCGTCAAGATCGGCGGCGTCTCGTCGCTGGGGGGCGCGACGATGGCCATCTTCGACTTCCCGACTGCGCAACGGATCTTCCACAAGGAGGGAAAGCTCGACTCGATCGACATCGCAGCCGCGAACGGCACGAGCCCGGCGCAGCTCGTGAGCGAGATCAAGCCGCTCCTGCCTCCGACCGCCGAGGTGCGGACCGCGCAGGGTCAGGCGAAGCAGGCGACGAAGGACACGAACGGCTTCCTCTCGATCATCAACGACTTCCTGCTCGCGTTCGGCGGTGTCGCGCTGTTCGTCGGCACGTTCGTGATCGCCAACACGCTCGGAATCACGATCGCGCAACGCACCCGCGAGCTTGCGACGTTGCGCACCCTCGGCGCGAACCGGCGCCAGGTCCTCCTCTCCGTGCTCCTCGAGGCGCTCGTGATCGGGATCGTCGCCTCGATCACCGGTCTCTTCCTCGGGCTCGCGCTGGCGAAGGGCCTGAATGCGGTCTTTGTCCACTTCGGGCTCAACCTGCCGCAGGCGGGAACCGTGTTCAAGACCAGGACGATCGTCGTCGCGCTCGTCGTCGGGATCCTCGTGACGCTGCTGGCCGCGCTGCGGCCGGCGATCCGTGCGACCCGCGTGCCACCCATCTCCGCCGTGCGCGAGGGCGCGGTGCTGCCCGTGTCGCGATTCGCCAGGTTCAGCGCCCAGGCGGCACTGCTCACGATCGGGGGATCGGTCGCGTTGATGCTCGTCGGCCTCTTCGTCAGCGGGCTCTCGACGACGCAGCGCCTGCTCGCGATCGGCGTCGGCGCCGCGGCCGTGTTCCTCGGCGTTGCGATGCTCGCCAAGACGCTCGTCCCGCCGCTCGCACGCGTGCTCGGCTGGCCGGCGACCGAGATCGGCGGAGCTGCCGGCGAGCTCGCGCGCGGCAACGCCATGCGGAACCCGCAGCGCACGGCATCGACGGCCTCGGCGCTCATGATCGGGCTCGCGCTCGTCACGCTCGTCTCGGTTCTCGCGTCCGGCCTGAAGACGACCTTCTCCGACGCCGTCAACTCGATCTTCAGAGGCGATTACGCACTGACGGCGACCGACAACTTCTCGCCGATCTCCGTCGCGTCGGCGACTGCCCTGAAGAACGTTCCGGGAGCCAACGTCGTCTCGGGGGTCCGCGCCGGCGACGGCAAGGCGTTCGGGCACAGAATCAACGTCACGGCGGTCTCCGGCGACATCGCCAAGGTCATCGTCGTCAAATGGCAGGACGGCTCACAGGCGACTCCCGGCGCGCTCCGCAACGACGGCGCGTTCGTGTCGAAGGACTACGCGAAGAAACACCACCTCTCGGTCGGCTCGCCGGTCGCAGTCGAGGTTCCGTCCGGGAAGAGGCTGCACCTCGTCCTCCGCGGGATCTTCGCACCGCCCAAGGGCGGCTCGCCGTACGGCGACGTCACGATCTCGACGCAGAGGTTCGACGCGGAGTACCAGAACCCGCAGAACCTCTACGCCTTCGTGGACATGGCCGGCGGGGTGACCGCAGCGAACACCGCGAAGCTGACGAAGGCGCTCGGCAACTTCCCCGACGCAAAGATCGCGACTGCGAGCCAGTTCAAGAAGAACCAGGAGTCCGGCATCGACACCCTCCTGAACCTCCTCTACGTCCTGCTCTCGCTCTCGATCGTGATCAGCCTCTTCGGCATCGTGAACACGCTCGTCCTGACGGTGTTCGAGCGGACGCGTGAGCTCGGCATGCTGCGCGCGATCGGGATGACACGGCGGCAGGTACGCCGCATGATCCGGCACGAGAGCATCGTCACCGCACTCATCGGCGCGGCACTGGGCATCCCGGTCGGCGTCGTGCTCGCGCTCATGGTCGGCCGCGCGATCAAGTATCCGGCCTTCACGATCCCGGTCGGCACGCTCGTCGTCTTCGTGATCGCGGCGATCCTCGCCGGGCTGCTCGCGGCCATCCTCCCGGCCCGCCGTGCCGGCAAGCTCAACGTGCTCCAGGCGCTCCAGTACGAGTAAGCCCGTGGACGACGCGCGGCTGATCGAGGAAGGGCTCGCGGGCCGCCTCGAAGCGGGCAGCGCCGAGTTCGCGCTTCGTCGACATCACAGCGAGCTCGCGCTCGCCTTCGTGCGCTAGCCGGCGATCGGGTAGATCCGGTAGCCGGCTAAGGCGCGGTGTTTGTACGAGCGGTAGAAGCCCTCGCTCTCCGCCGCCGAGAGGAGATCGAGCCGCTGCGCTCCCGAGCGCGCGAACGCCTCGTCGACGAGGGCGCGACCGATCCCGCGCCGGCGCACATGGCCGGCGACGACGAGCAGCGAGAGATACGCCTCGATCTCGCCGTCCGTGAGGAGATAGGCGAAGCCGACAACGCCTCCACCCTCCACGGCAACGACCGAGACGACCCCGGGAGCCGTCAGGGCTCGCATTGCGCGATCCGGATCGGTCGGCAGCGTCGGCCAGCCCTCCGCCTCGCACAGCCGGAGAACCGCGGCAAGATGCTCCTCGCCGAAGGCGGCGATCTCCACCGGGGCTACTCCCCGGGCGCGCGCCAGGGACCCGGTTCGCGCGTGACCGGATAGCCGGCCCAGATCATCCGCGCCACCGAGCCGTCCGGCTCCCGCTCGATCCGCAGCGCCTCGCCCTGCTCCGGCCCGGAGACCGTGCGCCAGCGGTCGTCCGTCTCCCGCTCGAAGACCGACGACGGCTCCCAGTCGAGCAGGCCGTCGTAGCGCGCCTCGAGCCGGCCCTCGCGCCAGCGGAAGACGAGCCTGGCCGCCTCCACGAACCAGATCCCGAGAACCGGCGCGACGTCGTCGGGCGGCGGCTCCCCGATCCGCCACGGCTCGGGCGCAACCGGCCACTCCTCCACGGTCGTGCGGACGAGCGACAGCCCGAGCTCCACGGTCGCCGCCTCGCTCTCGTTCGTGAGGGCCGTGACGACGACCTTCTCCTTCGGCGAGAAGAGGAGCACCGCGATGAAGCCGGGCATCGAGCCCGTGTGCCCGGCGAGGATCTGCTCGCCGTCGCGTCGCAGGTAGAGCCCGAGCCCGTAGCCCGCGAGCCACCGGTCGTGCTCGGTGATCACCTGCACCGTCCGCATCTCCTCTGCGGTCTTCTTCGCGAGCACCGCCTCGTCCGGCTCCATGAGGAAGGCGCCCCAGCGGCAGACGTCGACGGCCGTCCCCCAGAGCTGGCCGGCGGACGCCCAGGCGCCCGTCTCGACGTCGACCGTGTCCCAGACGCCGTCGGCGTACGGCTGGGCGAGATAGCCCTTCGCGGCGGGCGGCTCGGCCTCGAAGCTCACCCGCGTCAGGCCGGCGGGCGCGAACAGCCGCTCGCGCGCGTAGTCCATGTAGGGCACGCCCGAGGCGCGCTCGACGACGATGCCGAGCAGCGCGTAGGCGAGGTTGGAGTAGTGGAAGCGGGCTCCCGACGGGAGCACGAGCTCCGCCTCCGCGAGCGTCTCGAGCAGCTCGTCGGGCCGCGCGAACCGCATCGTCAGCCAGGAGTCGTCCTGCGTCTCGCGTTGAAGGCCCGAGGCGTGTGAGAGCAGCCGGCGGATCGTGGGCCGGTGCGCCGCACCCTCGATGTGCCGGTCGAGCGTGTCCTCGAGGTCGAGCTTGCCCGCGTCGCGAAGCTGCATGATCGCGGCCGCCGTGAACGTCTTCGTGATCGAGCCGAGGCGGTACTGCGTCTCGGGTGTCGCCTCGACACCGGCCTCGACGTCGGCGGCGCCGACGGCCGTCTCCCACACGAGCTCGCCGTCGCGGAGCACGGCCGCGGCGAGGCTCGGAACGCGCTTCTCGCGCTGCGTGACTCCGACGAGCCGCTCGAGGCGCGCGGCCAGGCGCTCGGGGGTCTCAGGCATGGACGGAGAGCACCGCCTGCATCCGCTCGATCGCCTGGTCGATCTCGCCGTCGCCGACGTCGAGGTGCGTGACGGCGCGCAGCCAGCCGGGGCGAAGCCCTCCGACGCCGACGTCGTGCTCGAGGAGGCGCTCGGTGAGCCCCGGCTCGTCGGGAATCGGGACGAAGTTCGTCTCGACGGTCGCGGGATCGATCCCGATTCCCTCCGCGAGCCGCTTCGCCCGCGCGTGGTCGTCCGCGAGCCGTTCCACGTTGTGGCCGAGCGCGTAGAGCATCGCAGCGGAGGCGATGCCCGACTGCCGCAGCGCGCCGCCGAAGAGGAACTTGCTCTCCCACGCCCGCTCGATCGTCTCGGCCGGACCGGCGAGGATCGCGCCGAACGGACACCCGAGCCCCTTCGAGAAGCAGATCGTGACGGTGTCGGCGAGCGCCGCCCACGCGGACGGCTCGAGACCCGCGGCGACCGCGGCGTTGAAGAGGCGCGCACCGTCGAGGTGGACGGCCGCGCCTCGCTCGCGTGCCGCCGCCACCGTCGCGCCGAGCTCGTCGAGCGGCCAGACCCGGCCGCCGGAGCTGCGATGCGTGTTCTCGAGCACGACGACGCTGCCGGGCCCGAACTCGTCGAGCTCCTCGATCTGCTCCGGCGTCGGCCGGCCCGCTTCCGCGACGAGGCCGCGCATGACGAGGCCGGAATGGATCGCCGGACCTCCCCACTCGTAGATCAGGACGTGCGTCCGCTCCTCCGCCACGACCTTGCAGCCGGGCCGGCCGAGGGCGCGCAGGGCCGCCTGGTTCGCCATCGTCGCGGTCGGGAGGAAGAGCGCCGCCTCTTTCCCGAGCAGCTTCGCCATCCGGCGCTGGAGCTCGTTCGTGGTCGGGTCCTCGCGCTCCTGCTCGTCGCCGACCGCGGCGGTCGCCATCGCGGCGAGCATCCCGGGCGTCGGCTTCGTGACGGTGTCGGAGCGGAGATCGATCATCGGGCCTGACGCTACCGTAGGCCGATGGATCTGGACCTCCTCGAACGGACGCTGCGCGAGCGCGGCGAGCCGGCGTTCCGTCGGCGGCAGGTCTGGGAGTGGACGGCCCGCGGCGCGCCCGGATACGACGGGATGACGAACCTCTCGCGTGCGCTGCGTGAGGAGCTCGACGCGGCCGTCCCCTACTCGACGCTCTCGGTCGAGACCGAGCGCGAGTCGCGGGACGGCACCGTGAAGACGCTGTTCCGCACCGGAGACGGCCACCCGGTCGAGGCGGTCCTGATGCGGTACCGGGACGGCCGGCGGTCGCTCTGCCTCTCGTCCCAGTCGGGCTGCCCGCTGACGTGCACCTTCTGCGCGACCGGTGCGATGGCGTTCGGGCGGAACCTCACGGCTTCCGAGATCCTCGACCAGGCGCTCCATTTCCGGCGCCTCACCGAGCTCGACCACTGCGTCTTCATGGGGATGGGCGAGCCGATGCTCAACCTCGACGAGGTGCTCGCCGCGGCGCGACGCCTTCCCGACCTCGGGATCACGCACCGGCGGACGACGATCTCGACGGTGGGCTGGCTCCCCGGCCTGCGCCGCTTCGTCGACGAGGTGGCCGAGCCGATCCGGCTCGCGCTCTCGCTCCACGCGCCGGACGACGGGCTGCGGTCGCGGATCATGCCCGTGAACGAGCGGTTCCCGATCGCGGACGTGGTCGCGGAGTGCCGCCGGCACGCGGAGGCGACGAACCGCCGCGTCTTCGTCGAATACGTGATGCTCGCCGGCGTGAACGACACGCCGGAGCTCGCGCGCAAGCTGGCCGAGCTCCTCGGCCGCGACCACTTCAAGGTCAACCTGATCCCCTACAACGCTTGGGCTGGCGGTCAAGCCGCCGTCGCGCGGCCGAAGACCCCGCCTACGGCGGCAGGCGCCCTGTACGAAGGTTCCTCGCGGGAGCGGATCGGCGCCTTCAGGCACGAGCTCGAACGCGCGCGCGTGCCGGTCACCGTGCGGCTGACCCGTGGACGGGACATCGAAGCCGCCTGCGGGCAGCTCGCAGCCGCGCCGAGGCCGCGCGGGCGACAGGCCGCCGTTCCAGCGGGATGAGCCGCATTGCGTTCGAGCGCGAGATCTTCGAAGCCGAGCTGCTCGACCCCTACCACGGCTTCGCGCCCACGCGGACGAAGGTCGAGGCGCGGCGCGATCCGTTGACGGGTCACAGCGCCCGGATCCTCCCCGCCGGGAGCTTTCCGCCGCCTGCCCGGCACGATCTCGAGCGCCTCGCCGCCGAGACCCGCAAAACCTGCCCGTTCTGCGCCGAGCGGATCGAGGAGGAGACACCGCGCCTGCCGCCCGCCGTCAACCGAGACGGACGGATCCGCGCCGGCGAGGCCGTCCTCTTCCCGAACCTCGTCCCCTACGCGAAGTGGAGCTCGGTCTCGGTCTACTCCCCGGAGCGCCACCTGCTCTCGCTGCCGGACCTCACGCCGTCGCTCGTCGCCGCCAACCTGCTTGCCCAGCGCGCGTTCGGCCGGGCGGTGCTCGCCTTCGACCCGACCTCGCAGTGGATCAGCGTCAACGCAAACCACCTCCCGCCGGCCGGCAGCTCGATCTTCCATCCTCACCTGCAGGGCAGCGCGAACCCGCTGCCGACGACGATGCAGCACCTCCTCGCGGCTGTCCCGCCCGCGGACGTGCGCGCATACGTCGCCGCCGAGCGGGACGACGGGACGCGACTTCTCGCGTCCTCAGGCGGGATCGACTGGGTCGCGAGCTTCGCACCGCTCGGGCCGGCCGAGATCTGCGCATTCGCCGCGGGAGTCGGCTCGCCGCACGACCTCGAAGACGCACTGGTCGAGGAGCTCGCACGCGGCATCTCGGCCGTGCTCGGCGTCTACGACCGTCTTGGCTTCCAGAGTTTCAATCTCGCGCTGTACGGCGTCCCCGCCGCCCAGACCCTGCTTCTGCGCATCGTCGCGCGCGGGTATTTCGGCGCTGCCGAGCGCTCGGACGCGATGTGGAGCGAGCGGCTCCAGTGGGAAGCCGCCACCGACCTCGCGCCGGAGCACGTCGCCGAGTTGGCGCGTCCGGCCTTCGCGCGGCGGGGCTAGACGCCCTGCGGCGCCTCGGTCACGACGGCTTTCGCCTCTCCCTTTGTCACGGGATGCTCGCCGAACCCGTACTTGACGACGGGCCGCTTGACCGCGCGCACCTCGTCGAGCCGTCGCACCGGCCGATGGTGCGGAGCCTCCTTCAGCAGCTCCGGCTCCTCCGCCGCTTCGCGGGCGATCGCGAGCATCGCGTCGCAGAACGCGTCGAGCGTCTCCTTCGCCTCGGTCTCGGTCGGCTCGACCATCAGCGCCTCGGGGACGATCAGCGGGAAGTAGATCGTCGGCGGATGAAAGCCGTAGTCCATCAGCCGCTTCGCGACGTCGAGCGCGGTGCAGCCGTGCTCGCGCTTCAGCGTCTTCGCCGAGAGGACGAACTCGTGCGTGCAGAGACGGTCGAACGGCAGGTCGTAGGCCCCCTTTAGCCGCGCGAGGACGTAGTTCGCGTTGAGCACGGCCGCCTCCGACATCTCGCGCAGTCGCGGCCCCCACATCCGGATGTAGGCGTACGAGCGGACGAAGACGCCGAACGGGCCTGCAAAGCCGCGCACCTTGCCGATCGTCTGCGGCCGGTCGAAGTCGAGGCCGAAGCCGCCCTCCTCCCGCCGCACGATCGCCGGCACCGGCAGGAACGGCTCGAGAATGCCGCGCACCGCGACCGGGCCGCCGCCGGGGCCGCCGCCTCCGTGCGGCTGCGAGAACGTCTTGTGCAGATTGATGTGGACGATGTCGAAGCCCATGTCGCCCGGCCGCGAGATCCCGCACACCGCGTTGAGATTCGCGCCGTCGTAGTACATGAGCGCGCCGGCGCCGTTGAAGATCCGCTCGATCTCCTCGATGTTCTCGTCGAAGAGGCCGAGCGTCGACGGGTTCGTGAGCATCAGCGCCGCGGTGTGCTCGTCGACCTTGCCGCGCAGGTCGTCGACGTCGATGTTGCCTCGCGCGTCCGTCCGCACCGGCGTGAGCTCGTAGCCCGCCATCGTCACCGAGGCCGGGTTCGTGCCGTGCGCCGTGTCGGGGATGACGACCTTCCTCCGCTGCTCCGCCTCGCCGCGGGCGGCGAAGTACGCACGCACGAGCAGGAGCCCGGTCAGCTCGCCCTGCGAGCCGGCAGCCGGCTGGAGCGAGACCGCGTCGAGCCCGGTGACCTCGGCGAGGATCTCCTGGAGCCGCCACATCAGCTCGAGCGCTCCCTGCGCCCCGTCCTCCTCCTGCAGCGGATGCAGCCGCGCGAAGCCGGGCAGCGCCGCAAGCCGCTCGTTGATCCGCGGGTTGTACTTCATCGTGCAGGAGCCGAGCGGGTAGAAGCCCGTGTCGACGCCGAAGTTGCGCGTCGAGAGCTCGGTGAAGTGGCGGACGAGCTCGAACTCCGGCACCTCCGGCAGGCGCGGAAGCTCGCTGCGCCGGAGCTCCTCCGGAACCTCGGGCCGTGGGAGCTCGTCGTGGCGCGGAACGGCCGACGCGCGGCGCCCGGCCTGCGACTTCTCGTAGATGAGCTTCACCGAGCCACCTCCGCGAGGACGTCGGCGAGGCGGTCGATCTCCTCCGGTGTCCGGCGCTCGGTGACCGCGACCAGCAGGACGTCGTCCATCCCCTCGTAGTCGCGGCCGAGCGCGTAGCCGGGATGGACTCCACGCTCCCGGGCCGCCGCGACGACCTCGCGCGCGTTCCGTCCGACCCGGACGGCAAACTCCTTGAACGTTGGCTGATCGGCAAACACCGGCTCGAGTCCCGCCCGCTCCTCGAGGCGCTGCTTCGCATGGGCGGCGAGAGACAGGCAGGTCTCCCCCAGTTCCCGCAGACCCTGCGGCCCCAGCCACGTGAGGTAGACGAGCCCGCCGAGCGCGAGCAGTGTCTGGTTCGTGGTGATGTTGGAGGTGGCCTTCTCGCGCCGGATGTGCTGCTCGCGGGTCTGCAGGGTGAGGACATAGCCGCGTTCCCCCGCGGTGTCGAGCGTCTCACCGACGATGCGTCCCGGCATGCGCCTGATGAACTCCTCGCGGGCTGCGAGGAAGCCGTAGTGCGGCCCGCCGAATGACGGGAAGTTGCCGGCCGGCTGGCCCTCGCCGAGCGCGATCGCCGCGCCGTAGCGGGCCGGTGCCTCGAGCACGCCGAGCGAGAGGAGGTCGACGTGGGCGACCGGCAGCGCGCCCGCGTCGGCGGCGCGGGCGACGAGCTCCGGAGCCGGCTCGAGACAGCCGAAGAAGTTCGGCTGCTGGAAGATGACCGCCGCGGCGTCCGCGGCGGCGCGCTCCACCTCGTCGAGATCGGTCACGCCGTCCCGGTGCTGCACCTCGACGGTCTCGAGCCCGAAGCCGGCGGCGTACGTCTTCACGACCTGCCGCACCTGCGGGTTGGTCGCCTCGGTGACGACGACCTTGCCGCGGCCGGTCGCGTGCTTCGCGATGTAGCACGCGTCGGCGGCGACGCTCGTCCCGTCGTATCCGGACGCGTTCGACACGTCCATGCCGGTGAGCTCGCAGATCGCGGTCTGGTACTCGAAGATCGCCTGGAGGACTCCCTGGCTCATCTCCGGCTGGTACGGCGTGTACGCGGTCAGGAGCTCCCCGCGCTGGAGGATCGCGTCGACGACGGCGGGGACGTAGTGGTCGTACATGCCGGCGCCGAGAAAGGAGAGCTCCCGGCTCGCATCGGCGTTCCGCTCCGCGAGCTCGGCGACGTGTGCGTAGACCTCCTGCTCCGAAAGGGCCGGCTCGAGGTCGAGCTCCCGTCCGAAGCGAACCCCTTCCGGCACGTCGCGGAAGAGCTCGCCGACCGAGGCGACGCCGATCGTCCGGAGCATCTCCTCCCGGTCGGACTCCGTCAGCGCGAGGAACGGATGCGTCACTGGCTCGCGAGCAGCTGCCGGTAGGCGCCCGCGTCGAGCAGCGCGTCGGCCTCGCCCGGATCGGTGAGCCGGATGCGGACGAGCCAGCCGTTGCCGTACGGCTCCTCGTTCACGGTCTCGGGCGCATCCACGACCTGCCGGTTGACCTCGAGCACCTCGCCCGAGAGGGGCGCAATCACGTCAGAGACCGCCTTCACCGACTCGACCTCGCCGTACGACTGGTCCTTCGTCACGCTCGAGCCCGCCTCGGGGGGCTCGAAATGGACGAGCTCGCCGAGCGAGTCGGCGGCGAACCACGTGATGCCGAGCAACGCCTCATCGCCCTCGATGCGTGCCCAGTCGTGCTCCTCGTGGTACCTCAGCTCCTCCGGATAGCTCTCGGCAGCTGCCACTAATCCTCCCTCTTGTAGATCGGCTTCTTGACGACGCGCGCCCGCCGCGGGCGACCGCGAACGTCGATGGTCAACTCTGTCCCGGGCTTCGCCTGCGCCGCCGGCACGTATCCCATGCCGATCCCGATCTCGAGCATCGGCGAATGCGAGCCCGACGTCACCTCGCCGCCGCCCTCGATCGGCATCCCGTGCCGCGGAATGGCCTTGTCCTCCATGACGAAGGCGACGAGCCTGCTCTCAGGCCCGTCCGCCTTCACCCGCCGGAGGACGTCGACACCCTCGAATTCCTTGTCGAGCGCGCACGCCCAGCCGAGGCCCGCGGAGATGGCGTCGGTCTCGGGCCCGATGTCGTTGCCTTGGAGCGGGTAGCAGACCTCGAGCCGCAACGTGTCGCGCGCGCCGAGGCCGCACGGGACGACGCCGCGCTCGAGCACGGCGTCCCAGAGCCGCGCCGCGTCCTCGCTCATGCAGAGGAGCTCACAGCCTTCCTCGCCCGTGTAGCCGGTGCGATTGACCATCACCTCGACCCCGTCGATAGAGCTCTCCCCGAACGTGAACGGCTTCGCAGGCGCGAGCCCGAGTCGCTCGAGCGCCCGGGGGCCCTGGACGGCGAGAAGCGCGCAGTCCTCGGAGACGTCGCGGACGTCCGAGCCCCGGATCTCGCGGTCTTTCAGCCAGTCGTAGGCGGGGCCGCGGTTCGACGCGTTCACGACGAGGAGATACGCGTGCTCCCCCGTGCGATAGACGATGAGGTCGTCGATGATCCCGGCTGCCTCGTTCGTCAGCAGCGTGTACTGCGCCTCGCCGGTTGCGAGCCGGTCGAGGTCGTTCGAGAGGGCTGCCTGGAGGAGCTCGCGTGCGTGAGGCCCCTCCACCTCGAGCTCGCCCATGTGCGAGACGTCGAAGACCCCCGCGTCGGTGCGCACCGCGCGGTGCTCCGGGATCACCCCGGCGTACTGCACCGGCATCTCCCAGCCGGCGAACGGCACCATCCGCGCACCGAGCGCGACGTGGCGGTCGTGTAGAGGCGTGTGCTGGAGCGTCTCGGGCGTCGGCACGGAGCCGATCCTAGTGCGTCGCTGTGCCGCCCCGGCTCAGTCGAAATCCTGCCCCAGAACGGAGCCGCCCCGGCTCGTCCGAAAACGGGCCGGGGCGGCGGACCGGGTCGTGGGGTTGACTCGATTACGGGTCAACCCTTGTTGAGGGCACGCACCGTGTGCCCCCTTTCGAGGGGCCCAAACCTTTCTTCGCAAAGCGAAGGACGCGCGGCTCGAGGCGGGCGCTACTCGCCGCGCAGGAAGGACGGCACGTCGAGTCCTTCCTCGCCCTGCTCCGGGCTGCGCGCCGGAACCGCGACGGGAGTCTCGCTGCCCGCGCGCCGGCGGCGCCGTCCGCCGCCGAAGCCCGTGGCGATCACGGTGACGCGCACCTCGTCGCCCATCGCGTCGTCGATCACGGCGCCGAAGATGACGTTCGCGTTCACGTCCGCCGCGCTCGTCACGACCTCCGCGGCCTCGTTCACCTCGAAGAGGCCGATGTCCGGACCGCCGGTGATGTTGAGCAGGATCCCGGTCGCGCCCTCGATCGACGACTCGAGCAGCGGCGACGAGACAGCCGCGCGCGCTGCTTCGGCCGCGCGGTTGTCGCCGCTCGCGACGCCGATCCCCATCAGCGCCGAGCCGGCCTCGCGCATGATCGTGCGCACGTCCGCGAAGTCGAGGTTGACGAGCCCCGGCACGGTGATCAGGTCCGTGATCCCCTGGACGCCCTGGCGCAGCACGTCGTCCGCCATCCGGAACGCGTCGACGACCGACGTCTGCTTCTCGACCACCTGAAGCAGGCGGTCGTTCTCGATCACGATCAGCGTCTCGAGGCGGTCGCGGAGGCTTTCGATTCCCTGCTCGGCCTGCTGCCCGCGCCTGCGACCCTCGAACCCGAACGGCTTCGTGACGACGCCCACGGTCAGCGCTCCAAGCTCGCGCCCGAGCTCGGCGACGACGGGAGCGGCGCCCGTCCCCGTCCCGCCGCCTTCACCCGCGGTGATGAAGATCATGTCGGCGCCCTTCAGCGCTTCCTTCAGCTCGTCGCGGCTTTCCTGCGCCGCTGCGAGGCCGACCGCCGGATCCGCCCCGGCGCCGAGGCCGCGCGTCGCGGCCGAGCCGATGTGGATCTTCACGTCCGCGTCGCAGACCATGAGTGCCTGCGCATCCGTGTTCACCGCGATGAACTCGACGCCCGAAAGGCCGGCGTCCACCATCCGGTTGACGGCGTTCGTGCCTCCCCCGCCGACACCCACGACCCTGAGGACGGCGAGATAGTTCCCGGCTGCTTCCTTCGAGCTCATTCGGTCTGAGTCTGAACCTTCAGTAGAGGATCGGGGCTTGATTCAGCAACAACGGGCCGGAGGGTATGTGCCGCGAGCCTCGTTGTCAACTGGAGGTGGAGCTTCGTTGCCTCAACCTCTACTAGAGCCTTGCAGTGCGTAGAACGGCGGCGGCGAGCCGGCTCCGGACACGGGCCTGCCCGGGACGCTGACGTCGAGGAAGGTCGATCCGGACGGAAGTATCGGGAGCGTGCGCGCGGCCACCGCCACCTTGAGCCGGAGATTCCCGCCGTCACCGAGGAGAAGCTCGATGCCCGACCGCAGATGAAACACGAGCGCTCCGCCTGCGTAGGTCACCGTGGCCACGCGGGTCGCGAACGGACCGGCCAGGCCGACCGCGCGCGCCGAGACGCCGGAGCCCGCGCCCGAGAGCTCCGCCCCCACGGTCACCGAGGTGTGCGCCGAGACCCAGATCCGCGGCAGGCTCGAGTCGGCGCCGGCCGGCAGCCCTTCCATCACGCGGCCTCGCACGGATACGAGCCAGCTGTCCCGACCGCGGCGCAGGACAGCGGCAGGACGCTCGGGAACCACCCGGATTCGCAAGGTGTGCGGGAACGCGCGGTCGTAGCTCGCGCGCACGACCGCCGGAAGCGCGTCGACCCGGCGTAGGACCGCCGACCCGTCGAGCCCGACGAGAGGCCTCCCGGCCAGGGAGCCGAGCGCGCTGCGCACCTGGGCATCCACCCGGGCCGAGCCTCCCTCCACCTCGATCCGGTCGATGGCGAAGAGCGACGACTCGCGCGCGAGCAGGTAACCGCACAGCGCGAAGGCGAGGATGCCGAAACCGATCGCGAGCGAGCGCCTGGTCGGCGTCAGGCGACCGAGCGCTTCGCGCAGGCTCAGCTGTGGCCATCTCGCGTGGAGCGGCGGCGCCGCGGCCGTGACGCGGGTCACGGACCGGGGGAAGCGAGCCTTGGCGGCCACCTTTCGATGTTCGTCGCCGGAGCTGTCCCTCCTACAGGTCCGGCAGCTCGAGCTCGCCGAGGAACTCGACCTCGTGCTCGAGCCGGACGCCGAACTGCTCGTGAGCACGGCGGCGGGCCTCGGCCATGAGAGCGAGAGCGTCGGCCGTCTTCGCGCCGTCCGCGTTCTCGATGAAGTTCGCGTGCTTGGGCGAGATCTGGGCTCCGCCGAGCCGGTGGCCCTTGAGCCCGCACGCCTCGAGCATCCGTCCCGCGCTGAGCTCGTGATCCGGGTTCTTGAAGACGCTCCCGAAGGTACGCCGGTTCGTCGGCTGGGCCTCCTTCCGCTGCCTGTTCAGCTCGCGTACCTCGGCCTTGATCTCGTCCGACGGCCTCGGCCGGAGCTCCAGCTCGGCCCGGAGCACGACCTGGCCGTGGCGAAGCTCGGAGTGCCGGTACGAGAGACCGAGCTCGGAGGGCGTCAGCCAGTCGCTGCCGTCGGCGGTCGCGACGAGCGCTCGCCTCAGGACGCCCGCGAATTCGCCCCCGTACGCTCCGGCGTTCATCCAGACCCCGCCGCCGATCGTGCCGGGGATCGCGCACGCGAACTCGAAGCCACCGAGCCCGGCGGTGCGCGCGCGGTGCAGCGCGACCGCGTTCGCCGCGCCGCCCCCCACGCGCAACACCTCGCCTGTGACCTCGACCGCCGCGAGCTCGCCGCCCAGCTTGAGGACGAGCGCGTCGACGCCGTCGTCCGCGGCGAGAAGGTTCGAGCCGAGCCCGACGACCGCGACCTGGAGGGAGCGGTCGTGCGCCCAGCGCAGAAGCTCCTCGACCTCCGGCTCCGACTCCGGCCGTGCGAAGGCGCGCGCGAGCCCTCCCGTGCCGAGCGTCGTGAAGCGAGCGAGCTCGACTCCCTCCTCGATCGTCATGCCAGCGCCTCGAGGATCAACGGAGCGGCCCGTTCCACGTCGCCGGCGCCGAGCGTGAGCACGGTGTCGCCCGGCCGGGGCCACCGGGCGACGAGTGAAGCGGCGTCCTCGAGCACCGGCGCCCAGCCGATGCACATGCCGGGCCTCCGCCGTGCGAGCTCGTCGACGATCAGCCGTCCGGTCACTCCGGGGATTGGTTCCTCCCGCGCGGCATAGATCTCGGTCACGCACGCTGCGTCCGCGGCGGCGAGCGCCTCGGCGAAGCCGTGCGCCAGATGCAGAGTCCGCGAGTAGAGGTGAGGCTGGAAGAGCGCGATCAGCCGGCCGCCGTCGCGAATGGCCGCGAGGTCCGCCGCGAGCTCGGCCGGATGATGCGCGTAGCTGTCCAGCACGACGACGCCGCCCGCCTCGCCCTTCGGCTCGAGCCGCCGGCCGGCGCCGCGGAACTCGACGATCGCCGCCTCGGCGTCCTCTCGCGGCACTCCCGCGAGCTCGAGTGCGGCGAGAGCGGCCGCGGCGTTCCGGCGGTTGTGCTCTCCCAGCACCGCGAGGTCGAGAGTCGCGGGCTCGAGCTCTTCGGCGCGCACGACGTGCGGCACGTCGCGCAGCCACTCGTCGAAGAACGCGGCGAGCTCGCCGCGGGAGACAAACGTCGCGTGGTGGTCGAGGTCGACGTTCAGAAGCACGGCGATCTCCGGGCGCAGGGCAGCCACCGACCGATCCGACTCGTCGCCCTCGACGACGAGCCAGCCGGAGCCGGCGCGGGCGTTGCCGCCCAGCTGAGGGACGTCGCCGCCCACGAGAAACGCCGGCTCGAGACCGAGCCGGTCGAGGCAGAAGGCAATCATCGCGGTCGTCGTCGTCTTGCCGTGCGCGCCCGCGACGACGATCGAGCGGCGCAGCGCGACGAGCTCGGCAAGAAGATCGGCGCGCGGGCGTCCGTCCACCCGAGCTGCGAACGCGGTCGAGACGTAGGCGTCCCAGCCGTCCGGAGGGGACGGCGGCTCGGGCGAGATCTCGACGGCGACGCCGGCGAGGTTGCGCAGGTACGGCGTCTCGACTCGGTCCCAGCCGGCGACCTCGGCGCCCCAGGCACGCGCGAGCAGCGCGTAGCCGCTCATGCCGGCGCCGCCGATCCCGGCGATCCAGATTCGCCTACCGGCGAGCGGCTGCGAGGGAGACGAGCTCATCCGCGATCTCTTCCGCTGCGTCGGGTTTCGCGACCGCCCGCATCGCGGCGGCCATCGCCGCCAGGCGGTCGTGGTCGGCAAGCAGCGCTTCGACAGTCTGCGGCGCGCCGGCGGCTTCGGCCTCGGGCACGACCACCGCGCCTCCCGCATCCGCGAACCAGCGTGCGTTCTTGTCCTGGTGCTGCCCTGTCGCGAAAGCGCCGGGGACGAGCACCGCCGGCAGTCCCGCCGCAGCGAGCTCCCAGATCGACCCTCCCGCCCGGGCCAGCGCGACGTCCGCGGCGCCGTACGCGACGCCGATCTCCTCGATGAACGGCCTGAGCAGGTAGTCGGGGCGCGCGACCCGTCCCTTCAGCTCCGGAAAGTCCCGCTCGCCGCAGAGGTGGATGACGGCAGGCCCGGACTCGGCCCACGCGTCGAGCGCCACGTCGTTGAGCAGGCGCGCGCCGAGCGAGCCGCCGAAGACGAGGACGACCCGCGCCTCAGCGGGGAGCCCGAGGCGGCTGCGGGCCACGGCGCGGTCGACCGCCTGCGACGCCGCCGGGATCGGTCGCCCGACCGCCCGGTACTTCTCCCCCTGCAGGCCGAGCGGCAGCGCAAGGAAGACGCGTTCCGCGAGCGGCGCGGCGAGACGGTTCGCGAGTCCGAGGTGCGCGTCCGCCTCGGTGAGCGCGCACGGGATCCCCTGCAACCGCGCGGCAAGCACCATCGGCCCGGCGACGTAGCCGCCGGCACCGAGCACCGCGTCCGGCCTCCTGCGCCGGAGGATGCGAAGGCACGCGGCGGGTGCCGCCGCGGCCCGGCCCGCGGCGCGAACGAGCTCGACGCTCGTCCGGCGCGGGAAGCCCGAGACGGCGAAGGCGTCGAACTCGTAGCCGCGCTCAGGAACGAGCCGCGCCTCGACGCGATCCGGCGACCCGGCGAACGTCACCAGCCCGCCCCGCCGCCGCAGCGCCTCCGCGACGGCGAGCGCCGGCGCGACGTGTCCGACCGTCCCTCCGGCCGCGATCAGGAACCGCAGCTGCCGCTCGTCCGCCATTGCCACGGGCGATGTTAAGGAGGACGCCCACCCCGGCGAGCATCACCACGAGGCTCGAGCCGCCGTACGAGACGAATGGGAGCGGAATCCCGGTCAGCGGGGCGACACCGATCGTCGCCGCCATGTTGATCGCGGCCTGGCCGCAGACGAGCGCCGTGACCCCCGCGGCGAGCCGCTTCGCGAACGGGTCGCGCGTGACGATCGCGAGCCGCACACCCGCGTAGGCGAACGCGCTGAACGCCGCGACGAGGAGGCCGACGCCGACGAGCCCCAGCTCCTCGCCGACGACGGCGAACATCATGTCCGTGTGCGCCTCGGGCAGGTAGTGGAGGCATTCGATGCACTGTCCGAGGCCGCGCCCGAAGACGCCGCCGGAGCCCATGCTGATCAGCGCCTGGACGTTCTGCAGCCCGGCGCCGGTCGGATCCTTCCAGGGGTCGAGGAACGTGAGGAGGCGGTCGCGCCGGTACGGGGACGTCCAGGCCGCGATCGCGGCCAGCCCGAAGACGAGGCCGTAGGCGGACGCGAGCAGCGGCAGCCGTGTCCCCGAGACGAGCAGGATCGCGCCGACGACGAGGAGGAGCGTGAGCGCGGTTCCGAGGTCCGGCTCGACGAGCACGAGGCCGGCGAAGGCGAGGACGAGAAAGCCGATCGGCCGGCCGAGCTCCTTCAGGGTGCGCGGCGGCCGGTGCCGCGAGAGGTAGGCGGCGGTCCAGACGACAAGCGCGAGCTTGGCCAGCTCCGAGGGTTGGAAGACGAACGGCCCGAACGCGATCCAGCGGCGCGCGCCGTGGATCCGCGACCCGACGGCGAGCACGGCGAGGAGGAGGAGGAGCGCGGTCACGACGAGCGTCGGCGCCAGCGCGCGGAGCCGCTCGAGCTCGAGGCGCGAGACGACCACGAGCAGGCCGACCCCGACGATCACGTAGGCCAGCTGCCGGCCGACGTAGCCGAGCGGGTTGCCGTTCCCGAGCGCGGCGGATCCCGAGGTCGCGCTGTACACCATCACGAGGCCGAAGAGGACGAGGGCCGCCGTGACGAGCACGAGCAGGTTCCACTCGAACTGGAGCTGTTTCGTGCGGGCGCCGCTCACGGCAGCTCCTGCACGAGGCGCCGGAACGTGTCCCCGCGTTCCTCGAAGTTCGCGAACTGGTCGAAGCTCGCGCAGGCGGGAGAGAGCAGGACGACGTCCCCCGGCTCGGCGTCGGCGGCGGCACGGGTGACCGCCGTCGGAAGGTCGTTCGCCCGGACGTAGGCGCGCCCCGCGCTGTCCAGCGCGGCTGCCAGCTCGTCGCTCGCGGCGCCGATGAGGTAGATCGAGCTGACGTTCTCCGGCAGCCCGCGGGCGAAGGGCCCGAAGTCCTCGCCCTTGAGAGAACCGCCGAGGGTGAGGCGGAGCGGAGTGTCGTAGGCGGCGACCCCGCGGGCAGCAGCGGCCGTGTTCGTCGCCTTCGAGTCGTTGACCCAGCGCACTCCGTGCCGCTCGCGGACGAGCTCCAGCCGGTGCGGGACGCCGGGGAACGTGCGGAGCGCCTCCGCGATCGCGTCGTCTGGGATGCCTGCTGCGCGGGCGGCGGCGGTGGCCGCGGCGGCGTTCTCCCGGTTGTGACGACCGGGGATCAGCGGCTCCGCGGGAAGCGGGTCGTCAGCGGAGAACTCGATCCCGTCGACGCCGAACCCTCGCGGGACGACCTTCGCCTGCGCCCGCTCGAAGATCCGCAGCTTCGCGGCACTGTACGCCTCGAAGCTGCCGTGCCGGTCGAGGTGGTCGGGCTCGAGGTTGAGGAGGACGGCGACGTCGCAGGCGAGCACGTGGACGTCCTCGAGCTGGAAGCTCGAGAGCTCGCAGACGATCCACGAATCGGCCTGCACGGCCGCGGCCACCTCCGTGAGCGCCCGTCCGACGTTGCCGGCGACCTCGACCGGCCGGCCGGCCGTGCGCAGGATCGCGCCGAGCAGCTCCGTCGTCGTCGTCTTGCCGTTCGTGCCGGTGACGCCGATGAACCGCGTCCCCGCCGGTAGCAGCCGGTAGCCGAGCTCGACCTCACTCCAGACGGCGACTTCGCGCGCGCGCGCGGCCACGACGAGCGGCGACTCCGCCGGCACGCCGGGGCTCTTGACGACCAGATCCACCCCTTCGAGCAACGCCTCCTCCTCCGTTCCGAGTCGGAGTTCGACACCGAGGTCGTCGAGCCTCCCGGCGTCGGCGTCGACAGAGCGATCGGCTGCGACGACGTGAACGCCACGGCGAGCGAGCGCGGCGGCCGCCGCGCGGCCCGACCGTGCGAGCCCGACGACGAGGGCGCGGCGCGGCAGCCAGGCCTCGTCGGGAGACGGCCCGTCGGGACGTGTCCCGCTCACGGCAAACGCTCCCCCCCAATGGGGGGCGCAGGTCCCCTGAGGTCAGCGTACGCGCGCGGTTGTGACAGCGGTGTGGAGGCTTCGTGGAGGATGCGGTACGTATTCGCCGTCCGGCTCCCGGGTCCTCAGCGGAGCCGGCCGCTCACGACGGCCTGCTCACCGGCTCGAGCCACGTCCACGCCCTCGAATCCCGCCGCCTCGAGGAAGCGCGCGAGCTCGTCGCCCGCTGCGGAGTCCGGCTCCGCGAGCGAGACGCGGCCGCCGGCCGAGAGCACGCGCGCGAGCTCCTCGACGGCAGCCCCGAGCGCCCCGTCGTCCGTTACGATCCGCCCGACGGCGGCCGCGACGGCGTCGTCCGGAAGCGGCAGCACGGGGGTGTCGCCGACGAGGTACGCCACGCCGCTCGCCCCCACTGCATGCGCCTCGCAGAGCAACTCCTCGAGCTCGTCGATCTGGGACCGGACGACGTAGACCCAGCCGTCGCCGACTCGGTCGTGGGCGCCGAGCGCGAGCGACCCGCCGCCGAGCACGAGCACAGCCTCCTCCGGCTGCAGCTGAGCCGCGTCGAGCAACGCCAGCTCCACCTCCGTCGGACCCGAGCTCATCGCTGACCGAAGTAGTAGCGGTAGTAGAGCGCGAAGCCGACCGCGCACAGCAGCCCGGCGACGATCCAGAACCGTACGGTGATCTTCGTCTCGGACCACGCCTTCATCTCGAAGTGGTGGTGGATCGGCGCCATGAGGAAGACGCGTCGCCCGAGGTACTTGAACGTGAAGACCTGGATCATCACGGAGAGCGCCTCGATCACGAAGATCCCGCCGATCAGGAGCAGGAGCAGCTCGACCTTCATCATGATTGCGAACCCCGCGAGCGCTCCTCCGAAGGCCATCGAGCCCGTGTCGCCCATGAAGACCTCGGCCGGGAACGCGTTGAACCAGAGGAAGCCGACGGCGGCTCCGATGAGCGCAGCGCCGACGATGGCGAGATCGAGCTTCGTCAGGTTGCGGTGGCCGACGTGTCCGGACCGGACGTACGAGACGACGTTCATCGCCATGAAGGTGAACAGCGCGATGATCGCCGTCCCCGCGCCGAGACCGTCGACTCCGTCGGCGAGGTTCGTCCCGTTCGCGGCGCCGCCGATCACGAGGAAGAGGAACACGTACCAGCCGTACGACAGCGGCACGGTGACGTCGATCACCGGGATGTAGACGTCCGTGCTCAGATGGAGGTGGCGGGCGACGATCGCGACCACCAGCGTGACACCGGCGAGGAGCACGAGCTTCCAGCGCCCCGACAACCCGAGCGACCGCCTGTGCGTGAGCTTGATGAAGTCGTCGAGGAAGCCGATCGCACCGCATGCGAGCGCGGCGAACAGGACGGTCAGCGCCTGGAGCCGGAAATGCGTGACCGGAAAAAAGGCGATGCTCGCCGCGAACAGGATCATCAGCCCGCCCATCGTCGGCGTCCCCTGCTTCACGATGTGGTGCTCCGGCCCATCCTCACGAATCTGCTGGCCGAACTCGTTGCGCCGCAGGAAGTCGATGAACCGGGGCCCCATGACGATCGAGACTCCGAGCCCGACCGCCGCCGCGATGAGGACGCGGATCACGGCCGCGGCTCCTGCAGCGCCTCGACCACGGCCTCCAGGCCGACCACCCGCGATCCTTTGACGAGGACGGCGTCTCCCGGGCGAACGAGCCCGCGCACGGCCGCAGCCGCCTCCGCCGCGGTGCGCGTCCACTCGTCCGGCCGATACTCGCGGGCGAGCTCGCCCACTCCCAGCACGACGTCGATCCCCTCGGCTTCGCCTGCGATCTCGCGGTGGTAGCCGGGGGCCTCCGGACCGAGCTCCGTCATCTCGCCGAGGATCGCGACGGTCCTGCGCCCGTCGGCGCGATCGCGGAGGTGCGCGAGCGCCGCCCGCATCGCCACCGGGTTCGCATTCCACGCGTCATTGATCAGCACGCCGCCACCGGGCAGCTCCACCTCCTGCGAGCGCAGGCGGGAGAAGGTCACTTCCACGGGCTCGTCCGGCGGGTCGACCCCGAGCGCCTCGGCCGCGGCCAGAGCCGCCGCCGCGTTGGCTGCCTGGTGCCGCGCCGTAAATCCGAAGGCGACGTCGCGGCCGTGCCACCGGAGGTGCGTGCGGCCGTCGCGGACCTCCGCCGCCGGCGCAGGGAAGCGGCGCACGTCGAGGCCGTCGGGTACGAACGGCTCAAGCTCGGGGGCGTCCTCGGGCAGAACCGCGACGGCGCCCGCGGGAAGCTCTTCGAGGAGCTCGGCCTTCGCGCGCGCGATGTTCTCGAGGCTGCCGAGCTGCTCGAGATGAACCGGCGCGATCGCCGTGATCACCCCGAGATGCGGCCGCGCAACTCGTGCGAGATCACGGATCTGGCCGGCTCCGCGCATCGCCATCTCGGTCACGACGACCTCTGTCTCGGGCTCGATCCGGCAGAGCGTGAGTGGCAGGCCGATCTCGTTGTTGAAGCCGTCGGGCGCCGCAACGGTGCGGAAGCGTGGGCGCAGGAGAGCCGCGAGGATGTCCTTCGTCGACGTCTTGCCGACCGAGCCGGTGATCGCCACGACGCGAGCATCGCTGCGGGCGCGGACGGCACTCCCCAGCGCCGCGAGCGCGGCATGCGCGTCGTCGGGGACGAGCGTCGCCGCGGCGCCGCGCCGGCGAGCATCGTCGAGGAACGCCTCGCCGCTCTGGACCGCGACGAACAGGTCTCCCGGCCGGATCCGGCGCGAGTCGACGTCCACGCCGGTGACCGACTCCGCGTCGCCCTCGAGTCTCCCCAGCGAGAGCGCCCGCACTTCGGCGAGCGGGATCGGGATCAGGACCGGGCCTCCAGCGCTTCCCGCGCCGCCGCTCGATCGTCGAACGGCATGGTCCGGTCGGCGAACTCCTGCCCCTGCTCCGCGCCCTTGCCCGCGATGAGGACGACATCGCCGGACTCCGCGAGCTCGATCGCCCGCGCGATCGCCGCCGTACGGTCGAGCTCGACCTCGGCGTTGCCGTCCGCGCCGGAGACGATCTCGGCCGCGATCGCCTCCGGATCCTCGCTCCGCGGGTTGTCGGAGGTGACGATCACGACGTCGGCGAGCTCGGAGGCGAGCCGCCCCATGACCGCGCGCTTGCCGCGGTCGCGGTCGCCGCCTGCGCCCACGACGCAGATCACGTGCTTGCCCGCGGAGAGATCGCGCGCCGCGCGCAGCACGTTCTCGAGTGCGCCTGGCTTGTGCGCGTAGTCGACGATGACGTGGAACGGCTGGCCCACGTCGACGGCCTCGAACCGGCCCGGAACTCCCCGGACAGACTCGAGCCCGCGCCGGATCGCAGCGTCGTCGATGCCGAGCGCCCGCGCGGCGTGCAGCGCTCCGAGCGCGTTCTCGACGTTGAAGCGCCCACGGAGCCGCAGCTCGATACTGTCGAGCGCGCTCGCGTCCTCCGCGGTGAACGTGATCGCCTCCGGCAGCTCCTGCGCGAGCCGCCGGCCGTACTCGTCGCCGACGTTGACCACGGCGATCGGCCGTGGCTCGGCGAGGAAGAGGCGCCGCTTCGCCTCGAAGTACGACTCCATGTCGCCGTGGAAGTCGAGGTGGTCCTGGCTGAGATTCGTGAAGACGAGCGCGGCGAAGCACACACGGTCGAGCCGGTGGAGGACGGATGCGTGCGACGACGCCTCCATCGCGCAGGAGCGGTCGCCGGCGTCGAGCATCTCGCGGAACAGCCGCTGCAGGTCGATCGCCTCCGGGGTCGTCCGCACGACGCCGCGGCGCTCTCCCCCCACGCGGGCCTCGACGGTGCCCAGGAGCCCGGGCCGGCGGCCGGCGGCGGCGAGGATCGCGAAGAGGAGGAAGCTCGTCGTCGTCTTGCCGCTCGTCCCCGTGACGCCGACGACCTCCAGCTCCCTCGTCGGCTCGCCGAAGAAGGCTTCGGCCGCCGGCGCCATCGCGGCGCGCGAGTCGCGGACGACGAGCTGCGGCACGGGAAGGTCGAGCCGGCGCTCGACGACGAGCGCGACCGCTCCGCGCTCCACCGCAGCGGCGGCGAAGTCGTGGCCGTCGGCGCGCTCGCCCGGAACCGCGAAGAAGACCGTGCCCGGACCGGCGGCGCGGGCGTCGTAGGCGAGATCGCGCACCTCGACCTCACGGCGCCCGAGCACTTCGACCGGCTCGAGCGCTGCCACGAGGCGCTCCACGTTCATCCGTCAGAATGTACTCGTGCGCGGTGACGGGCACGCCGGCTCGCTCACCGCCTTCGTTCTGGCGGTCCTCGCGTTCTTCGTCGCCATGGTCGGCACGACGCTGCCGACGCCGCTCTACCCGCTGTTCGAGCAGCGCTACTCGTTCGGGCCGCTGCTCGTGACCGTCATCTTCGCGATCTACGCCTTCGGGGTGATCGCCGGGCTCGTCCTCTTCGGGAACCTGTCCGACCAGCTCGGCCGGAAGCCGGTGCTGCTGTTCGGTCTCGTGGTCTCCGCGGCGAGTGCGATCCTCTTCCTGCTCGCCGGGTCGCTCGCGCCGATCTACGTCGGGCGCATCGTCTCGGGCGTGTCCGCAGGCATCTTCACCGGCACCGCCACGGCATACGTGATCGACCTCGCTCCGGACGGACGCCGCCGCTTCGCGAGCTTCATCGCCGTGTTCGCGAACCTCGGCGGCCTCGGCACCGGCACGCTCCTCTCCGGGCTGCTCGCGCAGTGGGTGCCCCATCCGCTGCGGATCCCGTTCGCAGTCGACCTCGTCCTCGTCGCAGCCGCGACCGCCGGTCTGCTGCTCGCGCCCGAGACCGTGAGCCGGGGAGCCTCGAGCTTCAGGCTCCAGCGGCTGGGCGTCCCGGCCGAGGTGGCCGGCATCTTCGTTCGCGCCTCGCTCGCAGGAGCCGCCGCCTTCGCCGTCTCCGGCATCTTCGGCTCCGTCGCCCCGGAGTTTCTCGGCCTCGGCCTCCACCGGCACAGCCCGGCCCTCGCCGGCCTGCTCGTGTTCGTGCTCTTCGTCATGTCGGTGTCCGGCCAGGCGCTCGTCGTCCGCCTGCCGAACGCGCTCGAGGTCGGCTGTGGCCTGCTCGTCGGCGGCGTCGGACTGCTCGCGGTCGCGCTCGCCGCCGACTCCATCGAGGCGCTGTTCGCGAGCGCCGCGGTCGGCGGGCTCGGCCAGGGCGTCATCGTCGGCGGCGGACTCGCCTCGATCGCCGAGCGCGCACCGGCGGAGCGTCGCGGCGAGACCGCGTCGAGCTTCTTCGTCGTCCTCTACCTCGGCCTCTCGATCCCGGTGATCGCCGCCGGTGTCGCGATCAACTACACCTCGCTCCGCTCGGCCGGGATCGGCTTCTGCGCCGGCGTCGGCGTGATCGTGCTCGGCGTGCTCGCGAGCCTGCGCCGCGCGCGCAGCCGGGCCTAGCGGATCTTGAGATCGGGCGGGACCTCGAGGTACTGGAGGTCGAAGGACGCGATCTGCGCGAACGCGGGTGCCGCGACGAGGCCGCCGAAGATCCCGCCGTGCGGCTCGTCGATGCTCACCATCACGACGAGGCGCGGATCCCGCTCCGGCACCATCCCGACGAACGTCGCCACGTAGGCGCCCGGCATGTACCCGTGCGGTCCCGGCTTTTGCGCAGTGCCCGTCTTCCCCGCGACGGTGTAGCCGGGAATGGCGGCGAACCGCGCCGTGCCCTGGTCCGAGACGACGCCCTTGAGCATCGTCCGCAACTCCTCGTCGACGCCCGGCGAGAGGATCCTCCGCCGTTGCAGCGTCGGCGCCGGATCGCCGAGGACGTGGTCGAGCAGGTGCGGCTGGACCCACTCGCCGCCGTTCGCGATCGCCGCGTAGACCGACGCGAGCTGGATCGACGTGACCGAGACGCCCTGGCCGATCGGGACGTTGCCGATCGTGGAGCCGGACCAGTACGACGGCAGGATGCCGGGGCTCTCGCCGGGGAAGTCGATTCCCGTCTTGGCTCCGAAACCGAAGCGCGCCATCCACCGCTTCAGGCCGGACTCGCCGAGATACCGCTCCGCGATCGTGATCGCGCCGACGTTCGAGGAGCGCTGGAGGATCTGCGAGACGGTCATGCGCTCGGTCGGCCGGTACTCGGCGTCGTGGACCACGCGGTCGGCGACCTGGATCTTGTACGGCAGCGTGAACGCCGTCTGCGGCGTGACCTTGTGCTCCGACAGCGCGCCGCCGACGGTCACGACCTTGAACACGGAGCCCGGCTCGAAGACGTCGTTGACGGCATGGTCGACGGTCAGCGCGTGTTTCGTCGCCGTCGGGAAGTCGTTCGCGTTGTAGCCCGGCTCCTGGGCCATCGCGAGGATCGCGCCCGTGTGCGGATCGAGGACGATCGCGGTCGCGTCCTTCGCGTGCCACTGGCTCACGGTCCGCTGCAGGATCTGCTCGGCATTCGCCTGGATGTGGCTGTCGAGGGTGAGGAAGACGTCGCGGCCGTCGTGGGCCGGGCGCTCCTGCGTCGTGTTGACGTCCTGGCCGAGCGCATCCCGCACGACGGTCGCGCGGCCGGGTGTCCCCGCCAGCTCCTTGTTCAGCTCGAGCTCGAGCCCCGCAAGGCCCGTGTTGTCGGTGCCCGCGTACCCGAGCAGCGGCGCCGCGACGGTGCCCTGCGGATAGACGCGGAGCTCGTCGGCCTGGAACGTGAATCCCGTGAGGTGCCGCTTCGCGAGCGCCTTCGCCCGTCCCGCGGGCGCCTTCCGCTGGACGTAGACGAACCCGCTGCCGCGGTCGGAGAGGGCCTTGTACAGCGGACCGACGGGAAGCTCGAGCACCTTCGCCGCGACCCTGGCCTCGTGCAACGGATCGGAGATCTGCATCGGGTCGGCGATCACGTCGGTCGCCTGCTCGCCGATCGCGAGCGGCGTGCCGAGCCGGTCGTACATCGTGCCGCGTCCCGCCGGCAGGACGAGGTCGAACTTCGTCTGCGCCTGCGCCCGCGCGGCGAGCGAGGAGGCGCGAACGGTCTGGATCCACGCCGCGCGCGCGCCGAGAGCCGCGAAGGTGACGAGGAGGACGAGGAGCAGGAGCCGGAGCCGCGAGTTGACGACGCGGACCGGCATCCTCACCTACGGGCCGGCGCGAGATCCAGGTAGGACGTGCTCGCGGCCGGCGCCTGCACGAGGCCCAGCCGGCGAGCCGCCGCCTCGACCTGCGGAGCGGCGCTCGCGGCGGAGAGCCGCGAGGCGAGCGCCTGGTTCTGCGCCTTCAGCTGCGCGCGCTCCTGGTCGAGCTGCGAGACGGCCACGTGCGCCTGCAGGACGGCGACGTTGACCGCGACGACGCCGAAGAGGAGGAAGGCGAACAGGATCATCCAGACGATGTGGCCGCGAACGCGACGGCGCGTTACCTTGCGCCGCGAGCGTACGGGCGCGGCCGGACACTGCCCGGCGCGGCGTGGCTTCGGCTTCGTGCGAGGCGCCGGGACCGGCTCTGCGACCTCGGCCTGCGCGAACCAGTCGACCGCGGCCATCAGGCCGCCTCCGCCACCGTCTTGATCGCGACCCGGAGCCGGGCCGACGCGGAGCGCGGGTTCGCTGCGAGCTCGGACTGTCCGGGCCGGATCGGCCGCCGCTGCACCGCGCGGAGCTCGGGCTCGTGGCCGCACACGCAGACGGGGAAGTCCGGCGGGCACGTGCACCCGCGCTCCCGCTCGCGGAGGAAGCGCTTCACGATCCGGTCCTCGAGCGAGTGGAAGGAGATGACGGCGAGCCTCCCGCCCGGCCGCAGCATCCCGAGCGCCGCGGGCAGGGCGTTCTCGAGCGAGTCGAGCTCGGCATTGACCGCGATCCGCAGCGCCTGGAAGACGCGTTTCGCGGGATGCCCTTCGCCGAACCGAGCCGGAGCGGGAATCGCCGCCTTGATCGTGTCCACGAGCTCCCCCGAGCGCTCGAACGGCTGCTCGCGCCGGCGCCGGGCGATGGCCCGTGAGATCTGCTTCGCGTACCGCTCCTCGCCGTAGCGGCGGAAGATCGTCGCGAGATCGCGCTCGCTCCACGTGTTGACCACGTCGCTCGCGCTGACGTCCTGCATCGGGTCCATCCGCATGTCGAGGGGTGCGTCCGTGGCGTACGAGAAGCCGCGCTCTGGCCGGTCGAGCTGCATCGAGGAGACGCCGAGGTCGAGGAGGATCGCGTCGGCCCGGACGCTGTTCTCCGCGAGCTGCGGCAGGACTACGCCGAAGTCGCCGCGCAGGAGCCTGGCGTTCAGCGGAATGCGGCTCGTGAGCCGCTCGAAGTACGTGCGCGCCGTCGGATCGCGGTCGATCGCGATCAGCTTCCCCTTGCCGCCGAGGTCGGCGGCGAGGATCGCGGCGTGCCCGCCCGCCCCGAAGGTCGCGTCGATGACGGTCTCGCCCGGCCGGACGGCGAGTCCCGCCCGCACCTCCTCGGCGAGAGCGGGGACGTGGTCAGCTTCCCTGGGCTGCAAGACGTTCGGCAACATCCTCAGCACTCCCTTCGACCTCGGCGAGCTCGCGCTTCCAGGCTGCGCGGTCCCAGATCTCGAGGCGGTCGTT